>CP089984.1:6590000-6890000 GCA_037157815.1 Sorangiineae bacterium MSr11954
CGAGCGCCGAGTCGTTTCGCGCGTTTGCCGCGCTCCCCTTCAATCGAAGCGCGCGCGACTTCCGATTGCTGCGGGTCGAAGACCGCACAGTGGGCTTCGCGACCTCCACATTGCTCCACGATGGCGCGCTTCCCATCCGGCATTTTCGCATCGGGATCCACCCCGAGCACCGACGCCGTCGCCTCGGCACGCTGCTCTTGATGGAGATCCTGCGTCAAGATGCGCCAGCTGGGACCTTGCTCCAATGCAACAGCCAGCAAAGCTGGCAGGCGGGCAACGCGTTCCTCGAGCATGCCGGGTTTCGGGTGTCTCGCGTGGAACGGCTGATGCGCCGGGCGGTGCGGGGCACCGAGGCCTTCGCGCCCCCTGGCTTTCGCCTGCGCCCGGCGACCGCTCGGGACGATGCGGCCTGGATAGCGCTGCACGCCGAAGCCTATGGCGCGCGCGAGGACTTTACGAAGCTGACCCCCGAGCACCTGCACTCCGAGCGTGGCTGCCCGGGCTTCGACCTGCGGGTGGCCGAGCGCGACGGCGACGTCGTCGGTTATTGCCACGCCATGCACCTCGAAGGCCGCGAGGCCCTCATCCAGAGCCTCGTCGTACGCTCCGACGTGCGCGGGCGCGGGCTCGGGGCGGCGCTCCTGTCCTCGAGCCTTCGCGCCCTCGCATCGTCGTCCTTCGACACCGCGTCGCTCAATGTGGTGTCGACCGAGCATGCCGCCATCTCCGTCTACGAGCGTTTGGGCTTCGAGACGTACGACCAAATGCTCACGTTTCAGCAACCTCTGAGCGCAGCAAGGAGCACATCATGAGCCTTCCCCGCATCGATGAAATCGGAATTCAACCTGCCCATGTCGCCTGGGACCTCGCGGACGACCCCGGTGACAACGCGGCGCTCTTGGGCGAGGTGCACGCGACCGAGGAGCGGCGAACGCTGCTCGCGTTTCTGCGAAAGGAGGTGCCGGTCGCCAAGACGTGCAAGGCATTCCTCCGCGCTCCCTACTGCCGTCCGACCATCCACCGGCGGACCATCTACTTGCAGCTGGAAGACGGCGGCGTGTTCGCCATCAAGGGCACCGAGCCCCACGCCGGCGATCTGCGCGAGGAGGTCCGTTACCTCGAGGCGATGCGCGCTCCTTTCTATGCCTCGATGCTCAATGATTTTGCGCTGTCCGAGCACAAGGTACCGATGGCGATGACCCTCGATGAAGCCATGGCCGAAGCGCATACGACGCTCGCGTTCCAACGTCGTTACGTCCAGTGGTTCGGGCGCGTGGCGCGCATGCCGTTGCACGTGCTCGTCTACCGTTGGGGCGCGGACGTCCAGGAGCGTCTGCTCGATGCGGTGCTGCCATCCCTCTGCGCGACCGCGCAGCGCGGAACGCGGCGCCTCGTTTCGGAGGGCCTCGGCGCGCTCGTGTACTACTATCCGAGCTTGCCGCTTCGAGCCTCGCAACAAGCGGCCGACAAAATCGCTCCCCTCTCGCAAATCGGCGGCCTCGGGTTGCCGTTCGGCACCGGCATCCACGACCGCGCCGGCGCCTCCTTCGCGAGCCGCTTCGAGGCCCTGCAAGAGCGCAGCGACCCGTGGAATGTCGTGCAGTCCTGGATCGCGCTGCTCGCGGACATGCTGATGATCGGCTACTTTCCGCTGCACACGTACTTCATGGGGCACTGCCTTCAAGCACAGAACCTGTGCATCGACGGGGGCGTAGCCGACACCGACTCCTTGCACCCCATGGCGGGCCTGCCGGACGACACGTTCTACGAGCTGTTCGCGCAAAGCGTCGGGGAGCTCACCAAGGGGAGCGTGGTTTACATCACGGGCACGTACATCGGGCGCTATACGGATCAACTGATCGGCGTCACGATATGGCAGCTGCTTCACGAACAATTGCGCACGCGCATCCGTGAACGGGCTCCGGAGGATCCGCGGCTGGCTCGCCTGATGAGCGCCCCGCCCCTCGAGCTACTCGATCGGGTTCTGCGGGCGACCTTGACCGGTCACGTCCCCTCCAACGCGCCGATCATCGGCTAAACCCATATCCTCGTGGGCTCGCCCGCGCCACCCTTCGCGATCATGTGCGCGCACGCCACGCCGCCCCAGTGTACCGGGAACCGCTGCTGGTACGCTCGATTGGTACAGTTTCGGTACATGGGAGTGCGGCTCCGTGGCTTCTTCTTCGCAAAAAGAGGCGGCTCGAACGCGGCACGGCTCTTGATTGGCGGAGCGCGCGAAAGGAGCGCTCCATGGCATTCAGTAAGTCACGTTTTGGAACGGGTATATCGGTCGTAGCCGTCGCATTGGGAGTAATGGTACTCGAGGCGCAAGCCGCAAAAGCTTCTCCGGCGGACACGGTACCCTCCGCCGACGACTTTGCCGCCCAGGGATGCGAGCTGGTTCGCCACAAGGTGTACCTCGGACGGCATATCAATACGTGGCGGTGCGACGATTTTCGCATGCACGGACAAATTTCCAACGCACGAAAAGGGGATTCCGTGTGGCTCGCGGCGACGCCGGAGAACAAAGCCTATGTCCCGGACGGGTCGACGTTCGCCAACACCGCCTCCGATGTCGCGGTTGGCGATCAGAGCTGCGGCCAGGTCGTCGGATTCCCAGTGGATTGCAACTGAGCGGCCCTCCTCGGGCGCGAATGGCAAAGCGAAATTCCAGCATGAAATCGAACCAAAAGAAGTCGCGTATCGTCATCGGCGCCGTACTCTGCGCGGCCGCCGCCGGCGCATTCATGGCGCGCCCGTCGAGGGCGCAGGCATCCGTCGAAGCCGGGCCCACGGAGGAGGATTTCCTGGCGCGAGGGTGCTCGCTGCGGAAGCAGAAGATCATCCAGGGACGCCACCTCAATTTGTGGGCGTGTGATATCAATTCCTACCATGGACAGATCGCGAGCGCACGAGCGGGAGACTCGGTGTGGGCTTCGTTCGCTCCTGGGGAGAAGTTCTACGTGCAAGCAGGGAACACCTTCGTAAACACCCGCGATTACCAATCGCTCCCGACAGTCTGCGGGCGGATCGCCGATACGGGATTTTCGGACTGCACGGACTGACGCGCGCCCTGGCCCGTCCGTCTCGGCGCAACTTGGATAGCAGGTCGAACGGCGAGCCGATGGGCTCGTCGTTCGACCACGACTTGCTTGCCTTATTTTACTCCCCAATCACGCTCGTCGAGAGGATGCGGCGGGCGACCTTGACCGGTCGCATCGGCTCCGGCCGACAGATCGAAGGTTTGGACGAGCTGGTCGATGATGGCCACCGCCTCGTGGCCTTTGGCCGTCAGCGCATAGAGGTTGCGGCCCCAGCGGGCCTCGCGTTGGGAGGTCAGGAAGCCCGCTTGCTCCAGCAGGCGAAGCGTACGCGTCAGCGTGTGGGCAGAGGCGCCCGTGACGCGGCGCAGCTCGTTGAAGTGGATTTCGCCCGCGCCGAGGGCCTTGAGGATTTCGGCGCGGAAGCGGCCGCCGAGCAGGGTTAGCTTTTCCTCGACCGTGCAGCGGCCGTTCTCGCCTTTGGGCATGGGTTCTCCTCGCTCGTGCTCTAGTTACGGAGATGTAACTCCTTGTGGGGTGCCCAGGCCAGCCTCACTCTCGGCCTGCGAGCGGCACCGGGTCTTCGGTGGGTCCGCTCGAAATCGGCAACGCCAAACACGACGACCACGAGGAGCGAGCCATGCAAGACGTGAGAAAACCGGAAGACATGAACGAAGTATTCATTCGCACCTTCAACGAGGGCAAGATCGACGCGCTCATGGAACTTTACGAGCCCGGTGCGGTGAGCGTCGCGCAGGATGGAAGCCCCCTGCACGGGCTGGATGGGATTCGTGCGGAGCTCGTAGGGTTGCTGGCGCTCGGCGGAAAGATGGAAGGGAAGAATCGCTATGCGTTGACGTTCGACGGCGTCGCGCTGCTCAGCGCGAACTGGACGCTGACCGCGAAGACCCCCGACGGTGCGCCCCTCGTCGTCCAAGGGCGCACCACAGAGGTGATCCGACGCCAGCCCGATGGGCGCTGGCTCTACATCATCGATCATCCCACCGGCGCTTAGTCACGCACGCGACACGCGCACCGCCCCGCGGCCGCGAGCATCACGCCCCCGCGACCCGCATGGATACTTCGACGTCGCTGGCGAAGGGGACGGAGAGGTAGCCGCTTCCGGCGGCGCGGATGTTCGCCAGAAACTCGGGGTTGTGGTCGGCGTTGTCGGCTACGACCAAGGCGCCGGGGGACAGGCGGGGTTCGAGGAGGGCGAGGATGCGCGGGTAGAGCACCTTGGCGCCGTCGAGGAGGACCAGGTCGATGGAGTCGGGGAGATCGCGCGCGAGGGACTCGAGGGCATCGCCTTCGCGGATTTCGACGAGATCGGAGAGGCCGGCGGCCTTTAGGTTTTCGCGCGCCTGGGCGGCTTTGCTGGGCTCGAACTCGCTGCCGATGAGGCGCCCGCCACCGTTGTCCTTCAGCGCGGCGGCGAGGTGCACGGTCGAGATGCCGAACGATGTGCCGAACTCCACGATCGAACGAGCGCGCGAGGTGCGCGCGAGCATGTAGAGCAGCGTCCCCGTCTCGGCCGACACGGGGAGGTACATGTTCTTCGCCTGGCTGTAGAAGGCGCGGTAGTTGGAGTTGGCGCGGTTCAGCGCGGAGGCGCGCGCTTCGGGGGAGAGGCTCGCGTACTCCGCGCGGATGCCGGCGTCGGCGGCTTCGGCTTGGGCGAAGAGGCGGGTGAGGAGCGTGGAGACGGGGGCAGTCGTGAGGGTGTTCATTTCGTTCGATCCTCGTTGCGATGGGGTTTCATTGCGACCTTGGATAGAATACGAAGGATCCTTCGCGTTCGTTCTTCGCGTTCGGAGTGACCCATGCCCAAGGCTTCGAGACCGCTGATCGCATCGAGAAACAAGCCGCGCCAAGCGCGTTCGGCCCAGCTGGTTCAGGACATTTTGGAGGCGGCCATTCGTGTTTTGACGCGCGAAGGAGCGAGGCGCTTCACCACGGTGCGCGTGGCCGAAGAGGCAGGCGTGAGCGTGGGCTCGCTCTACCAGTACTTCCCCAACAAGGAAGCGCTCCTCTTTCGCCTGCAGGCCGACGAGTGGATCGAGACGCGGATCATCATGGATTCGATCTTCGGCGATGCGCGGCTCTCGCCGCCGGATCGCCTTCGCCGCGCGACCCTCACCTTCTTTCGCTCCGAGCTCGAAGAGGCGCCGGTGCGCGGGGCGCTCGACGATGCGGGCGCGCTCTTTCGCGATGCCCCCGAGGCGCACGAGCTCAAAGCCACCGCCATGCGCAGCGTGTTCGCGTTCATGGAGGAGGCGCTGCCATCGGCGTCACCGAAAGAGCGCGCGTTCGCCGCGGAGTTCGTCATGACGAACATGGCGGCGGTCGCGGAACGGATCACCAAACAGGGCCTCTCGCGCGCCGAGGTCGATGCCTGGGCGAAGACCAGCGCCGAGATGTATTGCATGTACCTCGAGAACCTCGAGAAGGCCGCTCAGAAGAAGCGCGCCGCGCGAGCCGCCGAGCGCTCGTGAGCGCTTCACCGGTCGCGGCCGGATGGCCCATGGTGGCGGCCGCCGCAACGAAACCGACCGGCGTCATCCTCTTTATCCTCTTTATCGCTGCTCGAGGACGCTCCCAGCGTGCGTGTCCAACTTGCCCGGCGTGGCAAAAAAACGCGCACGCGCGGTGTGGAGGTCACGACGCAGCATGGCCCCATTCCCGGGATAGCCCGAGATCGGCGCGTGATCGCGGGCATGCCCAGAGGTGGCTTGGTTAATGCTCAGGGCGCGAAGGATGAAACGCGTTGGCACCATCCTCGTTGCGCTTTCTTCGATTCTGGCCCTCGCGGGGTGTTCGGCCGAACGTGCGGGCGATTCCGATGTGGAAGTGTCGACGAATACGCAGCTTACCGATACGAATGCGAGCTCGGGGTTCTTCGTTGTCACGCGTAAGGACGTCCGCCGGTGTGCATCGCCGATGTGCGGCGGGTGGTTCGTCAAGCGCGTGAACGAAGCGGAGACGCGTTGTGCGGACGGCACTCTGCAGGCCGAGTGCTATGTCTCCTCGATCGAGCTCGGGAACCTCGGGTTGTCCCAAGAAGAGCGCGACACGACCCTCGCCGCGCTCACCGGCGGCCAAGGGCTCGTCCAAGCGACCCTGACCGACACGAGCTTCGGCACCCTCGATGCGAGCAACGCATGGGTCGGCGCCACCGGATCGACGGCGACGGGGACATTCTTCCTCGTGGCCGACAATGGCACCCGCTGCGTCACCACGCCCTGTCCCTCCATCACCGCGTCCGAGCTAAACGAGCCGGCGGGTGGTGAAACGCACAACGTCCTAGACGTGGTGCTCGATCGGACCCCAAAACCGGCGAGTCAGGAATCGCTCGAGGCGGCGTCGCAGGCGCTCGCCACCCAAGAAGGTTTGCTCGTCGCGGGCTCGCTCCTTCTACCCAAGTGCGCGCCCAATACCGACTGTGGACCCAAGGTGATCGCCTCGGAGTTCTACCTCTCCGTTACCAACCACCCCGTGGCGAACCGCGAGGGTGCGGAGTGCGGCACATTGGCCGGATTGCCGTGTGGTCCGGGACAATTCTGCTTTTGGGAATCCGGCGCGATGTGCGGCGCGGCCGACGCACCGGGCAAATGCATTTACCCGCCCAGCCATTGCACGTCGAACGTGCAGCCGGTGTGCGGGTGCGACGGCAAAACGTACTCGAACCCATGCATCGCCGCGTCGCAGAGAGCTTCCGTATTCCAAGAGGGCGCGTGCCCCTGAGGGCGCGCCCATGACCGAAGCGGCAATCGTCGCTGATTGACATCCGAGGGCCCTCCAGGAGCCCCGATCCGTCCGTGACATAATCGCCATTCATTTCGCAATTCACTATCGGGGACGCCCCGGAATACGCATCATGCTGCTTGGATGTCGCCCGCTGGGGCACATCGGAGATTGCCCGTTCGCGGGCACAGGAGAGAACCCTATGAACTCGAGAATCTCGGCCGTGGTCCGCGCGGCCCGCCTCGTTGGATGCACCTTCGCGCTGGGCGGCGCGGTCATTGCGTGCGGGGTGGACGCTTCGGAGCGTGCGTCGTCGATGGCCGACGGCGCCAGCTCGGACGATGCGAAGCAAAAGGGGCGCGCGGCCGGGGTGGATGGCGTCTCCGAGGAGGCGGCCGGCGTGTGCGGGCCGAGCGGACCGCCGGACGGCGCCGTGTTGTGGAACTCCGATTTGAAGTCGGCCAGCCATTTCGAGTCATCGAGCATCGCGAGCGACGCGGCGGGCAACGTCTTCCACGCGCGCCGGGACACGGGCGTGGACAAGTTGAGCCCCGATGGGGTGTTGCTCTGGCACCTTGCGTTTGGCAACGTGGTCACGGCCCATGCGCAAGGTGACGCGTACGTCGGCTCGGGCAGCGCCGCCGCGGAGGCCAAGGTCACGAAGCTCGATGCCTCCGGGGCCACCCTTTGGTCGCTCGCCGTCGGCAACGGCACACCTCAGAGCATCGCCGTCGCGGCGGATCGAAGCGTGCTCATATCCGGCCAGGGGCTCGGCACCATCCGGCTCGATGCGCAAGGGCAGGTGCAGTGGACCAAGCCGTTTGGCGGCTATGTCGCCTTCTCGGCATCGGGCGATGCCCTCGTCACCGGCTCGTTCGAGGGGACCATCGATCTGGGCGCTGGCCCCGTGGTCAGCCGCGGCCGGGAGGATGCCTTCATCGTGCGGCTGTCATCGGAGGGCACGCATCGTTGGAGCCACATCCTCGGTGATGCGGATCTCCCCATCGCGCGGCCTGGTAGCAGCGGCGGTACCGTGACCTCGCCCTCGGACCAACAAGGAAAAGGGATCGCCGAAGCGCCCAATGGCGATGTGGTGGTGACGGGATTTGCGCACAACAGCATCAAACTGTTCGGCAACGATCTCGCGACGCCCTACTCGAACTACGTCGGCGAGCTGCCGCTGGCCTATGTTGCGCGCCTCGATCCCACCGGCAACGTGCTCTGGAAGACGCACGGGTTCACGTTCCGCGATGTGCGCGGTCTTGCGGTGGACCCGAGCGGCAACGCCATCGTGAGCGGCGGGACCATCGGCAATACCCGACCTTACGTCCTTTCGTGGTTCAAGAAGTACGATCCATCGGGCGGCACCGTCTGGGAGTTCTCCGAAAGGTTCGGTTCGGGTTACGCGGACGCCGTGACCACCGATGGCTGCGGAAACATCCTTCTCGCGCTGGTGACGACCCCGCGCCCGACGGAGTACCCTCACGCCCACGTGGCAAAGCTCCGTCCTTGAGTCCTCGAGCGCGAGGCTTTGCAAGGCGGGCGCGTCGAGTGATGGCTTGCATGCATGCGTCGGCCGTTCGTGCGCGCGTGTTGCGTCGGCCGTTCGTGCGTGCGTGTTGCATCGCAACGTGCAGCTTCGCGCAACGGCCCATGCAACCTTCCCTCGCATCATCGTGATCGAAAATTTGCGATGGGTCTACCGCGGCTCGCCTGCGTGCGCATCATGAGAACCGGATGCCGCTCGCTTGGAGCGGAGGAGGAACCATGAACTCGAGAACGTCGTTCATCCGCAGCACCCGTCACATCGGATGCGCGCTCGCCCTCGGCGGCGGTGTCATCGCGTGCGGAATGGACTCTTCGGAGAGCTCACCATCGGGCACGCGCTTGGATGGCGAAAATCAACACGGGCTCGCGGTCGGAGCGGACGACGGCGCGCGCAACGAGCCCGCGGCCGCGTGCGGGCCGAGCGTTCCGCCCGACGGCGCCCAACTGTGGAAGTACGATCTCGGGGTGACGGGCTCCCTCGAGCCCGCGACCGTCGCGGGCGACGCGGCGGGCAACGTCTTTCACGCGAGCAAAGCCACCGGCGTGAACAAGTTGAGCCCCGATGGGGCGCTGCTCTGGCACGTGGCGTTTGGCGATGTGGTCGCGGCGCATGCGGAGGGAGACGCGTATGTCGGCTCGAGCAGCACCACCGCGGAGACCAAGGTGGCGAAGCTCGATGCGTCCGGGGCCACCGTTTGGTCGCGCGCCATCGGAAATGGCATCCCCCAGAGCATCGCCGTCGCAGCGGATCGAAGCGTGCTCGTATCCGGCCAGGGGCTCGGCACCATCCGGCTCGATGCGCAAGGGCAGGTGCAGTGGACCAAGCCGTTTGGCGGCTATGTCGCCTTCTCGACATCGGGCGATGCCCTCATCACCGGATCGTTCGAGGGGACCATCGATCTGGGCGGCGGCCCCGTGGTCAGTCGCGGCCGGGCGGATGCTTTCATCGTGCGGCTCACGGTGGACGGCACGCATCGCTGGAGCCACGTGCTGGGCGATGCGAATTTGCCCATCCAGCGGCCCGGCGGCACCGGCACGGTGACGCAACCCTCGGATCAACTCGGAAAAGGGATCGCCGAAGCGCCCAATGGCGACATTCTGGTGACGGGATATGCGCGCGACACCATCAAGCTATTTGGCGATGATATCGCCACGCCCTCCTCTCCGGATGTCGGGGTGCTCCCGCTGATCTATGTCGCGCGGCTCGACCGCACCGGCAACGTGCTTTGGAAGACGCGCGAGCTCACCTTCCGCGATGTGCGAGGGCTTGCGGTCGACCCGAGCGGCAATGCCATCGTGAGCGGGGGGACCATGGGCAACGTCCGACCTTACGTCCTCACGTGGATCAAGAAGTACAATCCATCGGGGGCCACGGTCTGGAAGCTCTCCGAAAAGTTCGGATCGGGATTTGCCGATAGCGTTGCGACGGACTACTGCGGAAACATCCTTCTCGGGCTGGAGACGGCGACGACGGTTGGCCCCAACGGCGTCATTCACGGCTACGTCGCGAAGCTCCGTCCTTGAACGGGACGTGCGCGCGCGTGCGCCAACGCACATTTAATTTTACGATGGACCTGTCATAACGCTCTTGAGTGCGCATCCTTCGAATCAGATGTCGCTCGCCTTCGGGCGAAGGAGGAACCATGAACTCGAAAGCTTCGTTCATCGGCACGCTCACGTGCTGCGCGTGCGCGCTCACCTTGGGCGCCACGGCCACCGGGTGCGGGATGGACGCTTCGGAAGGGGCGCCATCCGGCGCCGACTCGAATGACGAACTTCAACAAGGGCTCGCGCTCGAATCGGCGGCACGGTGCCCGCCGAGCGCGCCGCCCGACGGCGCCGTCCTGTGGCAACACGACTTTGGGATCACGCGATCCCTCACGCCGTCGAGCGTCGCGGTCGATCGCCAGGGCAATGTTTTTCACGCCAGCGCGCCCACGGGGGTGAACAAGCTGGACACCAACGGCGTCTCGCTCGAACCGGTGCTCCCCGGATCCCTCGTCGCCGTGGATGCACGCGGCGGCACGTATATCGGGTCCGCGCCCAGCGGCACCGAGGGCGCGAAGGTGACGAAGCGCAACGCGCGCGGCGTCATCGTTTGGTCGCGCGATCTCGGAGCCAATGCGCCTCAGAGCATCGCCGTGACACCCGAGCGAAACGTCCTCGTATCGGGGGACAAGCTTGGGACGGTCCAGCTCGACGCGGACGGGGATGTCGCGTGGACCAAGCCGTTCGGCGGTTATGTCGCCTCGGCCGCAAATGGTGAGGCGCTGATCACCGGGTGGTTCTTGGGAACCGTCGATTTTGGCGCCGGGCCCGTGGTGAGCAATCAAGGCGACGCGTTCATCGTCCGGCTGGGGGACGAGGGCGAGCTTCGATGGAGTCACATCCTGAGCGACGCGACCCTGCCCATCAACCGTCCGGGGGGCGGCGGCGGTGTCGTCACGCAACCCTCGGCGCAGATTGGAAAAAGGATCGCCGAGGCCCCCAATGGCGATGTCGTGGTCGCGGGGTACGCCAGCGATAGCATCAAGCTGTTCGGCGAGGATCTCGCGACCCCTGCGCCGCCCGACGTGGGCAGGCTCCCATTGGTCTATGTGGCCCGGCTCGACCGACGCGGGGCCGTCCTCTGGAAGACGCACCAGTATGCCTTCCGCGATGTGCGCGGTCTTACGGTCGACGTGCACGGCAATGTGATCGTGAGCGGCGGCACCATCGGTCATGCCCCACCCTTCGTTCGCACGTGGATCAAAAAGCTCGATCCAAAGGGCGGGCGCCTCTGGGAGCACGAAGAAACATTCGCCTCCGGTTACGGCTACGCCGATGCCGTCGCCACCGATCGCTGCGGAAACATCTTCCTCGCGCTGGAGGCCGCCGTCACCCCGGGACACGAGGACGTCCTTCACGGGTACTTGGCGAAGCTTCGTCCGTAGCGAACGACCTTCGAGGGCGCGCGCGACCGATCGCGGCATCACGAAAAAGCCGCGCGCGCCGACGGTGGGGGCTCGTCGCCGCGTGGCACCGGTAACACGATCGCAAAGCGCGCGCCGCGATCGTTCGGCCCCGTGTGGCACGCGATCGTGCCGCCGTGCGCCTCCACGATCTCGCGGGCGATGTAAAGGCCGATGCCCGAGCCGTGCACCACGGATTCCGCGTCGGGCCGATAGTGCTCGACGCGGAAGAACTTGTCGAAGATGCGTCGGCGAAACTCCTCGGGTACGCCGGGACCGGTGTCCGTGATCGTGACGCGCACGGCATCGCCGTCACCATCGCTCGGCGCGTCGCCGCTCGGCGCGTCGCCGCTCGGCGCGTTGCCGCTCGAAACGTCGCCGCTCGGTGCGTCGCCGCTCGAAACGTTGCCGCTCGGCGCCTTGCCGTTCGAAACGTTGCCGCTCGAAACGTTGCCGCTCGGCGCGTCGCCGCTCGGCGCCTTGCCGTTCGAAACGTTACCGCTTGGCGCGTTGCCGCTCGGTGCGTTGCCGCTCGGCGCGTTGCAACTCGAAACGTCGGCGGCACCCGCGGGTTCGACGGTAATGGAAATTGCACCCCCGGGCGGAGTGTATTTGGCCGCATTGCGAAGCACATTGGAGAAGACCACCGTCAGGCGCGCCGCGTCCCCCCAAATCCGGCGCGGCGCGTCCTGGCTCATGGCGAGCCGGATGGGGATGCTCGCCTCGTCGCAAATCGCCTGAATGGCGGCCATCGCCTGCCGAAGCAAGGCTTCGACGTCCACCGGTTCGCGGTGAAGCCGAAGCTGTCCGGCTTCGATGCGCGTCAGGTCGAGGAACTCGCCCACGGTGGTCGCGAGCTGCTCCACCCCGAGCAGCGCCGTCGCCAAGAGCTCGCGATCGGTGGCATCCAGGCGCGCCGCGCGCTCCTCCAAGAGGAGCAACGTCATGCGCAAGGTGGTGAGCGGCGTGCGGAGCTCGTGCGAGGCGACGGCCACCAGCTCCATGCGCATCTCGTCCAGGCGCACCAGATCGGTGACGTCGGACAAAAGAAGCACGGCGCCGTAGCGCACCCCGTCCTGCTTCGTCTCCGCCCGCTCGATCGTCACGATGCGCGGCAAGAGCCGACGGTGCTCCTCGCGGATGCGCACCGCCAAGGACCGGGACAGATCCAGAGGCACGTTCGCGACCTCGCCACGCAAGGCATGCGCCACGGCATCGCGGACGCCCTCGGGGAGCGGCAGCTCGCCCACGTGCTGCGCCGGTGCGCCGTGGAGCGCACGCATCACGTCGGCCGCGCGCGGGTTGGCCGAGGAGACGCCCCCGCCGGGCTCGATGACGACCACCGCATCGGGGAGCGCCGCCAAGGTGGCCTCCAACGTCTCTTTGGCGGCGATCACCTCGCCGATGTTGGCGCGGCGAAACGCCTCGAGATCGTCGGCCATGCGGTTGAACCCCTCGGCGAGCTGCCCGAGCTCGTCGCGGCGCGGCGCCTTCAGCCGGCGCGTGAAATCGCCTTGCCGGAGCGCCTCCACGGCGCGCGACAGCTCGCCGATGGGCGAGAGGACCACGCGCGCCAGGTAGAACGCGACCACCAGCGAAAGGAGCAGCGCCGCGCCGAAGACGCAGGCGAGGATCTGCACCGCTTGCCGCGCCTGATCGCGCGCCCACGCGGCCACCTCCTGCGACGAGCGAAAGTGATCCTCGCGGATGCGCGCGGCGTGCGCGACCGCGTGACGGAGGAGCGGATTGACGTCCTCGTGGTAGCGGACGCGCGCAGCGCCGTCGTCATCGAGCGCGCGCGGGGCTCTGCGTGCCGACGCGCTCTCGACCAAGGTGTCGCCGGCCGCGTGGTACGCCTCCACGTCGCGGCGGAGGGCGGCGGCCCGTTCGCGCTCCCGGGGCGCGTCGAGCAAGGCGCTGACCCGGGCGAGCGAGCGGGCGACGGCCAGGCGCCGGGCTTCGAGCTCGCGCCGGCCGCGTTGGGCATCGCCCAAGGTCAAAAGGAGCGCGTCGTCCTCGCGTTCGAGATCGCTGGCGAGCGTGCCGGTGGCTGCCGTGGTCTCCTCGCTGTCGCGCACCGTCGCGTCGACGACTTCGCTCACCCGCCGGAAGGCCGCCGCGCTCCACGCGCAGGGCCCTGCCGAGGTGGCGACCAAGAGCAGCCCCGCGACGAGAAAGCGGCTGCGAAGCCCCAGCGCCTTCATGTCAGGCCGTAGCGCTTTCGCTTCCTCTGCAAGGTGGTGCTGTCGATGCCGAGGATCTTGGCCGACGCCTCCAAGGTCGGCGCGCGCGCGATCACGCGGGCGATGTGCTCGCGCTCCAGCGCCTCGAGGCTGACGTCGGCGCCCAGCGCCACCTCCCCTGCCCCGCCGCCGCCGCGCGCGCCCGGCTCGTTCGGATCGGCGGCCTCGGGGATGCCGAGATCCTCCGGCTCGATGCGCGGACCTGGCGAGAGGATCACCGCGCGCTCCACCGCGTTTCGAAGCTCGCGCAGGTTGCCGGGCCAGGGGTGGGCGGCGATGGCGCGCTCCGAGGCCTCGGAGATCGCGAGCTCGGGGCGGTGCTGCCGCAGCTTGGCGCGCTCGAGGTAGTATTTCACGAGGCCGGGCACGTCCTCGCGGCGCTCGCGCACGGGCGGCAGGGTAAGGGTCACGACATTGAGGCGAAAGAGCAGGTCCTCGCGAAACCGCCCGGCACGAACGTCGTCCTCCAGGGCGCGGTTGGTGGCTGCCACGATGCGAACGTCGGCGTGCCGCTCTTTGCTTTCGCCGACGCGCTCGTACGTCTGATCGTTCAAGAAGCGCAGGAGGCGCACCTGGGCATCGGCCGAGAGATCGCCGACCTCGTCGAGGAAGAGCGTTCCACCTTCGGCCTCTTGCACCTTGCCGCGCGCATCGGAGATGGCGCCGGTGAACGCGCCCTTGCGATGGCCGAACAAGGTGCTGTTCATCAGCTCCACCGACAGCGCGGGGCAATTGACGGCGATGAACGGGCCCTCGGCCCGCGGGCTGCGCATCCACACCCAGCGCGCGAGCACGTTCTTGCCCGTACCGCTCTCGCCGCGCAAGAGAACCGGAACGGTGCTCTTGGCCGCGCGGGCCAAAAGCTTCATCACGCTCCAGAACGCGGGGCTCTCCGTCTCGAAGCAATCGTCGTCGGCGCCCGCTTGCTCGAGCCGCACCTGCGCCTCGGCGAGCTTGCGTTTGAGCCGCACCGACTCCAGCGCGCGCCCCACCGCGTGCCGCACCTGGGCCGGCGTAAATGGCTTTGGAAGATAATCCGACGCGCCGCGCTTCATCGCCTCCACCGCCGTCTCGAAGGTGGCGAAGGCCGTGATGACGATGATGGCCGCGTCGGGCTGCCGCCGAAGGAGATCGGGGATGGCCTCGATGCCGGAGTCGGAGCCGAGCCACAAGTCGAGCAGCACCACGTCGAAGCGCGCGCGATCCAGCGCCTCGACCGCCGCCTTCGCGCTGCCCACGCCGAGCACACGCGCGCCATCCGCCTCGAGGCAAAGACGGAGCGACTGACGAACGCCGGGATCGTCGTCGACCACCAACACGGACCAGGATGCGGTCTCCATCCCTTACAGGATAGCGTCCGCGCCCGCGCGCACGTTCCGGCAAATTGCCGGAAGGGCAAGCGAGTCGATCGGGCAATTTGCCGTGACGAAACGCCGCATCCAAAGGCGCGACGGCACCGCTCGTACAGGCGGTTCACGAGCGATCGCGCGCGATTCGCCGGAGATGCGCCAGCGTCGCCCGAGATGCGCCAGCGATGCGCGAGCGATTCGCCCGAGATGCGCGGACGATTCGCCGGAGATACGCGAGCGATTTCGTCGGAGACGCGCGCGCGGATCGCGAGCGCCTTGCGTGCGCGCACCTCGAGCTCGCGTGGCATGGCGATGGCAATTGCCGCCGGGCATCATGACGACCGCCGCCACATTTCAAGAGCAGGTCCTTCGCGTGTGCGCCGACATTCGGGAGCACGCGCACTCGGATACGAGCGCGACGATTGACCTTTCCATCCACGATACGTCCCGTCTGGAGTGGACGGCCATCGTTCCGCTCGACACCCCCGATTACGAGCTCGAGGTCGAGCTCGAGCTGCCCGCGAGCGCGGCCGCCCCCGAGAACCCTTGGACGCACATGCAGTCGCTGGCGCGCCTGGAGGCGAACGAAGCCAATTTGCGCCCCGACGATGGCTCCCTCGACGCGCTCCAGCGCCATGCGGTCGCCGTCGCGTCGCGCCTCGCGTGGTCCAGCGCGGGCTTCACGCGGCACTGCGAGCGCATCATGTCGTTCGCCGATCGGGAGATCCCATCCGGCGCCGCCCACACGCTGATGCTCTGGCTCGACGCAGCCCTCGCCCGCTTCGATCCAACCCGGCGGGAGCTCGCGCGCACGAACGATGCGACCGACGCGACCGACGCGACCGACGCGACCGACGCGGCCGGCGCACCGCGCGCGCGAGGCGTGCGCGGTGCCACCGAGGGATCCGGCGCGCCCGGGATCGACGACGCGCTGGTGCGCGAGCGGGCGCTGGTGGACGAATATTGGAGCGCGCAGCTGGTGCACATGCTGACCTTCGCCGCCCAGTCGCTGGGCGAGGTGCGCCGCGCGCTGCCCCCGCGCGAGGACGTGGAGTCGGCGCTGCGTCCGGTGGAGGGACGCGTGTTCGACGCGCTCGCCCACGAGATGCGCTACCGGCGCGAGAACGGCTACATCGATCTCGAGGACGGCTTGCCCGCGTCCTTGGAGCGCTACATGGCGCGCTCGAGCCTCCTCAAGAAGCACTTTCAAGAGGCGCTCTTTCTCGAGCCCGACGGCTACCGGGTGCACGATCGCCTGCACACGTGGGTCTCGTCGCTGGTGGCCATCGTGGCGGGGATGTGGGCCTTCGTCTGGCAGCTCGTCCTCTTGCGCGATCACTCCGCCACCGCGTCGCGCGTGAGCTGGGGGTTGCTCGTCGTTTCGATCTTTGCAGGATGCATCTATGCCACGCGCGAGCGCATCAAGGAGGTCGGCCGCGCCTGGATCGAGGGCCGGGTGCATCGGTTCTACGCGCATCGGGTGGCGCGCTATCGGGCGCCCGCGCGCATGCTGCCGGGTCGCGACGTCCTGGTGAGCGCGCGCGAGTCGTTCGATCGAACCGACATCGCGCGCCCGGACGCGGCGGACGAAGGCGCCGATGTGGCGCTGGTCGCGCAGCGGCACACGGCGCTGCGCTTCGTGCACCGCGGAAAATTGCGCTCGGTCGATGCGGCGCGAAAGCTCGGCGCGACCGCCGTGCGCGAGCTCTTTCGCTACGATCTCTCGCCGCTCTTTCAGCAGCTGCACGACGAGGTCAAGCCGGTGGCGCTGCTCGACACGAAGCGGCGCGCCGTGCGCCTGGCCGGCGCCCCGCGTCTCTACCGTCTGCCGGTGCGGGTCACGCTCACCTTGGGATCGCGCCGCCGGGCACGGGTGCGCGAGCTCACGGCCGTGGTCGTCGTCGGCAAGAAGGGGCTGGTGCGCGTCGAGCGCCCATCGGGCGGGACGATTTTTTGATCGAGCCGTGACAACTCCGGCGCCCTGACTCCAAGGGTCTCGTGCACGTAGCACGGAGGAGCGAACGATGCGGATGGTTCCCGTAGGAACACTGCTGATCATGGGTCTGTCCATCGCGAGCGGCTGCCTCACGCGGAAGGTCGGCTCCCTCACGCCGGACACCACCGAGAGCTTCACGCGGATGGTGCGCACCACCGCGGTGGACAAGGTCGATCTCCTGTTCATGATCGACAACTCCCGCTCGATGGGGGACAAGCAGAACTACCTCAAGTCCGCGATCCCCGATCTTCTGAACCGCCTCGTCACCCCCAACTGCGTCGACGAGAACGATCCCAACGAGATCCTCGGCGTCTCCCGCGACAACGGGGTGTGCCCCGCGGGGGCGAAGGTGGAGTTCCCGCCCGTGCGCAACATGCACATTGGGGTGGTCACGTCCTCGCTCGGCTCGAGGCTGGGGCTCCTGGACGAGTGCAACCCCGACCAAGCTCTCTCCAATGGGCTGAACGCGCACAACGACGATCGGGGTCACTTGATCAACCGCGCGACGGCCGCGGAGACCCCGGTCGCGACCATGCAGCCGTCGAACTTTCTCGCCTGGTTTCCGAAGGTGCCGGACAACGCGACGAAGAGCCCCGGCCCCGGCGCCGTGCCCTTCGACGATGCCGCCAAGTTGCAGCAGCAGTTCCAAGACGTGGTGGCCGGGGTGAGCCAGTTTGGGTGCGGCATCGAATCGCAGCTCGAGAGTTGGTACCGGTTCCTCGTTCAGCCGGATCCTTACGAGAGCTTGGCGATCGACAAGGAGCCGGACGGTACGGAGCGCGCGAAGTGGGTGGGCGTGGATTCGACCATCATCAAGCAGCGCCACGATTTTCTGCGGCCGGATTCCCTGGTGGCCGTCATCGTGCTCAGCGACGAGAACGACTCCGAAATCGATGTGCGAGCCTTCCACGGCACCGCGTTTCACTTCATGCAACCGGTGGGCTCCCCGCGCGGGAGCTACACCCCCGGCCGGGGCACCGCTCCTTGCGAAGCGCACCCGGAGGATCCCGCGTGCACGGCGTGCGACTTCCTGAGCGCCGAACGCAGGGCGGCCGACCCGAGTTGCCGGAAGGGCCCGTATACGAGCAACGACGACTGGGGGGCCAACATGAACCTCCGGCACGTGCACACCAAGGCCAAGTACGGCGCCGATCCGCAGTTTCCCATTTCGCGTTACGTGACCGGGCTCACCTCCCCCCGCATCCCCGATCGCACGGGCGAATATCCAAAGCTCGGCAACTACGTCGGGCAACCCAATTGCCAAAATCCGCTATTCGCCGCGTCGCTCCCGGACGGGAGCGATCTTTCGCCCCAGGCGCTCTGCAATCTTCCTCCTGGCTCGCGAACCACGGACCTGATCTTTTACGCGCACATCGGCGGCGTACCGCACGCGCTCTTGCACTTCGATCCCAACGACGCAGAAAAGAGCCGGCTGACCGACGCGGACTGGACGAAGATCCTGGGCCGCGATCCGCTTGGCTACGACTACACGGGGATCGATCCGCACATGATCGAGTCGTACGAGCCTCGCCCCGGGGTGGGGCACCCCGAGACCGAGGCCGGCAACGGGGCGGATCCCGTGCACGGGCGCGAGTGGATCACCAACGCGCGGGGCAGCGTCGACCGGCAGTTCGCGTGCACCTTCGAGACGCCGGAGATCGACTGCACCAAGCCCGAGAACGGGGACATTTGCGATTGCCCCAAGTCGGCAGAGGACGCGGCGAAGATCCCCGCCTCCCAGCGTCCACCGCTGTGCAAGCCGGGCGATCCGACCAAACAGATCCGCGCCAAAGCGTATCCGACCATTCGCGAGCTGCTGGTCGCCCGGCTCATGGGGCGACGAGGTGTGGTCGCGTCGATTTGCCCCGAGCACGTGCGGGAGGAGTCGCCCAACGATCCGCGCTATGGGTACCGCCCGGCGGTGGCGAGCATCGTCGATCGGCTGAAGGACGCGTTCCTGACCCAGTGCGTGCCGCGAAAGCTCTCCGTGCAAAACGAACAGGTGCTCTGCCATCTGCTCGAGACCTTGCCGGAGCCCGGCGATCAAGGCGCGTGCGACAACCCCGCCAAGGGGCTCCGGCAGCCCGATCCGGGGGTGCTGTCGCAGTTCCTCGATGAAAAGGTGAAGGAGTGGGAGCGCGGGGGCGGCGCGAAGTCCGGGCTCCCCCATCCGCGCACCTTGCCGGTGTGCGAGATCGTTCAATTGCCCGCGCTCCAGGATTGCTCCAAGTCGGACTCCGACCACGCCGGCTGGTGCTACGTCGAAGGCGGCAAAAGCAGCGAGAGCAGCCGCTGCGCGCAGGCGATCCTCTTTTCGAAGAAGGCCAAGGCGCCCTCTGGCGCCGTCGTCGATATGCAGTGCCTCGTTCTCGCGGACGAGGACGCAGGCGCCAAGGACGCAGGCGTGAAGGACGCAGGCGCCAAGTGAAGGTGCTCGGTGGGGATCGCGGGCGGGTCGCGCTTGCGGCGTTCGCGTGGCTCCTTGCGCTGCTCGGCGCGGCGCCGGCGTGCCGCGATCGGCGCGATCCGGAGAGCGGCGCGGTGCCTCCTGCGGCGGGTCCCGTCAACGCGCTGGCGGTGCCGAGCGAAACGATCCTGGCGGCGGTGAATCCGCAGGGCCTCGGCGCGTACCAGGGCCCCGTCGGTGTCATCGAGGGGACGATCGCCGTGCGCGGCGACCTGCCGCCCGTGGCCACCGAGGGCGACTACCGTGCGTGCCCGCAGGCCAAGGAGCTCGATGCGCCCCTCTTTCGCGAGGGGGCGCCGCTCGCGCATCGGCCGGGGGCGCGGGCGCTCGCCGACGCGGTGGTGGCCGTCACCGGCTACGACGGGTTCTATGTGCCCGAGCGCGCGGAATCGAAGCGCATCGTCTTCGAAAAAGGGTGCGCCTTTTCATCCCGCGCCGTGACCCTCACCTTCGGACAGCGCCTCGAGATCGCCAATGCATCGCACATCGTTCTGGCCCCCGCCTTCGACCAAGCGCCCAACCCCGCGCTGATGGTCGCGGCGCCCGCGGGGCGCGGGGATCCCGTCCACCTCTACCCTCCCCGCCCCGGCTACTTCACGTTGCGCGATCGCATGGGGAGCGACTTCGTCAAGCTCGACGTCTACGTGCTGCTGCAGCCGCTCCACACGGTGAGCGCCGCCGACGGCTCGTACCGCATCGAGGGCGTCCCCGCCGGGGTTCGCACCATCCACGCGCGCCTCGCAGCCATCGGCGAGACCGAAACGACCGTGGACGTGCGCCCTGGCATCGTCCACACCGTGGACCTAACCCTCGCGTACCACCGCGAGCCGCACACGCCGCGCCGCTGACGCACACGCCGCTAAACGCGCACGCCGCGCCGCCAAACGCGCGCGCCGCGCCAGCAGCTACGCCGCCATTCCGGCCGAGGCCCGCTCGGCGATCCGGCTCGCTGCGAGGCGGGCAATCGCCATGATCGAGTGCTGCGGGTTGACCCCGAGGTTCGTCGGAAAGAGGCTCGAGTCGACCACGTAAAGGCGCTCGGTGCCGTGCACGGCGAAGTTCAAGCCCACGGCGCTGGAGCGCGGATCGGGGCCCATGCGGGCGGCGCCGAAGAGGTGGGTCGCGATGAACGAGTAGGCCCGCGGATCGAGGGGGCCTTCGGCGATCAGCTTGATGTCGGCGCGCGACGTCAGCACCGACGGAACGCCGTGGATGCCGGGCCAGATCTCGCGCGCCCCCGCGTCGAAGAGCAGCTCGGCGATGGTGGTGCACGCCGTGCGCGTCGCGACCATGTCCGCGTCGGTCAGGGTGAGACGAACGCGGGCGCCGCCGCCCCACGCGGGGCGCACGGTTCCTTGCGCTTGCGAGCGCACTTGCGCCGCCCAGATGGCGATGTTCCCGTAGTCGGCCAGCCGGTTCGTGAGCTCCGCCCCGGCGCCGGGCAGGCGCGCGGCCACCAGCTCGGGCGGCAGCGCGATGGTCTCGAGCTTGAACCGATGCGAGCGTCGAAAATGGATGCTCTCGGCCCCTTGCGTGGCGCCGAACTCCATCCGAATCGGCGTGTCGAACCTCCCCGCGAGCCCCAGGCCCGGGTGGATCTGGAAATGTTCGCCCAGCGCCATGGCGCGTACCCCGCTCCGCTGCAGGATCACCGGCGTCTGCACGGTGCTGGCGGCGAGCACCACCCCCTTGCGCGCCGTGAGCGTGATGCGGCGGTTGGTGGCCCTCCATGGATCGGAGCTGGTGCTGCGGCCCTGGATGCCCACCGCGCGGCCGAAGCGGCAGAGGACCTCGTCGACCCGGCAGGACGTGAAGATGCGGGCGCCGCGCTTCAAGGCGGCGGGCACGTAGGTCACGCTCATCCCGCGCTTGGCCGCGGTGGGGCAGCCGTTGAAACAGCGCGCGCTGCCGCGGCAGCCGTTGTCGTAGCGGTGCATCCGGCCCGCTTGGTAGTTGCGGGTGCGCGCGTGCTGGAGGAAAAGTCCGTTGTTGTTCCCCAGCACGTCGAGCTCCACGGCTTGCACGTGCAGATCGCGCTCGAGGGTCGCGAAGTGCGGCTCGAGCTCGCGCATGGTCAATGTCTTGCCGAGACCGAAGCGGGCGGCCCAGTCGTCGAGCACGTCCTCGGGCGTGCGCCAGGCGATGGCCGAGTTGATGACCGTGCTCCCGCCCACGCACCGGCCCTGCAAGAGCGGCAAGAAGCTGCGCCCCTCGATGGCCTGCATGGCGCTGTCGCGAAGCATGCGGCGGAGGGCGCCGTGCACGTCCTCGCCGAACTCACGCGTCTTGACCCACGGGCCCTCCTCCACGATGGCCACCGAGTGCCCGGCCGACACCAAGGTGTGCGCCGCCACCGCGCCGGCCGCGCCCGAGCCGACCACGATGAAGTCGAAGACGTCTTTGACGTCGCGCGTGAGGCGCTCTCCATCGACCACCGCGCCCTCCGGCAGATCGTCGTCGGGGAAGCGAATCGGATCAAGCGACGGACTGCTCATCGTGCGCCTCCTCGCCCTCGTGCGGCTCCTCGTGCTCGTCGTGCTCATCGTGCTCGCCCCCCGCGGCCGCCGGCTTGCGACCGACGCCGATGAGGCGGGTGCCGGATTGGTTGACCTCGGGGATCGTGCGGGGCGTGGCCGCCAAGATGGCCTCGCGCACCGCGGGTGCGCCGGCGTAGAGGACGGCGCCCACGGCCTTGAGCAGCATCACCAGCTGCCGCACCACGTAAATGGGGCTCGTGAGCAGGTTCCGGATGACGGTCGCGCGCGAGCTCTCGTCGAGCGACGCGATGGTGGCGAAGCGATGAAGCACGAACAGGGGCGCCAGCGCGACCAGCCAGATGGCCAGGCGCAGCCCCAGCGCGGAGCGGAACGGGACACGACTGCGTGTTTCGGCGAGGTAGCTTTCGAGATCGAGGTCGCAGATCCCGAGGGGGAGCCGTTCGCTCGACCCCGACGGGAAGATGGCGCCGAACGCAGCGTGCGCCCAGCGCATTTCCATACGACTCAGTCTCCTCATGCTCTCCCCCTCGCGCCGGCGGTGGGATCGCCACGCCGACCAGACGCCCCTGACGACTTGGATGCAGACCTCGCCCCGCCGGCACCGGAGTACGAGTCGTCTTCTGTGGTCGCCGAGCGCTTACTGGCCCCCGACTTGGGCCCCGCTTCGCCGTGCCGCGCTTGCCACGCGACGTCCGCCGCCTCCAGCAGCTGCTTCAAGGTGTCCCGCGCGGCCACGGGATCGCCGGCGCGGATGAGTCCGATGATCAGGGGGTAGAACGCCAGCGTATCCTCGGGCCGATCGTAGAGCTCCGCCACGAGGCCCGGCTGTTCGTCGGGGAAGCGCGCGAAGGTGTTGAGCAAGAGCTCCAGCCCGATGTTGCGGGTGGCGCGGAGCACGGCGCGCTCGAACGCAATGTCACCGCGCGCGAAGGCAACGCGGTCCACCACGCGGCCCTCTTGCTCGCGGGCGCGCTGCTCGAGCGCCTCCAGATCGGCCGCCGTATGGCGCTTGGCCGCCAGGCCAATGGCCTCCGAGGCCACGATTCGCCGCACCTCGAGCATGGCGGTGAGCAGCTCCCGCCCCGCGCGTCCCTTCACGAAACCTTCTTTGGACCAGTTGGAGCCGATGAGGGTGGCCAGCGCCTCCAGCCCCGCGCGCTCCCGCCACGAGGCGACCACGGTACCGGCGCCATGGCGGGTGACGATGAAGCCCAGCGCCTCCAGCCGCGCCAGGGCGGCCCGCAAGGTGAGGCGGTTGACCCCGAGCGCCAGCGCGAACTCGCGCTCCGACGGCAAGCGCGATCCCGCGGCCAAACGGCCCGACAAGATCTCGTCCTGCAGCCGATCGGCGACCGCGTCCACGACGCTCGAGCGCGCGATGGGACCGATGGCGGCCAACGTTTCCAACGGAGACGAAGCGGCCGGGGGCGATGCAGCTGGCCGACGTGTGCGCATATCGAGTCCTCGACTGGTTCAACCAGTTAAGCACCTTTGGATCCCATCGGCAAACCGCGGCCCCCCTCCGGGACGTCGTTTGGCCCATGCACGCCGGAAAAAAGGCCGTTAGATTCGCAATATGATCGATCTCCGCAGCGACACGGTGACCCGACCCACCCCAGGCATGCGCCAGGCGATCGCCCACGCGGAGGTCGGAGACGACGTCTACGGCGATGATCCGACCACGCGGGGGCTCGAGGAAGAGGTCGCGCAGCTGCTCGGCAAGGAGGCGGCGATCTTCACCACGTCGGGCATCATGGCCAACCAGCTGGCGCTCGGGGTTCAGACGCGGCCGGGGGACGAGGTCATCGTGGGCGAGGGCGCGCACGTGTTCTCCAACGAGGGCGCGGCGGGCGCGGCGCTCTCCAACGTGCAGTTCGCGGTGACCGGCGTGGGGCGCGATGGCTTCCTCACGGCCGACGAGGTGGAGGCGGCCATCAAGCCGGTGGCCAATTGGTTCCCGCGCACGTCGCTGGTGTGGATCGAGAACACCATCAACCGCGCCGGCGGGCGCGTATTTCCGCAGGCCGACGTGCGGGCCATCGCCGATCGGATCGCGCCGCACGGGCTCGCGTTGCACCTGGACGGTGCGCGCATCTGGAATGCGAGCGCGGCCACCCAGGTATCGGTGACCGAGCTCGCGGCGCCGTTCGACACGGTCAGCGTGTGCTTCTCCAAGGGGCTCGGCGCGCCGGTGGGGAGCGCGCTCGCGGGCCCCGCGGCGCGGATCAAAGAGGCGCGGCGTCTGCGCCACCGGTGGGGCGGCGGCATGCGGCAGTCGGGGATCATCGCGGCTGGCGCACGCTATGCGCTCGCGCACCACCGCGCGCGTTTGGTCGAGGACCACGCGAACGCGCGGCGCTTCGCGGAGCAGCTGCTCGCGCAAGGTTTGCCTGGTCTCTCGGTGAACCTTGCGGGGGTGGAGACGAACATCGTCAACATCGATCTCGACACCCCGGCGGCCCCCGTCTCCTTGGCCGCGCGCGAGCTCGGTCTCCTGATCAATGCCTCGGCGCCGCGGCGCTTGCGCGCGGTCACGCACCTCGATGTGACGAGCGCGCAGATCGACGAGGCCGTCACCCTTTTGGCGCGCGCGGTCCACGCCTGCCGCACCCACCGGAGCGCATGAAGGCGGTGGCTTCGAAGCTGCTGGGGATCGTCGCCATCGCATGCACCGTCGTCGCGTGCCGCGCCGCCAAGGATCCCGCTTATGTGCGCGCGTTCCACGAGGCCGAGCGCGCGGAAACGGCGGGCCGCTACACCGAGGCGGCGGCGCGCTTCGACAGCGCCGAGGCGATCGCGCCCAACGCGCGCGAGAAGAACCACGCCGCCTACCTAGCCGCCAAGATGCTCGCGCGCGGAGGCGACTACGCCGGCGCGAGCGCGCGTCTCGAGCGGCTCGCGCACCAAACTCCGGAGACCGAGCATACGGCGCGCGCGTTCTACGATCTGGCGGACATCCGCATCGACCACGGCGATCCAGACCGAGGCTACGCCGATCTGGCGGCGCTTTTGGAGAAGCACCCGTCGAGCGGGCTGGCGACGCACGCGCTGACCCGTCTTGCCGCGCACCGCGACGAGACAGGGGGCAAGAAGGACACGATCGCGTGGCTCGATTCGCTCGGAGAGCGCCTGGGGCGCACGGAGCTGGGCGAGACCATCGCCTACCAGGCCGCCTTGCGCACGCAGTCGGTGGGGGATCTCCCTGGGGCGCACGCGCGTTACCTCGCCATCGTCCAGCGCTGGCCCTACCCGTACGGCAACACCTTCGACGACTCGCTCTACCGGGCCAGCGAAATCGACGAGACGTTGGGCAAGCCCGAGGAGGCCATCGCGCACCTGGATCGCATGCTCTCCGAGCGCGAGACCGCGAGCTTGCTCGGCACCTACCAGCGTCCGCGCTACACGCAAGCCGCCTTCCGCATCGCCACGCTCTACCGCGATCGCCTGAACGACCGCAAAAAAGCGCGCGAAGCCTTCCACCGCATCTACAGAGACTTCACCACCTCCGTCCGGCGAGACGACGCGCTCTGGCAAGAGGCCGAGCTCTATCGCCTCGACGGCGAGACCGACAACGCGTGCACGCGCGCATCCACCCTCGTCCGCGAATTTCCGGACTCACGCTACGTGCCGTGCGCGCAGGCCAAGTGCGCGAGCATCAGCCGCCCCGCAAAGAGCAACGCCCCGAAGAAGTGTCACAGCTATCTCCTCCCCCAGGCCGATCGCGACCCCTGAACTCCGCCGGCCGGCCGAAATGCCGGCGCCGTCACCTCGAAAACGCCATCGCGAACCGCGATCGAACGCGAACCCTGAACTCCGCCGGCCGACCGAAATGCCGGCGCCGTCGCCTCGAAAACGCCATCGCGAACCGCGATCGAACGCGAACCCTGAACTCCGCCGGCCGGCCGAAATGCCGGCGCCGTCGCCTCGCAAATACCATCGCGAACCGCGATCGAACGCGAACCCTGAACTCCGCCGGCCCGGCCAAAATGCCGGCGCCGTCACCTCGAAAATGCGCGCACGAACCGCGATCGGTTCGCCGGACGAGCGGCTCTCGAAAAAAGTACCGCCAACGCAAACCATGAACGAGCGGCGGGCGACGTCCAAGTGCGCGAGCATCAGCCGCCCCGCAAAGAGCAACGCCCCGAAGAAGTGTCACAGCTATCTTCTCCTCCAGGCCGATCGCGAACCCTGAACTCCGCCGGCCCGGCCGAAATGCCGGCGCCGTCGCCTCGAAAACGCGCGCACGAACCGCGAACGGTTCGCCGGACGAGCGGCTCGCTTTCGAAAAAAGTACCGCCAACGCAAACCATGAACGAGCGGCGGGGCGGCCGAAGTACCTATGCCAAGCGGGCACGAAGCGCGAACGGCTCGCCGGACGAAGCGCCGGTACCATCGCCGCGCAGCGCGCGCACGAATAGGCAAGCGCGCCCGAGACGGAAATTCGGCCGAGCACCCGCTCACGGCGGTGGTGCACGCGGCCGGGGTGCTCGACGCGGACACAAAAATCATGGGGCCGACGGCCCCCCCTCCACTCCCTTGGACCCAGCGTGGCTTGCACGATGAGGAAGGGATGATGGTGCGCGTTCGTGCCCCGATTTGGCCTTCTACGTTGGTTTTTTAGTCTTCGTCGTCTTCTTCGGACTCTTCGTCCTCGTCGTCGTCTTCTTCGTCTTCATCGTCGAGGTCTTCGTCCTCGTCGAAGTCGTCGTCGTCGACGTCTTCTTCTTCCTTTTCGTCTTCGTCTTCTTCCGGCGAGCCCTTCTTGTCGAACTTCACGTCGATGCCGACGTCGCCAAGCTGGGTGTCGAGCAACTCGAAGAGCTCGTCGATGTCGTCTCCGGACCACTCATCGAGCATGTCGGTGAGGAATTCGAAGAAATCGCCGTTGTCGAGCCGGCGCTCGATCTCTTCAACTTGTTCTTCGGTGAACGCTTCGAGGAGGTCCTCGCGCAACGTCTCCGTGTCGCCTTCTTCGATGGCATCGGCAGCCGATACCCGAATTTGTTTTACCGCACGTTTGTCGAGGTAGATCTCCATGGCGCCCCTGAACGGTGGGATGAGAGGGCGAATACTGGAAGGCGTTGGGCGCTGTCAATAAGGTGCCAAAGAGTTATTCTCGATCGGGCATGCGAACCATGACGTTCTTGGCGGCGGCGATCGCCTGTGCGTACCCGTCCATCTCCGCCGCACAAGACGCGAACCCCTCGAAAACCCCGGGAGAAACCACCCCCGCAACAGGCGGGCCCGAGCTTAGTGTGGCCGACTTGACGGCCCAGGCCCCCGCGCCACCCCCACTGCACGTTCCCTACCTCCAGTACGGCGTCTCCCTCGCCGGCGAGTTCGTTTTGACCCCCGGCCCCGTCTGCGATGTGGCGACACAGCCCCCCGCGTGCGTCCTCAACTCCGGCGGAGGCATCGCCGCCCGCGTCGGGGTTCGCACCGCCGGCCGCTTCTACTTCGGCGGCACGTACTCCTTTACCAAGCAGGACTCCGACAGCCTCTATCGCCTCGCCATCCTTCAGCAAGTCCGCGCCGAGACCCGCTACTACCTGGACACCGGACGAGACGTCGAACCCATGCTGCTCGCCGGGATCGGCCTCGGCGGCTACGGAAACGAATGGGGCATCGATACCGGCGGCCCGCTCGGCTTCTTGGGCGTCGGGGTCGAGCTCCAGATCACCCGGCGGACCGTGGTCGGCATCGCCGCCTCGTACCGGGCGCTCTATCTGAGCTCCTTCGTCGACTCGAGCGAGACCCGCCGCGAAGGAGGGGTCGCGTCGCTCTTCGGGCTGGACCTCATCCTCGAAGCCCGCGATCCGCTTTGACCAGACAACTGCCGCTTGGTTGAAGAGGAGACCCGCGCGACCGCCCGAGCCCGCAGGCGGCGCGACATGCTCGGGACCGCCCAACGTGGCGGCAGGGGGTGAGCCGAAAATCCATGCACGGGACCCTCTTGACGGATCCGCTTCCGGGGTGGTCCCATCGGCCAACTTGAATTGCGGAACGTGCGGGCGGGACAATCCAAGCCATCTGACGTTCTGTCAGGACTGTGGGGCGCGCCTCGCGCCGCGAATTGTCCCCCCGACACCGCCGGTGGGGTTGTCGCGCAACGGTCTGACGGGCGAAGCAGCGGAGCCAACCGCCGCGCCGATGCTCTATGATCTGCCCAAGCGCCGCCCCTCGGTGCCCGAGTTTCACTTCGGCCCGCCGCGCGAATCGAACGCGCCGGATGCGCCGCCGCCCGCGGAGCTCGGGGTGGAGCTGGTCACCTGCCCCCATTGCACCGGTCAGAACCGAATCGGCTCGCGCTTCTGCATGACATGCGGCCAAGTCCTGGTGCCGCCTCCCTCGCCGGAGTTCTCCGCCGCCATCGCCGCCGACCCCATCGCGCCCATGCCGATGCTCGCCATCGGCGCCCCGCCTTCGAGCGCACCGAGGGAGCCCGCCGCCCTACCCACCTCGCCGCCCCCGGCCGCCGCATCGCCCGCGCCTGCGTCGCCCGCACCGGCGCCGCCTGCACTGGCGCTGCCCGCAATTGCGCCCGCGCCGCCCGCACCCGCCATGGCGCCGGCGCCGCGCGCCCTGGAAGCCCTGCCGCAACCGCAGTCCTTGCACGACCGACCCACCCCGGTGCCCGATGGTGGTCCCTCCTCGCGCATCTGCAACCGATGCCGCGGCACCTGCGACGTGTCGGCGGCGTTCTGTAAATACTGCGGCTCCCCCCTCACCGCGCAGCCCGCGCCACGAGCCACGCCCACCCCCGCCCCGGGCCTGATGAGCGCAAGCCCGCCGAGGCCCGAGACCGCAGCCCCCGCACGACCCGAGAACCCGAGCCCCTCGCGGCTCGAAAACGCGAGCCCCCCGCGGGCCGAAAATACCATCCCCCCACGGGCGGAGGCCGCGTCCCCACCCCCGCGCCCTTCCGCCGAGCCCGTGGCGCCCGCGCGCCCCGCGGTTGCGGATGCGCCAGCTCCGGCGCCCGCGCGCGCCCCCATGGCGTCGACCCCCTCGGCCGCGGGTGTCCCGGCGTCGGTCAAGGTCGACCGGGGACGGCTCGTCATCATTGCGAAGGACGGCGGCGAGGGACAGAGCTTCCCGCTGGTGGAGGGACTCGATATCGGGCGCGCCGAGGGGGACGTCGTTCTCGGCGACGATCGCTACCTGTCACCGCGTCATGCGCGGCTGATCTGGCAGCGCGATGAGCTTGTCTTGCGGGATTTGGGGAGCGTCAACGGGGTTTTCCTTCGCCTTTCGAAGAGCCAAAGCTCCAACCCCGCGCACCCACTTCGGGACCAAGATTTGATCCTGATAGGACAACAGGTGATAAGGTTTGAAATCGTGAAGGATGCAGAGGAAGGCCTCGGCCCGGCCATGCAGCACGGTACGCTGCTGTTCGGAACACCGGCGGCACCCCGACATGCACGCTTGTGCCAGCGCACGGTCGAAGGGGTGACCCGGGACGTCTTCCACATCCGGAAAGTCGAAACCGTGCTCGGCCGCGAATCGGGGGACATCGTTTTTACGGAGGATCCGTTTCTCTCCCGAAGGCACGCGGTCATCAAACTGGATGCGATGCGCAAGACCTTCACCATCGCGGACCTTGGATCCTCCAACGGAACTTTCCTTCAAATCCGTGGTGACGCGGTTCTCAAATCGGGAGACGAATTCCGAGTAGGCCAACAACTCTTTCGCATCGTGCTTCCATCGGGAGGGGCCGAAGGGCCCAAGTCGTCTTCGAAGTCCGGCGCGGAAGGCGCGCGACTTCCCAAATCCGGCATCGTGTCGTGACCCAGTCCGAAACCCCCATTCCCCCGAACCCTACGGAGCAGGGGGGTGGAGCGTCCGAGGAGGCCGCCAATCGCGCTCCCGCCGGCCCAGTGCATATCCGCGTCTTCGCACGAACGGATGTGGGGCAGGTGCGCGAGCACAACGAGGACAACTTCCTGGTGGCCGATCTCACGCGCCGCACGCGCGGGCTGCTCGAGGCCAATCGCTCGGCCGATGTCGGCATCCACGGGAGCCTGTTCGCGGTGTGCGACGGCATGGGCGGCGCCGCGGCCGGTGAAATTGCCAGCCAGCTGGCCGTCGACATCATCTACGAAAAGATGCTCGAGGGGCTCGAGCCCACCGTGGTCATCGAGCGCGACGAGCTGGCGCGACGGCTGGTGCGCGCGGTGGAAGCGGCCGGCCTCCGCATCTTCCAAGAGGCCAAGGTCGACCGAACGCGCCGCGGGATGGGCACCACCGTCACCGCCGCCGCGCTGGTCGACGACCATATGTTCCTGGCCCAGGTGGGCGACTCGCGCGGCTACATCCTGCGCGGCGAGCAGCTCATTCAGGTGACCCGCGACCAGTCGCTGGTGAACCAACTCATCGAGGCGGGGCAGCTCACGGAAGAAGAAGCCGAGACGTTCGAGCACAACAACATCATCCTGCAGGCCCTCGGCACGGCCGACTCGGTGCAAGTCGACCTGACCTATGTCGAGCTGCGCCAAGGCGATCTGCTCCTCCTCTGCTCCGACGGCCTCTCGGGCATGATCCGCTACGAAGAGATCCGCGAGGTCCTTCGCTCCTGCACCGAGCCGCTCGACGCCTGCAAGGCGCTCACCGAGCGCGCGAATCAGGCGGGTGGGCACGACAACATCACGGTCATCATCGCGCATTTCGACGGCGAAGGCCTCAAGCCCGCCAGCGCCGAGGGCGACTCCCTCCGCTACCGCAAGTACAACGTCCCCGAAGATCCGAACGACGCCACCTCGGCCGCGCGCCGCTCCACCGATCCGGGCCGCGATCCCAGCGCACCGCCGTCCGATGGTGTCCTTTCAATCCCCCCCGCCGCCGGCGACAAGATCGCAGCCTGGCAAGAGCACGGCCCGCACGCCAACCTCGAAAACGGCGAAGAGCGCATCGAAATCCCTGGCACGCACATCCCCACTTGGCTGGTGGTCACCCTCATCGTGGGCGTGATCGCCATGCTGGCGGGGGCGGCCGTCGTCCTCCTGCGTTAGCGGCGCGAGGGTCCATGCCCGCGCGCCCGCGCTGCGTGTCGCGCACAACCCGTCGCGCGCTTTGTGCTATAAGCACGCGCAATGGCACAAGGGGATCACCACACGGCAAGCCACCGCCTTCTCTTCGAAGAAGTGGCCACCGAAGGCACACGTTGCGACGTGTGCGGTGAGCCCGTGCCGACCGACGACGAAGGCTACGCCATCGGCGGAAGCGGCCTGTATCTCTGGACCCGCGGCGAAGAAGTCCGCTACGAAGAGCCCCCCCTCTGCGGCCGCTGCGGCACCGCCATCGGCGTCATGGCCCTCGCGCAGTGGGATCTCGAAGAGGACGAAGGCTAAAAGCCTCGAACGACCCCGTGCGGAGCTCCCAGCTCGCGCGCGCCTTGCCGAAATGAGCGAACCGCGCGAGGGACGCGATCGTTGCCCGATCGCCCGGCGTGAGCTCGCGCGAGCTCGCCCTACCGGGTCCGATGCGGCGGCGGTGCAGGCTTTACGGCCCCCGCGTCGGGCGGAGCGGCCTCGGGCGGCGGCTCGGGGGGAAGAACGGGCCCCGGAACGAACGACGTGGGGGGCGGCGGCGGCTTGATGACGGGATCGCGCCGGGTCTCCAGCGCGGTGGTGCCCCGCTCGCTGGGCGCGCCCGCGGAGTTGACCCAGTACTGGGCCGCGATGATGGCGATCAGAATGAACACGAACGCCAGACCGCCGCCGATGAGCATGTTCGGCGTGATCTTCCTGGGGTCCTCGGCGGAAGGCTCGGGCGACTCGCCCGTGTTGCGCGTGGTCGGCGCGCCGGTGCTCTGGTTTGGAACGGGCGTGGGCGAGTACGCCGCCGCGGGCGCCGCCGCCATGTGCTGGGGCGGAGCGCCATACGGCGAGTGCATGGGCGCATACGCTCCGGGCGGCGCGCCATAGGCCGACTGCATCGGCGTATAGCCGGCCATCGACGACGCGTTGTTCACGGCGCCCGCCGGCGGCGCGCCGACGGCGCCCATCGCAGGCGGCGTAGGGTTCATCGCGACCATGACCGACGTCCCCGTCGCCGGCCGGCGCGCGATGCTCGCCTCGTTGAACGAAGCCATCGGCATCGTGCGCCCGCGCGGATCGACGGGCGCCGCCATCGCCGGCGCCGACGCGACCGACGCCGAGGCGAGGGCCTCCGCGAGCGCATCGGCGAACTCGCGCGCGTTCTGGAACCGCTGCCCGGGATCGCGGGCCGCGGCGCGCAGCCACCAGCCATCGAAGGCGTGGGGAAGATCGGGCGCGAGCTGCGAGGGGATCGGCAGATCGTGCACGATGATCTGCATCAGCACCTCGGCGAGCGACGGGCTCGGAAACGGGCGCTTGCCCACCAGGCAGTAGAAGCAGATCACCGCGAGCGACCAGAGATCGCTGCGATGATCGACGCTGCGGCTCCCCTGCGCCTGCTCCGGGCTCATGTAATAGGGCGTTCCAAGCAGCGCGCCCACCCGCGTTTGCTGGTTGGCTTCGTCCGACGTCAGGCTCTTGGCGATGCCGAAGTCCAGGATCTTCACCAGCTCGCGATCGTCGTCGGGGACGAGGAACACGTTGTCGGGCTTGAGATCGCGGTGCACGATCCCTTCCTGGTGCGCCTTGGTCAGCCCCCGGCAAATCTGCTGTACGATCCCGATCACCTCGGAGGCCGACAAGCGGCCCTTGCGCTTCAAACGCTTTCCGAGATCTTCGCCATCGAGCAATTCCATGGCGATGTAAGGTCGCCCCTGGCACACACCGTGATCGAGAATTTGAACGACGTGCGGGCTCCGCAATTGCGCGGCCGCCTTGGCCTCCCGCTCGAAGCGCTGTTGCGCATCGGCCTGGGCAGCAAACTCACCCTCGATGAATTTGATCGCGCATGGAATGTCGAGCCCGAGGTGCGTCGCGTGCCATACCGACCCCATCCCACCCCGACCGAGAAGTCGATTGAGACGAAAACGGCCTCCAATGACGTCATTTTCAGCGAGACGCTGCATGCCCCTTCCGATCCGAGCACAGTATTATCCGGGTAAAGCGAGAAGCCCACAAGTGGACGCCGTGGCATCCATCGCGATGGACCCTCTCCGCACCAGGTTATTTGGCGCTCGAGCCCTTGCGTTTCCTCAGCCGCGAACCGATTTTGAGGCAGCCATGTGGGTGGCCGCTTCCGAGCCGAAAAAACCGCTATCGCCCAACTCCCCCCAAAATCCGCAGAATCCTGGCGGGCCAGGCGGTCCTGGTGAGTCCGGAGAAAGTGACGTCGATGTCGATGAGAGGACTTTGCCGCGAACCGTTCGCCGCTACAAAGTTGTCTTCCACAACGACGACTACACAACGATGGAATTCGTGGTCGACTGCCTCATGACCTTCTTTCACAAGAGCGAAACGGAAGCGACGCACGTCATGTTGACGGTGCATCGAAAAGGGAGCGCGGTTGCGGGCGTTTATTCGCGGGAAGTCGCGGAGACCAAGGTCGCCCAGGTCATGGATCACGCGCGCAAGCATGGGATGCCGCTCCTTGTCACCGCCGAGCCTGAGTGAGCCATGCGTATCAGCCCTGAAGTCGAAATTGCCCTGACCCTGGCCGCCAACGAGGCCGCCCGCCGCCGTCACGAATACGTGACCCTCGAGCATCTGCTGTACGCGCTGCTCTTCGACGACACCACCGCACTGGTCGTACGCCACGCCGGCGGAGACGTCTCGCGCCTCAAAAAGCAGCTCGAGCGCTACCTCGACGACAAACTGGAGCCGCTCCCCGAGGGCGCGCTCTCCACCCCCACCCCGGCCTTGGGGGTCCAGCGCGTCATTCGCCGCGCACTGCAGCATGTGCAGTCATCGGGCAAAGAAGAGGTCAAAGGCGCCAATGTGCTGGTCGCCGTCTTCGCCGAGCGCGAATCCTTCGCTGCGAGCTTGCTCGAACAATCCGGCGTGACCCGCCTCGACGTGGTGGCGTACCTCTCCCACGGCGTGTCCAAGCTCGACGATGCCGACGACGCGCGGGAGGCCAACGACACCGAGACCGACGGCGCGCCGGCCCCCGAGCCCGGCGGAGGCTCGAAATCGTCGCGCGATCCGCTCAAGGCGTACTGCGTCAATTTGAACGAGCAGGCGCGCGAGCAGCGCATCGACCCGCTCATCGGGCGCCAGGTCGAGGTGGATCGCATGGTCCAGATCCTCTCGCGCCGCAAGAAGAACAACCCGCTGCTGGTGGGCGACGCCGGCGTGGGCAAGACGGCCATCGCCGAGGGCCTGGCGCTCAAGATCGAGCGGAAAGAAGTGCCCCCTGCCCTGCAGAGCGCCACCGTTTACCAGCTGGACATGGGCGCGCTGGTGGCCGGCACCCGCTTCCGCGGCGACTTCGAGGAGCGCATCAAGGCCGTGGTCAAAGCGCTGGGCAAGGTGGCGGGCGCCATCCTGTTCATCGACGAGATCCACACCATCGTGGGCGCCGGCGCCACCAGCGGCGGCAGCATGGACGCCTCGAATCTGCTCAAGCCGGCGCTCGCCTCCGGCCGGCTGCGCTGCATTGGCTCCACCACCTTCGAAGAGTTCCGCCAGCACTTCGAGCGCGATCGCGCCCTGGCCCGCCGCTTCCAAAAGGTGGAGGTGCTGGAGCCCAGCGTGCAGGACACGGTAAAAATCCTGCGCGGCCTGCGCACGCAGTACGAAGACTTCCACGGCGTGCGCTACACCGATCCGGCCATCGAGGCGGCCGCGGAGCTGGCGTCGAAGCACCTGCACGACAAGAAGCTCCCCGACAAGGCCATCGACTTGATCGACGAGTCGGGCGCCAGCGTGAAGCTCGCGCACTCCACCACCTCGCTCTTCGGCGAGCCGGCATCGGCCCCCAAGGGAAAATCCGGCAACGGCAAGCCCTCGTCCCCCAAGCTGGACGAGGCCGAAACCCCGCGCCCCGTGGTCGACGTCCTCGACGTGGAGACGGTGCTCGCGCGCATGGCGCAGATCCCTCCGCGCGAGGTCTCCACCAGCGACAAGGACCGCCTGCGCAACCTGGAGCACGAGCTCAAGTCGGTCATCTTCGGCCAGGACTTGGCGATCGACCAGCTCACCAGCGCCATCAAGCTCTCGCGCGCAGGGTTGCGCAGCCCGGAGAAGCCCATCGGGTGCTTCCTCTTCACCGGCCCCACCGGCGTCGGCAAGACCGAGGTGGCCAAGCAGCTGGCGAAGATCCTGGGCATCTCGTTCATCCGCTTCGACATGAGCGAGTACATGGAGCGCCACACCGTCTCGCGCCTCATTGGCGCGCCGCCCGGCTATGTGGGCTTCGATCAAGGCGGTTTGCTCACCGACGCCATCGCCAAGACCCCGCACGCGGTGCTCCTGCTCGACGAGATCGAGAAGGCGCACGGCGATGTGTTCAACGTGCTGCTCTCCGTGATGGACCACGGAAAGCTCACGGACAACAACGGCAAGTCGAGCGACTTCCGCCATGTCATCCTGCTCATGACCAGCAACGTGGGCGCGCGCGATCTGGCCCGCCGCGCCGTGGGCTTCCACGGCGGGCGCGATGTGAACGAGGCCGATCGCGAGTTCAAGCGCATGTTCAGCCCCGAGTTCCGCAACCGGCTGGACGCGCGCATCCCCTTCGATCCGCTCTCGCCCCAGGTGATGGTGCGGGTGGTCGACAAGTTCATCCGCGAGCTCAACGAGCAGCTGAGCGATCGCCACGTGAGCCTGTCGGTGACGAATGCGGCCCGCGACTGGCTGGCCGACAAGGGCTACGATCCCGAGAACGGCGCGCGGCCGCTGGGCCGGGTCATCCAGGACGAGGTGAAGCGACCGCTCAGCGAAGAGCTCCTCTTTGGAAAGCTCGAGCACGGCGGCAGGGCCGAGCTGGATGCGGAGGAAGGGAAAATCGTCCTTCGGTACTCGGCGGCGCCGCCACCGGATGCTCCTCCGGAGGCCGAGGGCACGACGTCCAAAGAAGGCGTTGCCGATCCGGTGGCGTAACCCGTCGTAGCCCTAGCACGACGGTTGCAGCCGGAGTGGGCATGCTGGCGCTCCGCAAGATTCTCGTTCCGGTCGATTTCACCGAGAGCTCGGATCGGGCGCTCGACTACGCCATCGATCTTGCGCAACCCTTCAGCGCGTCCGTCTTCGTGATGCACGCGTACGAAGTGCCGGTCTACGGCTTTCCCGATGGCGCCTTCATCGCCAACGGCGATGTGGCCGCCCGGATCAGCACGGCGGCGCAAACCGCCCTCGATGCGCTGGTCGACGCCCGAAAGGAGCGGGGCGTTCCCATCAAGGGCCTGCTCCGCACGGGGGTCGCGTGGGAGGAGACGAACCACGTGGCCGACGAGCTCGCGGCGGATCTCATCGTCATCAGCACCCACGGCCGGCGCGGGCTTGCGCGCGCGCTCCTAGGGAGCGTGGCCGAGAACATCATTCGCACGACCCTCCGGCCCGTCCTCGTGATCCACGGCCATCGCGATTCCATGCCCTCGATGCGGGCGGTCAAAGCGGCGACGTAAGCACCTCTTCAGGCCTCCACCTGAGGCGGGGCATTTTTTCTCACTGTGGCAAGAGACAGCACGCTCCCGCCAAACGGGAGCACCGGAAGTGAGGTGCATCGTGCGAAAAGTCGAAAGCGGCCCCGTCTCGCAGCCCCGCCTGGTCGAGGCTGAGCTCATGACCGTCGTCGTCGGGATCGACTTCTCCCCCCACGGAGAAGACGCCCTTTGGTTCGCGCAAAATCTCGCGCGCGGAAACCCCAGCGCCACCCTTCACCTCGTCCACGTGGTGGCGCCGCCGGTGGGCATCGTGGGCGTGCTCGGCGCCCCCATCGACTCGACCGGTCCCATCGCCGGCTTCCTCGATCGCGCGCGCCTCGAGCTCGAACGCATTTGCGCCAATGTCCCCGCCTGGATCGAGGGCCGCGTCGTCGGACATGTGCGCACCGGCGATGCGCCGCGCGAAATCACAGTGCTCGCCCGCGAGCTCGACGCGGACCTCATCGTGGTCGGCACGCATGCGCGCACGGGCCTGGGCCGCGTTCTCATGGGCTCCCTGGCCGAAAACATCATGCGCCACGCGCCCTGCTCGGTGCTCATCGCCCACGGCGCAGCCGCCCGCGCCACCCCCTCCACCCACGACGTCTCGACCGGCGACGTCACCGCACCCGATCCCACGGCGACCGCCACCGCGCCTTTGAGCCATCGTTCACCGTAGGTTTTGGCGGGGTGGCTTGATACTGAGCATCCGTATAGTATCCTGCGCCGCATGCGCCCGCTCCCCCTCGCCAACCCCCCGAACCCGTGGGCTTCCACCGACGTCCACTACCTCGATGGCGAAGCGCCCCACGTCGACCTTCACGTCTACGAAGACCACACCCGCCAGATCCTCTCCAAGAACGACAGCCCCGACGTGGGCTTCACCTGGAGCATCAACCCGTACCGGGGCTGCTTCCATGCGTGCGCCTATTGCCTCGACGGCGAGACCCCCATCCTCATGGGGGACGGCAGCACCCGCGCGCTCCGCGACCTGAGGGTCGGGGACACCCTTTACGGCACCACGTTCGACGGCCAATCCCGGCGCTATACGCGCACGCAGGTTCGGGCCCACTGGCAGACGATCAAGCCCGCCCATCGCATCCGGCTCGCCGACGGCACGGAGCTCATCGCCAGCGCCGATCATCGCTTTCTCACCGATGACGGATGGAAGTACGTCGTCGGCGCCGAACACGGCCCCATGCGGCGGCCCCACCTCACGACCGGCGACGAGCTGCTCGGGATCGGAGCATTTTTCGCCACACCGCCCGTGTCCATCGACTACCGGCGCGGGTACCTGACCGGGGTGATCCGAGGCGAGGGCCTCTCGAAGACCCATCGGTACGAGCGCGAGGGACGGGGGCATGGCGATCCGCGCCCCTTCCAAGTCACGCTCGTCGACCTCGAGCCCCTTCGCAGGACTCGTGAATACCTGGAAGCGATCGATGTCACGATCGGGGACGAGCTCGTATTTCAACAGGCCGCCGGCGCTCGCAAACGACGCGTGGCCATTCGAACGCATCAACGTCGATCGGTCGAGAAAATCCGAAGGGAGACGGCCTGGCCGCTCGACCCTTCGCTCGAGTGGTCGCGCGGGTTTCTTGCGGGCATCTTCGACGCGGAGGGGAGCTTTGGCTCGAACGTCCTCCGGATCGCGAGCACGGAGCCGGCCATCTTGCGGCAGACCCTGCGAAGCCTCGAGGCATGGGGCTTCGACGCGGTGCTGGAGCCGCCCGATCCGCCCGATCCGCGCGGCTCGCCCGGTCCCGATTCGGCCGCCAGCCGTGTGCGGGTGCGCGGGGGCCTCGGCGAGCACTTGCGCTTCTTTCACACCGTGGACCCGGGGATCGCACGGAAGCGGGACATCGAAGGAACCGCCATCGAAACGGCGGCGGCGCTCCGAGTCACGGCGATCGAAGCGCTCGGTTGCGACTTGGTGATGTACGACATCACCACCGGGACCGGAGACTTCATCGCCAACGGCGTGGTCAGCCACAACTGCTACGCCCGCCCCGGTCACGAGTACTTGAGCTTTGGCGCGGGCACCGATTTCGAGCGCAAGATCGTGGTCAAGCCGAACGCGCCCGAGCTTTTGCGCGAGGCCTTCGACCGGCCCTCGTGGAAGGGCGAGCTGCTCGTCTTCAGCGGGGTGACCGACTGCTACCAGCCTCTGGAGGCGTCGTATCAGCTCACGCGCGGGTGCCTGGAAGTGTGTGCAGAGTACAAGAATCCGGTGGCCCTCATCACCAAGTCGCCGCTTATCGAACGCGATATCGATGTACTCGGGAGGGTGGCCCAGGTCACCGACGTGGGGGTCGCGGTGAGCATCCCGTTTTGGGACCCCGAGAAGGCCCGCGCCATGGAGCCGTATGTAGCCACCCCCGCCCGCCGCATGCGCATCATCGAGAGGCTGGCGCGGAGCGGCATTCGGGTCAGCGTGAATGTGGCGCCGGTCATTCCGGGGCTGGGCGACGAGGAGATCGGCGACGTGCTCAAGGCGGCGCGCGACGCGGGGGCCACGTCGGCCGGCTGGGTGATGCTGCGCCTACCGGGGCCGGTGGCGGCGGTGTTCGAGGAGCGGCTGCGGGCCGCGCTCCCTTTGCGCGCGGAAAAAGTGCTCAGGCGTGTGCGGGAAATGCGGGGCGGAAAGCTCTATCGCTCCACCTTTCACGAGCGCGGGCGCGGCGAGGGGAACTACGCCCAGATGATCGCCACCCTGTTCGAGCGAACGGCGCGGCGGCTCGGGCTCAGCACCAGCCACTGGTCGGAAGATATGCGCCGGGGTGCAGGTAGCACGCCGCCGCCTACGAGCCCCGCTTCGAAATTTTCGACCACCTTCGAGCGACCACTAGGAAAGGGACCGCAGCTTCCACTTTTCTAGCTAACCTCGGCGCGTGCGCCTCGTTCGACCCTTCACCTTCGTTCTTTTGCTCGGTGCATGCACGCCCGGGAGCTTTCCGGCCGCGGAGCCGGCAAGCCTGGACGTCCTCTCGAGCCACACCGCGGGGGCCGTCGCCGCCGAGTCGGGTGGGGCGGCGCACGAGCCCTTCGCGGCCGATGTTCCCATGCTGGAGCACGCGGAGGGGGTCGTCGATTACAACTTGCACGCCACCTTGGATCCGGCGGCGCACACGGTGCACGGAACGGGCACCATTCAATGGCGCAACACCAGCGACGTGGCGCAGAGTGAGCTTTACCTGCACCTCTATTTGAACGCCTTCAAGAACGAGAAGAGCGTCTTTTTGCGCGAGCCGGTGGGGCGCGGCGCGCGCGGGATCGGGCACATCGAAGACTGGGGCTACATCGACGTGCGCCGTCTGACCTTGCACGAAGGGCCCGAGGGCACCCCCGTCGAGCTCTGGCCGAGCGCCGAGCTTCACCGCCCCAACGACGACGACGAGACCGACGTGCGCGTCCCCCTGCCCCGCCCCGTGGTGCCGGGCGAGACGATCACCCTCGACGTGGTGTTCGACGACAAGCTGCCCGCGGTGGTGGAGCGCACCGGCTACAACGGCTCGTTCCATATGGTCGCGCAGTGGTTCCCCAAGGTGGCGCGCCTCGAAAAAGACGGCACCTGGGCGCACTTCCCCTTTCACCACCTCGCCGAGTTTTATGCCGACTACGGCAGCTACGACGTCACCCTCGACGTGCCCCAAAACTTCGTCCTCGGCGCCACCGGGCCGGCGGTGGAGTCGCGCACCGAGGGCGGGCGGCGCATCGAGCGGCACGTGCAGTCGGACATCCACGACTTTGCGTGGACGGCGTGGGACCAGTTTCACTCCCTGCGCGACACGGTCGATGGCGTGACCGTCACCCTGCTCTTTCCGCAGGACTACGAGCCCATGGCGCGCCGGGAGCTCGAGTCGCTGCGGTTCACCATCCCCCACTTCGGAAAGCTCTACGGGCGCTACCCGTATTCGCTGCTGACGGTGGTGCACCCGCCGAGGCAGGCCGGCGAGGCGGGCGGCATGGAGTACCCCACCTTGATCACCACCGGCGGCTCCTGGTACGTGCCGCGCGGCGTGCACACGCCCGAGTCGGTGACCGTTCACGAGTACGGGCACCAGTACTTTTACGGGCTGCTCGGCTCCAACGAGGTCGCCTGGCCCTTCCTCGACGAGGGCCTCAACTCGTTCGCCGAGCAAGATGCGCTGGGCGCCTGGCTGGGCGCCGGATCGGCCGCGCAGATCTTCGGGCTGGAGCTCCACCTCGCGTCGGTGCAGGCCGTCGTCGGCAACCTCGGAGCGCACGAGGAGCCGGTGGCGCAGCCGGCCTACGCGTTCTCCAGCGGGGAGCACTACGGGGAGCTCGTCTACATGCGCGCGGCGTCGATCCTCGAGACCTTGCGGAGGGTCTATGGCGACGACATCGTGTTCAAGGCCATGGGGCAGTACACGCGGAGGTGGCGCTTTCGCCACCCCGTGCCCGACGATCTGATCGCCAGCTTCGCCGAGGTGGTCGGCAGGGACGCGGCGTCCAACCTGCGGATCGCGCTCTTCGACAAGGGCTGGGTCGATTACCAAGTGGGCGGCGTCTCGAACCGCAAACGCAAGACCGCCGCCGGCGTCTACGACCGCGATGGAAAGCGCGAGACGATCACCGCGGGCTCGCCCAAGGACGACGCGTACGAGGGCTGGGCGCTCATCACGCGGCGCGGAACGTTGGTGCTGCCGGTGGACGTCGACCTGGTGCTCGAAGACGGCACCCGGCAGCGCGTGCACTGGGACGGGCACGGCGACGAGGTGCGCTTCCCCTACGAGGGAAATATGGCGCTGCGCGCGGCGGTGGTCGATCCCGACGGGCGCGTGCTGCTCGACGAGGACCGCACCAACAACCACGGGGCCACCGAGCCGCTGCGGGCCCCGACCCGGACCCTGGAACGAACCACGTATTGGGCGGAGCTGCTCCTGCAGCTCCTCTCGCCGTGATGACCACCAACGTGGGGAGTACGAAGGATACGACGATGGAGCGATCGGTGGATCACGGCAACAACCCTCCTCAGCCGGCGCACGCGGGCCAAGCCAGGCCGGACTTTCAGCACGGCGAGCTCGTTCTCTTGGCCAACGACGCCATGCGCGCGCGCCATCGTCCGTGGGCGATCCTGCTCATGTGGGGCTGGCAGGCTGCGTGGGCCGTGGGCATCGTATGGCCGCTCACCCGCATGGTGGCGCGCACCTACCGCACGCACCCCGACGGCGACGCCGTCCTCTTTCGCCCGGGCGCCCTCGATCTCGCCGACTTCTTCGTGGGCCTGGGGCGCACGGGGCATGGCGGCGCCGCCTTGGGAGGGCACTTTGCGGTGCTCATCCCGGCGGGCATCGTCCTCGGCCTCCTGCCGCTCACGGCGCTCATGGCCTCCATGACCTACGCCACCCGCGATCGCCGCGCGCCCAACCTTCGCCAGCTCTGGACGCAGTCGATCACGCACTTCACCCCCATGGCGATCCTGCTGGTCATCGCCGGCGTGGCGATGGCCGCGCTGGGGGCGGGCGCGCTGGGCCTCGGCTCGGCCGTGGCCGAGATGTACGCCGAGCGATGGGGCGACGTGCGGGCCGATCGCGTGGGCATCTCGGTGGCGTCGGCCGGGCTCATTTTTCCCTGCTTCGTCGGCATCCTGCACGACATGGCCCGGGCGGCGGTGGTGCGGTTTCGGGTGCGCGCGCTGCGCGCGATCGCGCTGGGGTGGAAGGCGCTCGCCCTTCACCCCATCCGCGACAGTTGGTCGTACGTGTGGCGCGCCATCGTGTCGTGGGCGCTGGTGGCGCTGGGCGCGATGGTCGCCGCGCAGCTCGGCGGGCGCGGGGGCATCGCGCTGTTCGCGCTCTTTGCCGTGCACCAGCTGATCATCGGATCGCGGGTGGCGCTGCGCGCGTCATGGCTGGCAAAGGCCTTGCGCTCCCTGGACGCGGCGCACCGGGTGGTGCGCGAGCGCGTCTCCTTGCCGCCGCCCGGACCGCCCGCGCCGGCTACGCCCCGGGCTGAGCCGGAACCAACGCCCGATATACCTGTTCATACCGACGAGCCGACCGTTCCCATCCTCGATCAAGGCGCATGATCCGCCGCACCAGGCGGGGCCATGCCTCGCTCTCGCGCGCGGCGAGCGCCCGCTCGATCGCGCCCAGGAGCGCTTCACCGGTGGCCTCCTCGAAGACGAACCCGGTGCCCGTTTCGAGGGCCGTATCGCAATCGACCACCGTGTCCACCAGGCCGCCGGTCGCGCGCACCACCGGCACCGCCCCGTAGCGCTGCGCATAGAGCTGCACCAGCCCACAGGGCTCGTAGCGGCTGGGCACCGTCACGATGTCGGCGCCCGCGAAGATGCGGTGCACCAGCGGCTCGCTCGCGGCGCGCGCGAACACCACGCGCCCGTGCGACTTGTCGGCGATCTGCGTGATCGACTTGGCGGTGGTGTCGTCCCCCTCGCCGGCGATGACCACGACGGCGTCGGTCGCGCGCAAAAGGCGCGGGACGGCCTCGAGGAGCAAATCGACCCCTTTTTGCGCTACCAGCCGCCCCACGAACGCCACGATGCCGCCCGACGTCTCCACGGGGAACCCGAGCTCGTGCAAGAGCGCCCCGCGGCATCGCGCGCGGTTCGAGGTGTCCTCGGCGTCGAAGCGCGCGGCGATGTTGGTGTCGGTCGCCGGGTTCCACACGGAGTAGTCGACCCCGTTGACGATGCCGGTGACCGGCGCGCGCGTGCGGAGCACCCCTTCGAGCTGGTGCCCGAGGCCTTCGGTCACCAGCTCCTGCGCGTAGGTGGTGCTCACGGTGGTGACGACGTCGGCCGAGAGGATCGCCTGCTTGAGCAGGTTGGCCTTGCCGTAAAATTCGAGCCCATCGACGGTGAAGCGCCCCCAATCGAAGCCGAGCTGCGGCACGGTCTCCTTGGGAAAAACGCCTTGGTGGGCGACGTTGTGGATGGTGAAGACCGTACGCGTCTTCGAATCGGCGGGGAGCAGCTCTTTCAGGTACGCCGAGACGAGCCCCGTGGGCCAGTCGTGCGCGTGCACGATGTCGAACGGCAGCCCCGAGCGGGCCCGTTGCGCCGCGATTTCGGCGCCGGCGCGCGCCAGTACGGCGAAGCGCAGGGCGTTGTCGGCGTAGTCCTCGCCGCGCTCCCCGTAGATGCCCGGGCGATCGTAGAGGCCGGGCACGTCGATGAGCACCAGGTCGATCTGCGACGGGAGCCGCCCGTCGAACACGGTGACCTCGAAGGCCCGGTCGCCGAGGGTGAACGTGAGCGGTGTCAGCCGGCGGGCGAAGAGCAGCGCTTGTTCGAAGGCGGGGAACCGGGGCAGCACGATGGTGACCCGGTGCCCGAGCGCGCGCAGGGCCTTCGGAAGCGCGGCGACCACGTCGGCGAGGCCGCCTGCTTTGACGAACGGGGCCAGCTCCGTCGACAAAAAGAGGATTTCCATCGGGGCAAGCTTCTACCACGACCTCGGGTCCAGGTATTTGTGAAGCGTGACCCGCCTCCAGAATGCTGCCGAATTCTATGCCCGCCCCCCGGGCGTTCCGGAAGGGTCCGTCGTCAGCGCCTTTCGCGTCCCGCCCGAGGCGGCCGGCGCCCGCTTGGATCTCTTCATTCAGAGCCAGCTCCGGCGGACCAGCCGCACCCGCACGCAAAAGATCATCAAGCTCTCCGCCTACGACGAGTCGGGCCGCCGCCTCTGGCCCAACGACCGGGTGCGCGCCGACCAAACCATCCTCCTCTGGCGCCCGCCGTGGGACGAGACCGAGGTGCCGCGCGATCTGCCCATCCTGCACGAGGACGAGCACCTCTTGGCCATCGACAAGCCGGCGATGCTGCCCGTGCACCCCACGGCCCGTTACTACAAAAACACGCTCATCAAGCTCCTGCAGGCCGCACGCCCCAAGGAGTTTCTGACCCTGGCCCACCGCATCGACCGCGAGACCAGCGGCGTGATCCTCATCGCCAAGACCCGCGCCTGCGACGTAACCGTCAAGCGCCTCTTCGAGGAGCGCGACCAGGTGAACAAGTCGTACTTGGCCATCACCTGGGGGGTCCCCTCGGAGCTATCGCCCTTTCGCTGCGAGCTGCCGCTGGAGCTCGACCCCGACAGCATCTACAAAGTGAAAATGCGCATCGGCCAGACCGCCGACGCGCTCACCGCCGCCACCGGCTTCGAGGTGGTGGGCACCCGAAGGCGCCCCACCGGCGAACCCTACGCGCTGGTTCGCTGCGCCCTCGAGACGGGCCGCCAGCACCAAATCCGCGTGCACCTTCAAACCTACGGAACCCCCATCGTCGGCGACAAACTCTACGGCCCCGACGAATCCTACTTCGCGCTCCACGCCGACGGCGAGCTCACCGACGAACACCGCGCGCGCCTCGAGCTACCGCGCCACGCGCTGCACGCCGCGCGCATCGAGCTGCCACACCCGATCACCGGCGATCCGCTCGCCATCGAGGCCCCCCTCCCCGCCGACATGGCAGAATTCTGGGAGTCCCTCGAGAGCGGCTAGCGCATCGCCGGCTTCGCCAAAACTCGGCTGAGAACGAGAGAGAAACCGCCAGGGCGCAAGCACCGCCAGCGGACTCCATCCGACCATCCATGATTCGTCTTCCTGGCTGGCGGCTCTGGCCTCCTGGCGGTTTCAATCTTTCACCAGAGAGAGGCGCAAGCACCGCCAGCGGACTCCCTCCCCTATCCATGATTCGTCTTCTCGACTGGCGGCTCTGGCGCCCTGGCGGTTCCTCTCTGCCGTCGACCGCTTCGGCCCCCCGGCCGAGCACCTACTTGATCTCCGCCAAAATCCGGCTAGCGCCGTAGACTTTGTCGAGCGCCTCGAGAATAGCTGCACTATGCAATGATACGCAGCGGTTGTTCGCGGCGTTGTAGCCGAAGGCGCCGCCGAGGGAGTGGATGTTGCCGTCGAAGATGAGCCCCACGATTTCGCCCTCTTTGTTCACCATGGGCGAGCCCGAGTTTCCACCGATGATGTCGTTGGTCGACACGAAGTTGAACGGCGTGGTCGCGGTGAGCTTGCTCTTCGCATCCAACCAACGCTTCGGCAGCGCATAGGGCTCTTTGCCCGTGTGCCGCTCGAACGCCCCGCCGATCATCGTCATGGGGGGGACGGGCTTGCCGCGCTCCTCCCAGCCCTTCAACTCACCGAACGAGAGGCGCAAGGTCGCCGTGGCGTCCGGGTAGGTCGTCTGCCCGTAGGCGGCGAAATGGGCCTTGGCCACCAGCTCGCCGTTCTTTCGAACCACGCCGAAGATCGTGTCCTCGTAGGTTTTGCGCACCGCGCGCGCGTCGCCATCGATCCGGCGCAGCAGCTGGATCAGCGGATCGGTCGACTTTTCGATGGCCGCCTTCCCGCCCTCGAAGAGCGCCTTGCGCACCTTGATGTCTTTGAGCTTGGTGCCGCGCACCAACGCCGCCGCCAGCCCCGCCGGCGTCTCCTTGGCCAGGGCGCGCTGCACGGCCGGCTCGTCGGTCCCCAGGGCTGCGCGCATCCACGTCAGGTAGCTCTCGAGCTCGAGCGCCTCGAGATCGTCGTAAATGGGCGCGGGGGAGAAGAGCTCCTCTTTGAGCGCCGGGAGCTTGGCGTCGTTGAACTCGGAGAGCCTCTGATCGTTGGGCTTCGGGATCTCGTCCCCCGCGCGAACGAGCGCGCGCGCAAGCTTGAAGAGGCTCGAGACGTGGGCGTTCTCGAGGATGCCGTGGGCCAGGTGGATGTCGCGGTACTGCTCCTGCGCCCGCGCGATCGCGTTCCACGCATCGCCGACCGTCTTCTCCAGATCGGGGTGCGCCGCCGCGTAGGCGCGCAGCCTCTTCTCCTCGTTCACCTTCCTGGCGAAGAACTCCTTGTCGACCAAGGACTGGTAGCGCCCCGTATAAGCCTTGATCGCGTTCTCGATGTCGAAGAGCTCCGTGGACGCGATGCGCTTGGACTCGGCGTTGCGCTTGCCGAACTCGATGAGCGCGCCGCGCAGCTCCGAGAGGCGCATCAGCTTCTCGGGGATCTCGACGTCGCGCACGTACTCGAGCTGCGCCACCGTGAGCAGGCGCTCGGTCTTGTACGGGTGGCCGGCCACGAAGATGGGCTCCCCTTCCTTGGGCCCGGCCGCCGAATAGCGGAAGTGCTGCTCGGTCTTCGCCGGCTTGTTGCCCTCGTACAAGCGCACGTACGAGATATCGAAATCGTAGCGGGGGAAGTTGAAGTTGTCCGGATCGCCGCCGAAGAAGGCCGCCGCGAACTCCGGCGCGAACACCAGGCGCACGTCCTGGAAGCGGTGGTACTTGTACAGATGGTACTGGCCGCCGTTGTAGAGGGTCACCACGTCGCAGCGAACGGCGTCGCTGGTGGCGCACTCCTTTTCGATGACCGCCTTCACGGCGCGCTGCTTGGCGTGGAACTCGGACTCGGGCGCGCCCTTGGTGGCCTCCTCCACGCGGGAGGTGACATCGGTCACGCCCGACAGTTGATCGATTTCGAAATCGGGGCACTTGAGCTCTTCGGCCTCGCTCTTCGCGTAGTAGCCCTGCGCGATGTAGTCGCGGCCCTTTTTGGAGAGCTGGCTCACACACTCCGAAACGCAGTGGTGGTTCGTCATCACCAAGCCGTTCGGCGACACGATGCTGCCCGAGCACCCGAAGGCCAGCTTGACCGCCCGCTGGCTCACCTGATCGAGCCACTCCTTGGACGGGCCCCAGCCATGAAGCTTCTTCACACGCTCGGCCGGAAAGCGATCGAAGGTCCACATGCCCTCGTCGTTGTCGGCCAGGCGGAGCGCGGGGCCGGACGCGGGTGCCACCGCCGCGGGCTTCGATCCCATGTCCGGCGGCGCGGTGTTCGGTGCGGGAGCTTGCGGGGGCGGGGCGCTCGCTTCATTGCCACCGCACGCGACGGCAGCCACGGAGACGAACGCGAACACCCAAGCGGACGACGATGCCAAAATGCGCATGGCGCCTCTTACCACACGCCGCCCGGTCGCGGTTTCTCCCTATTTGGGATTGGCCATCATGACGACGCGCGTCACGCGACCGCCCGCTCGGGCATCGTCGCAGGTGGCGAACGAGAACCGCACGTTCCCGTCGGTCACCGCGCACTCGTCCTTGCCGAACAGCGCCGGGACGACGAACGGCACGCGGGCCCCGAGCTTGGCGGAGATCTCGGCGAGCGAGCTCCCCACGCCAAGGCCGCTGCGCGTGGTCACGCGGGGGGACTCGATGACGATCATCTTCACCTTGAGCCCGGCGCGCGCGGCGACGACGGCCGCCTTGGCCAGCGCGGGCGGCGCGGGGCCGGGGCCGAATTTGCGATCCCACTCGGCGTAAGGGCCATCGGCGACGATGGCCCACACCTCGGGGACCACCGCCGAGCCGCCCTGCGTGACCGCCAAGCGAAAGCCCTCCGCCGGCTGCGCGTCGAAGTAATAACGCGCGACATACCTTCGCTCCAGATCGGGCAGCGCCAGAATGCCGGGCGAGAGCGGCTGATCGAGCTCGATGCTCGCCACGCCCTTGGGCGTGAGGAAGGCGCGCCCGTCGAAGCCGCCGCTCGCCTCGTCGATGGCGCCGATTTCCCAGATGGCGCCGGCTCTTCGGACATTGGCGTCGCAGCCCTCGGTCACCACGGCGCCGGCCGAGAGGGTGCGCACGCAGAGCACCGGCGAATTGTCCGTGCGCTCGCTCTGATAGCGGACCGACACCATGTAGCGGCCCGGCGGATCTTTGTGGAGCCGCAGCAAGGTGGCCGCGCTGCTGGTCTGCACATCGCACCACGCGGGCCGTTCGGCGCCGCTGGCCAGGGCCACCGAGCAATCGCGCCGCGCCGCGGGCGGGCCGGCGAGATCGGCCGCGTGGAGCTCCACCTTCGGAAACTTGGAAGGGTCGCTCGAGGCCTCGAAGTTGGACCAGGACATCTCCACGAAGGTGCCCTCGGCCACCGCCGCGTCGATCAAGCTCTGGGCGACCCCGCGCTTGTTGTCCTCGTCGGTGGCCTCCACGTGCACCCGGTAGCGACCGAAGACGTCGACCGGAAAGCGTACGCTCGCGCCCCCGTCCTGGAACTGCAGCTTGGTCACCGAGCCTTTCGGCGCCTCGGCGAGGATCCAGGTGCGATCGACCAGCATTTTGGCGCCGGCCAGGATCTCGGCCTTGCACTCCACCACGTCGCCCACCTTGGCGGCCACGTTGCCCGTCGACCATTTCCCATCTGAGCCGATGCGGCACGAGAGGGTGGCGCCCACCGACTTTCCACACGCCGGATCGCGCACCGAGTCGACGTGCACGTGCACGGGCTTTTTGCTGTTGGGCAAGGAGAGGAGCTCGTACGGGAGGCCGGCCAAACCAGAATGCGGGCTACAACCGTCGCCGGGGAAGCCCTCCCGCATGTACACGTGGATGGCCGAGCCATTGTCGATCACGTGCGAGGTCTCGAGGCGGGTGGCCCCAAGGTCGTCCACGAAGGCGGCGAGCACGGTCGACTTGCCGAAGTCGATGGATTTCGACTGCGCGCGCTGCGGGTGGTCGGCGAAGAACAGATCCCAATCCTGCTGGCTGCGCAGGAGGGCGAACTGCGCCCTCGGGTGCCCCGCTTGATCGGGGCGCGTGATGCTCTGGAACGGCACCGGCTGCCCGATCTCCGTCTGCGACGTTTGCCCGATGCGTGCAGTATGCACAAATAGCGCGGGCCCTGGCGCGCAGGAGGAAGCCGCGAGCGCAGAGAGCACGGCCGAGCCGAGCCACGCGAGCGCCACCGGGGTCCTTCTCACCTCCGACATCGATCCCATCCCATCCTTATTGCCAGTCGTTGATCGACTCGGCTGCCTTTTTCTTTCGAGGAGGCTTCATCCGAGCATACCTTCGATGCGGCGGACGGCCCACGCGGCGCTCGTCCGCACCATCTCGGCGGGGTGCGCGACCGCCGCCCTGCGCAGGGCGGGCAAGGCCCCGGCGTCCCCGCGGTTGCCGAGGACCAACGCGGCGTTGCGCGCGAGACCATCGGCGGTGGCGCGCCGCACGGGGCTCCCCGCGAGCTTGGTCCAGAGGGCCCTGGAAGGATCGTCGGACGTCTCCGGCGCGGCCGGCTCGACCTGCGCGTCCTGCTCGACCTGCGCGGCCCCTGGCTCGGGCTCCCGAAGCTCGAGGAGAGCCGCGAGCTCGAGGGAGCGCCAGCATTCCAGGGGCTCGAAGGGGGAGCCCGGAAGGTCTTCCGCGTGCTGCGGCCGGCCCGCGGCCACCGCTGCGACGCGCAGGGGGTCGGGTTTGCGCGGCCGGGTGGACGCGTTGAAGGGGCACACGGTCTGGCAGTCGTCGCAGCCGAAGAGGTGCTCGCCGATGGGTCCACGAAACTCCTCCGCGATGCCCGAGCGATGCTCGATGGTCAGGTACGCGATGCACCGGCGGGGATCGAGCACGAACGGGCGCACGAAGGCGCCCGTGGGGCAAGCCTCGAGGCACCGCGTGCAGCTGCCGCAGCGCTCGGCCATCGGCACACCGGGGGTGAGCGCCAGGGTGGTCACCACCTCCCCGAGCAGAACCATCGACCCCTGGCCGGGCACGATGAGGAGGCCATTTTTGCCGACGAACCCCAGCCCTGCGCGCGCGGCCCACGCGCGCTCCAACATGGGCGCATCGTCGCAAATGGGGCGGGCGGAGACGGGCTCCTCCGGGCTGCCGAGGCCGCGCACGAAGGTGGCGAGCTTGCGCAGCTTGCGGCGCAGGTGATTGTGGTAGTCGCTGCCGCGGGCATAGCGGGCTACCGTGCGCGCCAGGGGTGCGTCGTTCTCCTCTTCTTCGCGCGGGCGCTGGTAGCGGCGCGCCAGGCAGATCACGGTGCGGGCCCCCGCGAGGATGCCCTCGCCCGAGGCGCTCGCGCGCACCTCCGCGTTCTCGGCGAGCCACCCCATTTCGCCGTGCATCCCCTGGTCGATGAAGGCGCGGTAATGCTCGAAATCGGCTTCGACCGGGAGGTCCGCGCGCGCAAAGCCCACCGCGTCGAAGCCGAGCATCCGCGCCCGCGCGACGATGGCTTCCTCCGCGCTCGCCCGCGCGGGTGCGGGAGGTGCGGGAGGTGCGGAGAGCGCACCGCCGTGCGAACTTGCACGGGCGCCTTGCTTCTTGGGCGACGGAAGGGGCACCATGGCGATTAGATAGCGTGAATCGCGGTCCTCGGGTGGAAGTAGGAGTCGGCTCCCTGGAGCCCGTTCGTCTCGCGCGATTGCTGGTGCATCAACCGCCGCGCGGCCAAGGCTACCGGGTCAATGTGGACGCGTTTCACCTGGCCCAATTCGCGGCCGCGCCCGCGATGGGCCGCCCTGCCCCGCGCACGGTCGCGTTCGATCTGGGGGCCGGATCGGGCGCGGTGGGCCTGGCCCTGCTCGCGCTCGACGCCGTGCAGCGCGTGGTCTTCGTCGAGCTGGATCCGGAGGCGGCCGCCCACGCCGCGCAAAACATCGTCGAGCACGGGTGGCGCGAGCGCGCCGAGGTCATCGCGGGGGACGTGTCGCGTATCTGCCCCGAGCACGCCGGCGCGGCGCATCTGGTGGTCTGCAATCCGCCCTATGTCGAGGTCGGCCGGGGCCGCGTGCCGGCCGAGGGGCGAAGGGCGCGTGCTCGGATGGGATCGCTCGACGCGTTCGTGCACGCGGCGCGAACGATCGCGGGGCGAAGGGCGCGGGTGTGCTTCGTGTACCCGGCGCGCGAGATGGCCACGCTGTTCGCAACCTTGCGCGCCGTGGGGCTCGAGCCAAAACGACTGCGCGCCGTGCACGCCAAGCCGGACGAGCCTGCGCGCATCGTTCTGGTCGAATCGCAGCCGGCCAAGGCGGGCGGGCTGACGATCGAGCCGCCGCTGGTGGAGTGCTTTTGACGAAGTGGTCTGCCTTTTTTTACTCGAATCTGGATCTTCCCGGCGGAGGGGGCCTTCGCTACAGAGCCTGATCGGAGGTCACGCGATGTCGAACGCCCAGCAAATCGCCCACGCAGCCACGTTCCGTTCTCTGCACGCTCCCGGTGAGCTGGTGGTGTTCCCCAACGCCTGGGACGCGGGGAGCGCGGCCCTGTTCGTGGCGAACGGCGCGCGCGCCATCACGACCACGAGCTGCGCCGTGGCATGGTCGCTCGGCTACGCCGACGGTGAGGACCTTCCGCTCGAGGAGCTCCTCGGGGCCGTGCGGCGGATGGTGCGCGCGGTCTCGGTGCCGGTGTCGGTGGACTTCGAGCGCGGCTACGGCAAGACGCCGCGCGAGGTGGCGGAGTCGGTCACCCGCGTGCTGGAAACGGGCGCCGTCGCCGTCAACCTCGAGGATGGCGCGGGCCGTCCGGAGGCCCTCGCCGAGAGCATCGCCGCAGCGCGCGAGGCGGCCCGGCGCTTCGGGGTGGACCTCTTCATCAACTCGCGCACGGACATCGTGCTGCACCGCACGCACCCTCCGGAGCAGCACGTGGAGGAGTCGCTCGCGCGGGCCAAAATTTTCGAGGAGGCCGGCGCCGATGGCTTCTTCGTGCCGGGCCTTCAGAACCCGGATCACATCCAGGCCATCACCCGCGGCACGTCCCTTCCGCTCAATGTGCTCGCGTGGCCGGGCCTGGCGCCCGTTCCCGAGCTTCGCCGTCTGGGCGTCCGCCGGGTCACCGTGGGCGGCCGCCTGGGCGAGGTCGCGCTCGAGGCCGCGCGCCGCGCCTGCGTCGAGCTCCTCCAAGCCGGCACCTATTCGTTCCCGGTGGGCGAGATCACGTACGCCGGGATGAACGCCCTGTTCGCGCCGCCGCGCGCGTGAGCGAATCCGCGGCGCGCAGCATTCAGCGCGCGTGAGCGAATCCGCGGCGCGTGCAGCGCGCGTGAGCGAATCCGCGGCGCGTGCAGCGTTCAGCGCGCGCCGCGTAGGCGATCGAGCGTGATGGCGCAGGCGGCGCGCACGCTGAGGTGGTTGTACGAGGTGTCGATGCGGCCGCGAATCGACTCGATGGTGGCGTCTGCCGACTCGACGACGGAGGATGCCAGACCCCAGCCGGTGCCGAAGAGGACGATCACGGGGCGCGGATCGCGGTCGTCTTCGAGCCTTCGGCTTGCTTCGGCCATGGATATCGGCGGCGCCACCCTTCGGGCGGCCGTGATCCATACCTCGACGGCCTGGCGTCCTCCGAAGCGGGCGTACATGTCCTCGAGCGAGGGAACGACGCGAACCAGCTCGAGCGCCACCTTGCGATCGGGGATGCGCTTTCCGCTCGAACCGTTCGTCCAATGGTCGCAGATGCGCTCCACCAGATCGCGCTGGGCCGCGATGGGGTGCACGATGAAGTAATCGCTGCACCCGTACGTGCGCGCGCTGCGCGCGAGATCGTGCACGTCGAGGTTCGTAATCGCCGTGGTGACGGTGTCACCGGCCTTGTCGAGCACAGGGTAGTGAACGAGCGCAATGGCGAGCGTCCGCATCGCTCATTCGTCCTTTCCCGAATGACCGGCACTTCCGGTATTTTCGGAGCTTCCGGCGCCACCGGCATTTCCGGAATTTCCGGCGCCACCGGCATTTCCGGAGCTTCCGGCACTTTCGGAATTTCCGGCGCCGCCGCCATTTCCGGAGCTTCCGGCGCCGCCGCCATTTCCGGAGCTTCCGGCGCCGCCGCCATTTCCGGAGCTTCCGGCACTTTCGGAATTTCCGGCGCCGCCGCCATTTCCGGAGCTTCCGGCGCCGCCGCCATTTCCGGAGCTTCCGGCACTTTCGGAATTTCCGGCGCTACCGGCATTTCCGGAACTTCCGGCGCCGCCGGCATTTCCGGAGCTTCCGGCACTTTCGGAATTTCCGGCGCCGCCGGCATTTCCGGCATTTCCGGAGCCCCCAGCGCGCCCTCCCCTCCCCCGCGTCCGCACCCCCGCCGCACCCGAAGCCGCCGTTCGCGCAGCGTAACGCTCGTACAGATCCGGGCGCCGCTCGCGGGTGCGCACCACCGCCTGCTCACGGCGCCAGGCTGCGATGTGCGCATGGTGCCCGCCGGTGAGGATGGCCGGCACGTCCGCGCCGCGAAACTCGGCGGGCCGCGTGTACTGCGGGTACTCGAGGAGCCCCTCGTTCTCCGTGCTGTGCGACTCTTCGCGCACCGACTCCTCGTTGCCGAGCACACCGGGCAAGAGGCGCACGCACGCATCGACGATGGCCATCGCCGCCACCTCGCCCCCGGTCATCACGAAGTCGCCGAGCGAAATTTCTTCATCGACGTGGGCCCGCACCCGCTCATCGAACCCCTCGTAGCGCCCGCACACGAGCATCACCGCCGGTCGCGCGGCGAGCGCGCGCACGCGCGACTGATCGAGCGGCGCACCTTGGGGCGTGAGAAGCACGCGATGCGCCTTTACGCCGTCGGGCGCGTCGAGGTCCAGCGACTCGAAGCAAGCCACCAGCACGTCCACCCGCATGACCATGCCGCTGCCGCCGCCGTAGGGCGTATCGTCCACGCTTTTGTGCTTGCCGAGCCCGAACTCGCGCGGCGAGCGAAAGCGAACGCCGAGCTTCTGCGCCTCGATCCCGCGGGCCACGAAGCTCGTCGCGAGGAAGCCTTCGAAGGCCTCGGGGAACAGCGTCACGATATCGACGCGCATCGAACGGCTACCGTTCCAAGCCTTCGAGGGTCGCGAGGGTCACCAGCCCGCGCGCCACGTCCACCTCGGAGACATAAGCCTCCACGAGGGGCACCTCCCAATCCTTCTTTCCGTCGTTGGCGTGAACGACCAACACGTCCACGCTCGGGTACGACGTCAGGCTGCGCACGGTGCCAATCTCGCGCAGCTGCTCGCTGCCGTCTTCGGCCGCCTCGCGCACCACCACGCGCGCGCCCTCGATGTCGCACGCGTAGAACGCCCCCTCTTCGGGCGGCGGAAACTGCGAGCGCCAGAGCCCGACGAGCGCCCCGCGCAGCTCCTCGGCGCGATCGCGGTCGTCGATCGAGTGCAGCTTGAGCAAAATGGCCGCGTCGGCGCGGCGCGCGCGGTCGACCGAGACCTCGTGCACGTCGCCGCCGTCTTGCGCGCCCGTCCCCTCGCCCGTCTTGCTCGCCTTTTGCGCCCCCGGCTTGGCCTCCGCCGCGGGCTTGAGCTGCACCAAGACTTCGTCTTGCGCGAGCAGGAGATCGCTCTCCGAGTTGAACACTTTGAGCCGGAGCTCGCCGTGCACGCCGTGCGGCCGCATGACTTCCGCCAGCGGGACGAATCGATCGCGGCGATCGCGCTCGTCCTGGTCTTCGCCGGCGCGCGAGGGCTTGCTCATTCGGCTCAACGCGCGGTCAATCCACGATATCGAGGTGCGCGCGCCGACCCAACTTGGTCGAGACCGCGGCCAGGATGGTGCGCATCGACTGTGCGGTGCGCCCCTCCTTTCCAATCACCTTTCCAACGTCTTCTTTGGCGACGCGGAGTTCGATGAGGCTGTTGTGTTCGCTAGCGATTTCCGTCACCACGACTTGGTCCGGATGGTCGACCAGCTCCATGGCGATCGTGCGGATCAGCTCTTTCAACGGCATGGGCATTCCGCCAGGGGGGCGCGCAGGGACTTGTCAGAAGACGCGAAAACCGCGTCGGAGAACCCGAAAAACGAGATGGAGGAAAAGCGGAAACGAGCCCGCTTCAAATGGAAGAGCGAGGACAAGAGTTGGATGGGGAGAGGAGGAGAGGGAGGAAGAGAGCGGGAGAGGAAACGGAGCAACGAAAACGAGCGCGGAGCGAGCGAACGGCGCAAACAGAACAGAACAGCTCGAGGAACGACGAACGGCAGCGCGCGGAATCCGACAACAGATGAGACAGACGAGACCGAAGCTACTTGGCTTCGGTCGCGGCGGCGGCTTTCTGCAGGCGCTTGAGCAGGCGGGTGACGGTCTCCGACGGCTGCGCTCCCCGACCACGCCAGAACGTGAGCCGCTCCTGGTCCACGTGAAGGAGGGAGTCGCCCTTGGACGGATCGTAGGTGCCGATATTTTCCAGGAAGCGACCGCCCCGCGGGCTGCGATGGTCGGTCACGACCAGACGATAAAAGGGACGCTTCTTTGCACCGGCGCGGGCGAGACGAATGTGAACGGCCATGAGGCTTTTATCCTAGAGGGACGAGCGGTTCCGAAATTGTCCCTGTCCTCGAAAAGAGCCTAGCATTGGCGGTTGCCCATGCCACTCGAGAGCAGGGTGAGTTGGGGGGCGCACGCTATTTCACTGGGCGTGCCGGGTCAAGGGAAGTCTGCGCGAAAGCGCTCGCAAAACCAAAAAAGAGACGGGGCAACCGGCCGGGAAAGCGCCAGCACAATGCTCAACCGTTGACCGACATCACCCGGGTGAGTCGCATCAACATGGGGAAATGAAAGGCCATTCCATAGATGTGGACCCTGCCCGCGCGCAGGTCGGAGACCACCGAGCGCATCAACGAGAGCTCGTTCTTGTCGCGGGGGTTTGGGATGGGCAGGCCAAGCGGACGGGTGAGCGGTAGGTTGGAGAGCGCCAGAATGGTGTCCGACCCGCCGCGGATGGTGACATCGGGGATGCCGACGATGCCATCGTGGATGGTGAGCCTCCCCTTCGCGAACCGGAGGGTCAGGGCCACCTCGGCGTCCTCCGCTACGATGGAAAAAGACCCGTCGAGGGCGGCAAAGTCTCGCTTTTTATGCGGTTTCGCCTCCAGATTCTGACGGACCAGATCCGCCAGCATCACCGCCAGACCATTGTCTTCCGCGCCCTGGGCCAACGAGACGTCGCTCACGGGAGCCGTCTTAGCATTTTTGCGAGGCCGTCGCGCCGTCGTGGTTGCACTCTGTAAGCTTTGCCGCAAGGCCGGCGTTGGTCCTCATGTGACTGCGACTGCTTGTGCCTTCCTGACGGCGACCCTGGACCCAGGGGTGGAGATCTTCTTCGGGGTATCGAACGTCGACACGGCTATGCTCGGGCCCGTGCATTCGCGTTCCTCGACGCGCGAAGACGAGCTCGAGCTCGAGCGGCAGCTCGTCGTCCGTGCCCAAGCGAAGGATCGCGAGGCGCTCGGGGAGCTTTTGGGTCGCTATGGGCCGGGCCTCTATCGCAGCGTGCTCCTTCCGAGGCTCGGATCGGAGGCGGCCGCCAAGGATGCGCTCGCCGATACCTACGCCAAGGTGGTGGAGCGAATCGATCGGTTCACGTGGCAAAACGTGGGGTTCTACCCCTGGCTGCGGACGTTGGCGCTGCGCGTGGCCATCGACCAACTGCGGGCGCGAAAGCGCATGCTCGTCTGGGACGCCGACGACGTGGAGCGGTCGCTCGATGCGGACGCGGGCGGCGACGGCGGCACCGATCAATCCCTGAGCGAGCACCAGGATCGCGCGGCGGCCCGGGCCAAAGTGACCCACGCGATGGGCACCATCCACCCGCGTTATGCGCGCGCCATCCAGCTGCGTATCCTGGAGGAGAGGCCACGCGAGGAGGTGGCTACTTTGCTCGAAGTCACCCCCGCCACGTTCGACGTTCTCTTGCATCGCGCCATCGCCGCGCTCAAGAAGGCGCTCGCCAGTGCTAAAGAATCGGAAGACACGCCATGACGACGCCCCAAAAACCGCGGAGCATGGACGATCCGGACCTCGAGCCGACGGAGCCCACCGAAGAAGAGCTGCGCGCCGCCGAGGCGCTGCGCGATGCGCTCGACCTCGATCCGAATGCCGACCCGGGCTCCCGCTCCGCCAACGAGGACGCCGAGTTCGCGCGCGCGCTCGCCCTGGCCCACCATCCGCGGCTCATGGCGCCCGAGGAGCATCGCGCCATCCTGGATCGCGCCCTCGCGCAGCTGGACGCGGCACCACGAGCGCCGCAAACGCCCCCGACGAAGGGCGCCGCGGCGGCGCCCTCGAAGCGTGGCGGCGTGGTGGTGCGCGTGGCCTTTGGGACGGCGGCCGCGGCCGCGCTCTCCTTGGCCGCCGCGTATGCGCTGATGGTGAGCTTCGCGAGCACGAAGAGAGCCGAACCTCCCGCACCTGCTGCAGCGGCCGCGCCGATGGCGACCGCGATGCAAGCGCCGGGCACCGGCGAGGCGAAGCTCGCGGTGGCGCGCTCGACGCAGCCGCTCTTTGGCGAGCCCTTTCCCACGACGGGCGGAACGAGCGCGCGGATCGATCGCATCGCGCGGGCACGCGCCTCGGACTTGCGCGACAACCGCTTTGCGCGCTGGGGGGTTCGATGAACGTCCCGAGGTGGCTCTTGGCGCTGGCCGCCGTGGCGCTGCTGGCGCCTGCAGCGTGCAAAGACAAGGCAGCGGAGCTCGCGCCGCCGGAGTCGCGCTCCGCCCGTGCTTCTTCGCCCAAAGGCGATCCGGAGGCGCCGGTCGATCCGCAGCTGCTCGCCTATCTCTCGCAGGCGCGGGCGCTGCACCATGAAGCGAACGTGCACGAGGCGAGCAACGATCCCGCGCGCGCCATCGCGGCGCTGGAGCAGCTGACGAAGGCGGCGAGGCCGCGCCCGGGGGCGGTGGTGCCGGAGATCGACGAGGTGCTGGCCGATACGTATGCGCGGCTCGCGGAGCTTCGCATGCGGGCGGGGAACTTCGACGGCGCCGCACGCGACGTCGAGCAAGGCCTCGCCCATGCGAAAGAGCCCACCTATTTCCGCGGTCACTTGTTCGAGGTGGCCGGCATCGTGGAAGAAGCGCGCGCCGTCTCCCTGGCCGACGCCGGGCGCCCCGCCGACGTGACCCGCGCCCGCGAGCGCGCGCTCACCCACCTGCGCGAGGCGGTGGAGATTCAGAACCGGGTCATCCAGGGGGACGTGCCGAGGCCCGCCTCCACCCCATGAACGCGCCGCCGCGCGAAGGAGCGGCCCCCGACGTGCGCGAAGGGGGACGATGGGGCACCGCCCAAGCCGCGAAGAACGCGCTCCTCTATTGGATCATTCGCGCGGTGCTGGCCACCCTCACCTCTTTGCCCCCGCGCCGTTTGCGCGCCCTCGGACGCGGCCTGGGCGCATGCGTGCACCTCGCCCACCCGCGCCTGCGAAAGCTCGCGCGCGCCAATGTACAGCGCGCGCTCCCGCATCTGGACGAAGCCTCCACGCAAAGCCTCGTCGCGGCGGCGTACCGGAACCTCGGCGGCCACTTGGGCGATGCGGTGGCCTCGCTCCGGCCGGGCGCCGCGGTTCGTACGCTCCCCTTCCCCGAAAAAGACCGCGCCATTCTGCGCGAGGCGCAGCGCGAAGGGCGCGGCGTATTGTTCGTCTCGGCCCACCTCGGGCCTTGGGAGCGGGTGGCCGCCACCTTGGTCGACCACGGCTTCGCGCTGACCACCGTGGCCCGCGAAAGCTACGATCCACGCCTGACGGCCCTCTACGATCGGCTGCGCGGGGGGGTGGGGGTGCGATCCATCTACCGCGGCGCGGCGGGGGCGCCCTTTCGCATGCTGCGCACCTTACGCGCGGGCGGCGTGTTGGGGATGCCGATGGATCTTCGCGCGCGGGTGCCCTCCATCGCGGTTCCCTTCCTTGGCATACCTGCTGCGACACCCGTGGGCCCTGCCCGTATGGCATGCCGAACGGGGGCTGCCGTGGTCATCGGAACCGCCGCGCGCGGCGCGGACGGCGCGATGGTGTTGACGGTCACACGCATCCCCATCGATGACCTTGGATGCGCGATCGACCGCGCGGCCTCGGAGCGTTGCCTCACGGAGCGGATCAACGATGAGCTCTCGCGCCGCATCCTGGATCTCCCCGAGCAGTGGGTATGGATGCACCCGCGGTGGCCCGACCCGACCAAAGGCCGCGATGCGCAATCGCATGGCGTGACATAGACTCACTAGCATCGTGAGCCGGCAAACCGATCCAGAAGGCGATCAAGATGCGCAAAACCCGCACGTGCCCGAAGGCGAAACGGCCCCGAAGAACGAAGACGCGACGGACGGCGCGAACGAGCGGGGCGACGGAAACGAGTCGAACGAGCCGGAGCTTCATCGAATTCGCTCCTTGGCCCTGAGCGAGCGCCCCACCCCCACGAGCAACGCCAGCGTGCTATCCCTCGCCAACGCCCATGTCGCCGCCGCGCTGGCGGACGACGAGGGCTACGAGGCGCACGAGAGAGACCGCACGGACCACGCGGCCCCCGCCGCCGCGATGCCCAAGCGCGGGCCCTCGCCCAGCACCCCCGACGTGCAGGACGTGCAGGTCAGCCACCCGGCCGACGTCGTCGGGGAAATGCGGGATCGCTTCTCGCTGGGCGACTACACGGGCGCGTTGGCGGCCGCGGAGGCCCTGCTGGTGGATTTCCCGGAGCATACCGAGGCACGGCGGTGCGCCGACAACTGCCGGTCGGTGCTCGAGCAGATGTACGCGGCGCGCATAGGCCCGCTCGATCGGATCCCCCACGTGGCGGTGCCGCGTGAAAAGCTTCAGTGGCTATCCATCGATCACCGAGCCGGCTTCGTGCTATCGCACGTCGACGGTGTCTCGAGCCTTCAAATGATCATGGCCGCCTGCGGCATGCCCATGCTCGATGTCTTGCGCATCTTGCACGAACTCGTTCATAGTCGGGTGATTGCGTTTCGATAGCGAATCCGAGACTCATGCTCAGGGCTGCGAGGGCGTTCGCTCGAACCGGCGCTAGATCACACAGAGCACTCACGCAAGGTCAAATTGTATCGCACCTCGAAATCAGACTCTCTCTCGTTGCGCGACATCCACGTCGCAGCTACACCCTAAAAACCGTATGGACGCGCACGAAAACGAAGCCAAACGTCTGAGGCAAGACGTGGAGTGGGCTCTCCAAAGCGCGCTCGACCCCGGGGAGGTCCTCCCGCTTCTTCATCGGTTGACGCGTACGGCGGCGCCGGCGAGCGAAGAGAGCGTCTATGCCCATCGGCAGCTTGCCGAGCTCCTCGTCGAGCGACATCCATGGCGCGCCGCGCTCCATGCCCGCAAGGTCCTGCTCTGGGTCAAAGACGACGATCGCGCTTGGGCCGTCTTGGGTCTCTGCCAAACCTTGTTGGGAAACTACAAGTATGCGGCCATGGCATACTTCCGTGCCCTCAGCGCGTCGCCGAAGAACCCGTGGTACGCGCACAACCTGGGGCACCTCATCGACGTGGCGCTCGGCCGCGCGGAGGAGGCCGTGGTCTGGTTGCAGACCGCCTACGAGGGCGCGGTGGGCAACCGCGAAATCGCCGCGTCCTTCGCGCACGCGCTGGCGCGCGCCGGCAAGCTGCAAGAGGCCAAGCGCGTTCTGTCCCGCGCCATGAAGCGCGGCGTCTCGCGCGAGCAGGCCGCCCTCTGGCGCTGGCTGGAAGCGGGAGCCCCGCCTGACGGCGACGCCGCCTCCGGGGCCGCCGCCTCGCGCATCTCGTTTCAGTTGCCGAGTCGGGCCCCGAGCCGGCTCCCAAGCCCGCTCGCGGGTCAATCCCGTCAGCCCACCGAGCTGCGGCTATCGGGCCGGCCCCCGCAAGCGGGCGATCTGCGGCTCTCGGGCAGGGCCCCGCAGGCGACCGAATTGGGGCCGCTCGATTCCATCGAGCGCGCCCCCGCCACGCGCCGTCGCAAGCCGCGCAAGAGCGCGGAGGAGTCGGCCGCGGAGCTCGACGCCTCCTTGGTGCGCGGCCTCGAGAACCTCCCGCTCGATGCGCGCCAGCGCGCCCGGGCGCTGGTCATCGCGCGCGAGCCGGCGGTGCGAAAGCTGGCGGAGGATGGCCCCACCGTGCAAGGGCTGGCCGCGGCGCTCGCATACACCATCGTGTACCTCGATCACGTGCCGCTCACGCAGGCCGAGGTGGCCGCGTCGTTTCGCGTGAGCGCCGCGAGCCTCCGCGGGCGTTTCAGCGCCCTTCGCGCGGCGCTTCGAATCGCGCCGGGGCATGCGCCGCACTATCAACGGCATTAATCTCATGAGCTTCGCGCTTCGAAGCGTTTCGATGGCGCGCCTCGGTTCCTTTATCGGCCGGTGACGGCGCCCGTTGCGTGTCGTTGCGCTCGTCGCGGTGGCACGAGATGGGATGGAGAACGCAGTTGACCGCGGGTTGGAGCTAGGGTCTTTCGTCGGGTTTTCAAGACGCGTTTCTGGTCAAAATAGCGACGTTTTCGCACTTTTTTTTCTTCACAAAGCTGTAGGTGCTCACGGCACTGCTTCGGCTACAGTGCGCCGCATGCGACAGTCCGTACGCGTCCGCTCCACTCTTGCTCTTTCTGCAATCGTTGCATTGGCCACATGGGCGCCGACCTCGTACGCCCAGCAGCCCTCGAAGCGCCCGCCGAAGACGCCGGCGGCGCAGCCTGCCGCACCGACCACCCCCGCGCCGCCCCTCAACACGCCGCTCGAGGTCCCGCCGCCGCCGACGGTGAACGATCCGATGCTCGCGCCGGTGCCCCCGGCGGCGAAGAACGTGGGAAGCTGGGAGCAGGCGCTGGACATGGTGCGCGCGCGCTCGACCGATCTTCGCATCGCGTTCGACCAGGTGAAGGCCGCCGAGGCGCAGTCGCGCGTGGCGCTGGGGAGCGCGCTGCCGACGCTCCAAGGCACCGGCGCCGCGACCTACAACTTTTTGACGAAGGACCAGCAGCAGATCGCGGGCCTCGACGTGACGGGAGGCACCATCACGCCGCGCTTTCAGTCGGTGGAGAGCCCCACGCGGGGACCGTTCCTCACGGGGAGCTTGGTGGCCGCGGTGCCGCTGCTCTCGCCGCGCGCGTGGTATGGCATCGGGACGGCCCACGCGACCGAAGACTTCGCGCGCCTCTCGGTCGAAGACGCCAAGCGCACGATCGCGCTCAACGTGGCCAACTCGCTCATCGGCGTGGTCACCGCCGAGCGGGTGGCGGAGCTGAATCGCATCGGCTTCCGCAGCGCGCTGGAGCGCCTGGAGCTCGCGCAGCGGCGAAAGCAGCTCGGCGCCGCCACGGGCCTCGACGTGGTCCGCGCGCAACAGGACGTAGAGTCCGCGCGCGCCACCTTGGTGACGGGCGACGAGTCGCTCCGCAAGACGCGCGAGGCGCTGGGGCTGGCGCTGGGCACCGGAGAGCCCATCGGCGTCGAGCCGTCGATCAGCCTCGATGGCATCGAGAAGAGCGCGGGCACCGCGTGCAAGCCGGCGGGCAGCATCGAAGAGCGCGCCGACATCGCGGCGGCCCGCCAGAACGTGGTCCGCACGGAGCGAACGATCACCGACGCGAAGTACCAGTACTCGCCGACCATCACCGCGCAGTCGACCTTGTCGGCCACCAGCGTCGATTCGAACCAGCAAAACCCGACCTGGAACATCCAGGCCATCCTCTCCGTCCCCTTCTACGACGGCGGGATCCGCGACGGCCAGCGCCGCGCCGCCTACGCCGCCACCGATCAGGCCGAGCAGCAGCTCGTCGCCAAGCGCCGGGCGGCCGAAGTCGACGTCGCGCGCGCGCGCCGTCAGGTCTCGGTGGCCACCGACTCCCGCAAGGTCGCGGCCGACGCGCGCCAGCTGGCCGCCGAGCTGGATCGGCTAACCCGTGCACAATACATCGAAGGCGAAGGCACCAGCCTCGATCTCGTCATCGCCGGCTCCGGGCTCCGCAACGCGGACGTGAACTTGGCGCTGCGCGACTTCGAATTGGTGCAAGCGCGCATCGTCTCGCTGCTCGCCCTGGCGAACTGCCCGTTCTGACCGTACGCGCAGGCGCGCGCGCCACGTAAACTGGCGCGCCGCCCGCCTCGACGAAGCCGCCGGCCCCGCGAAGCGCGCCGCCCGCCTCGACGAAGCCGCCGGCCCCGCGAGCGAAGCACCGGGGCCCGGCGCGCCGCGACTATTTCTTCGGCGCCGCCGCGTCCCAGCCTGAAACGCGCGCGAGATCGGCCAGCGCCAGGTTGTAGTCCATGGTCGCCGTCATATGACTCAGACGGGAGTCGACGAAGACGCGCAGCGGCTCGGTGAGCTGTTTTTCGTCTTTGGTGCCCAGATCGATGGCGTCTTGGACGCTCGAGATCCAACCTTTGGCCTTGTGCTCGGCCTTGGCCCACATTTGCTCGCGGCGGCGGGCGTCGAGCATCACGCCATAGGCGTTCTCCACCTCGACGGCGATGCCGCCGAGCGAGTTGCGCTCCAGCGCGCGCGCCTCTTCGAGCGCCGCCTCCGCGCCGGCGACGCGGGCCTGCCCGGGCAGAATGTCGAGCGACCAGCGCGCCCCGAGGGCGGCGGAGTACGTAAAGCGGTTGAACGGATCGGTCACCCACGCGTTGTCCTGGCGGATGACGCTGGGGGCGGTCGAATAGTTCATGTTGAAGAGCAGCCCGATATCGGGAAAGAGCCGCGCCCGCGCCACCTCGAGGCTGGCGCGACGCTGGGAGATGGTCGCGCGCGCCTGGTTGACCTCGGCGCGGAAAAGGCGCGCCGCCGCGAGGTACGAGACGACGGGGCGGACCTCCACGTCCGACGGCGCCAGAGGCTCGTCGGGGATGTCGAAGTCGCGGGCCACGCCGGTCATGAACCGGAGCGCCGCCATCGCGAAGTTCTCGGCTTTGTCGGGCTCGCCCGCGCGCGCCAGGAGCTGATCGCGGTAGACCTCGAGCCGGATGCGATCCACCTCGTCGACCCCGGCCTCACCGTTGTCGAGCTTCTCTTGCAGCGCCTCGATGGCTTTGTTGAGCCTGTTGTGGATGTCGTTCAGGAGGTAGCGGGCGTCGCGCGCCAGCATGGCCCCGTAGAAGGCCCGGCGCACGTCCATGCGCACCTGCTGGCGCCACTTCTCGACGTCCCACTCCCCGACCCGAACCTGCGCCTCGGCGGCGCGCCGCGCCCACTCGATTTTGCCGAAGGTGTAGAGCGGGATGGTCCCGTTGATCGAGAACTGGATGAACGGGTTCAGGCCGTCCGTGAAGTTCGTGTTGAGCAGGTTGGCGGGCGCCGCCGTGTAATAGGGCGTGCCCCCAATTTGCGGCAGGACGCCGAAGGTCACCTGGCTGGTCCACTGCCAGAACGGCGTCCACTTGGCCTCCTCGAGCTGCGCGTGGAAGCCGGCGAGCCGGGCGCGAGCGGCCCAGAGGTTCGGGTGGTTGCGATCGGTCATCGCAAGGCACTCGGCCAAGGTGTACGTGCGGTGCTTGGCAGCAGCTTGCGCGCCGGCCGCCGCGGGCTCGGGCTTCTTCGCGGGTTCGTCGTCCTCGAGATCGCCGGCGCGCGCCAGCGGCGCGAACGCGGTCACGCTCAACAACGCGGAAAGTACGAGATAGCGGATACGACCCATCCGTCGCGGCGGACAGTAGTACGGCCGAGCGCACATGCCTACCCGCTTTGGCGGAAACCGCGCTCTCTCACAAAGGAGCCTTCTTCAACGGGATGCGCCGTTTGACGATGCGCCGGAAGTTCGACCGATCGAGCCCAGCATGGCGGGCGGCCGCCGACAGGTTTCCCCCGGACCTGTCGAGGACCTCGCGGACATACCCCTCGTCGAACGCCTGCATGGCCCGCCGCTTGGCCTCCGCATACGGAAGGGCAAACAGATCCACCCCGCCCACCGACGACACCGGGGTGTCCTCCCCACCGCTCCGCCACTCCGCCGATTCCCGCGAGCCACCGTGCTCCGGCAGCGCCGCCAACGCTGCCAGCGACGCGCTCACCCCGCCCGCCCCGGCGGAGGCGGGCGCACCAATTTGCGGCAGATCGCCGAGCTCGATCATTTCCCCTTGCGCGAGCACGAACGCGTGCTCCACCGCGTGCTCGAGCTCGCGCACATTGCCCGGCCACGAGTGGCCCTTGATGGCGCGCATGGCCTCCGCGCTCATGCGCTTGGGCGCCCGGCCCATTCGGCGCGCCAGCTTTTGCAGCACGTGGTGGGTCAGGAGCACCACGTCGTCGTCGCGCTCGCGCAGCGGGGGCACGTGGATGGGGATGACATTGAGCCGGTAATAGAGATCGCGACGGAAGGTTCCATCGGCGATGCGCTGCTGGAGATCCACGTTGGTCGCCGCCAGCACGCGCACGTCGACGAAGCGCGTCTCGTCGGAGCCCACCCGCTTGATCTCACCGTCCTGAAGCGCCCGCAAGAGCTTCACTTGCGCGGCCAGCGGCAGATCGCCGACCTCGTCCAAGAAGAGCGTGCCGGAGTTCCCGGTCTCGAACAAACCGGTCCGCGCGTTCTGCGCGCCCGTGAAGGCGCCGCGCACGTGGCCAAAGAGCTCACTCTCGACCAGCTCTTTGGGGATGGCCGCGCAGTTGACGGGCACGAACGGGCGATCGGCCCGCGCCGAGTGCTGGTGGATGGCGCGGGCCACCAGCTCCTTGCCGGTGCCGCTCTCGCCGAGAATGAGCACGGTCGACGTGGCGCTCGAGACGCCTTCGATGAGCCGATACACGGCTTGCATCTTGGGCGACGTGCCGACCATTTCGCCGAAGCGCTCGTGCGCGACCAGCCGCTCCTCCAGGCGCGCGGCGCGCTCCACCAGCCGCTTGTGATCGGCGGCCTTGGTGACCGCCAGGGCCACGGCGTCGTTGGAGGCGAAGGGCTTGGTCAAAAAGTCGTAGGCGCCCGACTTCACCGCGGCCACCGCCGAGTCGACGTCGGCGTGCGCGGTCATCATCACCACCTCGACCCGCGGGTGCGTGCGCTTGGTGTGCTCGAGGACCTCGAAGCCACCCATGCGCGGCATCATCAAGTCGCACAGGATGACCTCGGGCTCGTTCGACTCCAAGAGCTCGAGGGCGCGGTCGCCATCCTCGGCCATTTCCACCGCGAAGCCGCGCGCTGCAAGGATGCGCGCGAGGCTGCGTCGCAACCCTGCTTCGTCGTCCACGATGAGCACGCGAACCGGCTCGTCGGTCACTTGAGCACCACCCCTGTCGACCAATCTAGCGCCTTTCGACTTCGATACCGCATGTCCGCAGCACTTTTCGTGCGAGGGTGCTCATTCCCCGGGACATTGCGGCCTTTCGGTCGACCCACTCCAGCGCGTCGTACTCGGCGTGGTCGTGCGGAAGTCCAGCGCGTTCCACACGGACGGCGGTGCGATAGACGGCGATGGTCATCTTCCGGTGCGAGAGAATGTGCGTGACCTGCCCCGCGAGCTCCGGGTCCGGCCCCTTCACCCCGGTGAGCGCCACGAGCCGCGCGGGGTCGTCCTGCACGTTTTCGACATCGAGCGACGGCGGCTCCCACAGCCCGCCGAACACGAGCTCGCGCTTGCGCCGCGCGAGCAGCAAGCGCTCCTCGCCCCGGGTGGCCACCAGCGCGGCGCGCGGCCAGGGGCGCGGCTTGGCCTTGGGCGCCATGTTGGGCAATCGTTCGGGCTCGCCGCTCGCGAACCCCGCGCACGAGCCGCGCACCGGGCAGCGCCCGCACGCGGGGGACTGCGGCGAGCAAATGGTCGCGCCCAGCTCCATCAGCGCCTGATTGAAATCGCCGGCGCCGACCTCCGGCACGATGGACTCCGCGAGCTCCCAGATGCGCGCGCGCCCCTTCCCTGCGCGCACGTCCTCCTCGACCCCGAAGATGCGCGCGAGCACGCGCGCGACATTGCCATCGACCAGCGGCGCGCGCGTGTCGAACGCGATGCTGGCGACGGCGCCCGCCGTGTAGGGCCCGATGCCGACGATGCCGCGAAGCTCCGAGGCGGCGCGCGGAAACTTGCCGTCGAAGTCGCGCACCACCTGGCGCGCGCCCTCGTGGAGCATGCGCGCGCGGCGGTAGTAACCGAGGCCGCTCCAGTCGGCGAGCACGCGCTCCAGCGGCGCCTCGGCCAGCGCGTGCACCGTGGGGTACGTGGCCACGAACCGCTCGTAGTAGGGCCGCACGGTGTCCACGCGCGTCTGCTGGAGCATCACTTCGCTCAGCCAAATGGCGTACGGGTCTTTGGTCGCCCGCCACGGAAGGTCGCGTTTTTCCTTCGCATACCACTGCAGAAGAGCGCGCTGCAGACGCCGCGGTTGCGCGGTCGCCCCCGCGTGCTCATCTTTCTCGTCGTGAGCTCGAATCGTCATCTCAATCCCGGTCTCGCCGCCGTTCTTTCGTTTTTCATTCCGGGCGTCGGCCAGTTCTACAACGGCAAGTTCCTCCGCGGGATCTTTTGGCTCATCATCACCCCCGGGCTGTGGGTGGGCACCGGCGGCACCCTCGGGTGGATCTGCCACATCATCGCCGCCTACACCGCGTACTCCTACGCGCGCAGCCGGAGCTGAGACGTCAGCGCGTCTTGGCGGTGACGGGGGAAAATACGTACTCGAGCGCGTAAGGCCCCTGGCTGCCCCGCGCCTGGCCATCGACGACGGCAAAATAAACGCCGGCGTCGAGCACCGTGTCGATATGTGCACGGTACACATTGCTGCCGTCGCTGTTGCACGCGATCTCCGGCGACGCGCTGCCCGACGCGCCATCGACGCACGCGCGCCGCAAGGTGAGCACGGGGCTGTAGCCGGTGCTGGTGACATTCAGCCGGACCCTGCCGCGCGCGGGGAGCGCGATGCGGTACACCGCGTCGGGCGACGCTTGCGCATCGTAGCTGCCGGCGCACGTGCCCACGAACTTGTCGCTCCCGCCGGCGGTCGTCCCCTTCACGGTCTGCCCGCTGACGAGCGTGCGCGCCGCGCGGCACGCCGTCTCTTGGGCCGCCACCTCGCGCAGCCGGAAGGCGAACGAGAAGCGCCCCATGCCCATGTTCGCGTCGCCGTCGACGACCAGGTAATACACGCCCGGCTCCACCACGTGGTCGATGGACGCGCTGCACGCGAGCTCGGTGCTCACGTCGGAGCACGCTTTGCGAAGGGCCAGCACATGGCTCCCCTCCTGGCGCTCGAGCTGCGCTTGGAGGCGTGAGCGCTTCGCGACCTCGACCCGGTAGATCACGTCGGGGGCCCCGGTGCCGCCGCATCGCACGGAGACATCGTCGCGGGCGAGGAAGGTGTCGCCGGCGGCCGCGGGATCGACGGCGCCGAGGAGGGTGGCGTCGGCGCAGGTGTCACCGGGGATGCCGGCCTGGCCGTTCTCGGGGGCCACCTCGGCGGCCACGCTGTAGCTGCCGTCGGCGTCGCGATCGGCGCCGTCGGCGATGACGGCGTAGCTGCCGGGATCGAGCACGGTGGCGAAGGTGGCCTCGCCGGCGGCGAACCCCGAGTCGGTGCACCCCACCTCGCTCTTGGTGTCGGTGCACCGCTTGCGCACGTGGAGCACGGGGGTGAAGTCGTTCGAGCGCTCCACGATGCGCACGCGCGCGCGGCGGGCCAGATCGAAGCGGTACGGGGCGTCGGGGCCCTTGGCGCTGTCGCCGCAGCCGCCCGAGTGCAGGTGATCGTAGAGGCCGCGCGTGGAGGCGGTGGCGGGCACGCCGGTCGCGAGCATCCGCGCCTTTTGGCAGACCTCCTCCACCGTGGGCACGTCGGTCATGGCGACGTTCATCTTGTAGGTGCCGACCTCGCTCGAGTAGCCGTCGACGAAGAAGTAGTAGATGCCCGGATCGAGCTCCTCGTCGAGGTGCGAATCGTGGTCGTGCGGCGCGTCGTCGTTGCAGGCCACCTCGGCGTCGGGATCGGCGCAGTCCTCTTTGCGCAAGTAAATCACGCTGTCGAAGTGCGGGTTCACGTCGATGGTGACCCGCTTGCGCGTGGTGAGCTCGAAGCGGTAGACCACCTCGCGCGAGGTGGAGCTGGTGCACGTGCCTTCGTGCTCGCTCTCGCCGCGCGTGGTCGATCCGGTGAACGTGCCGGGCGAGAGCGCCATGGGCGAATCGCAGGTGCCCACCGCGGAGGCTGACACAACCGCCGAAGACGCCGGCGCCGCGCGCGCGCCGAACCCGCCGACCCACGTGGCCGCGAGCACGTCGCCCGCGCCCGCCGCCATCTTCACCACCAAGGTGTACGTTCCCGGCGCATCGACGCAGGTGCGAAGCACCGCCTGCGAGTCACGGGTCACGTCCTTGGCGAGCGGCGCGCCGCCGGGGCCGAGCAAGGTGGCGTCGAGATCGCGCACGCCTTGGCCGCCGAACAGGGCGATGGTGGTGCACTCGGCGACCAGCTCGAGGGGCAAGCGCGCCTCGCGCCCCTCGGCCAGAGAGGCGCGCTGAACGGGGCCCACTTGTGCGAGCCCCATGGCGGCGAAGGCGTTGTGCAGCGCGATGTAGCGCGGCTCCAGCTCCGGGCCGCGCGTCGTCACGCATGCTGCGATGGCCAGGGCCACCGCGAGCAAAAGAAAGGCGTGGAGTGAAGCGCGTTGCATCGGCGAAACCAAACGGCGGAGGAGCGCCGTTTCAGCTTACGCCATCTCCAGAAACAGACGATCCGGATTCTCCAAAAATCCGATGACATCGTACGCGAACGCCGCCCCCACATGGCCGTCGACGATGCGGTGATCGAAGGAGAGCGAGAGCAGCATCACCTCACCAATGACGATCTGCCCATCGCGCACCACGGGCTTCTGCTTGATTTGGTGCACGCCCAGGATGCCCACCTCGGGGAAGTTGAGGATGGGCGTGGCAAAGAGCCCGCCCTGCGCGCCCAAGGACGTGATGGTAAAGGTGGAGCCGCTCAAGTCCTCCACCTTGGATTTCCCTTCCTTTGCGTCGGTCGCCAGGCGGTCGATCTCGCGCGCGATCTCGAGGAGGCTCTTGCGGTCGGCGTTCTTCACCACGGGAACGATGAGCCCTGCGTCGGTGGACGAGGCGATGCCGATATTGAAGTACTTACGGTAGACGAGCTCGTTGGTGGTCTCGTCGAGCGCCGAGTTGAGGATCGGGTGCTTGCGAAGCGCGGCAATGACCGCCTTGGTGATGAACGGGAGGAAGCTGAGCTTCACGCCTTGGGCGTCCGCCGAGGGCTTCAGCCGCGCGCGCAAGGCCTTGAGCGCCGTGACGTCGCACTCTTCGACGAACGTAAAGTGCGCCGCGGTGGTCTTTGCCGCGGACATCTTGGTGGCGATGCGCCGCCGCATGCCGGCGAAGGGAACGCGCTCCTCGAGGGCGGCTGCGGGGCCTGCAGGCGGGGTGATGCGCACGGGCTCGCGCGTGAGCCCGGCCGGACGCGCCACCGCGGGCACATCGGCGGCCGCGGCAGGTGCCGAGGCGGACGGGGCGGCGGATGGGGGCGTTGCAGGCTGCGCCGGCTTTCCGGCGGGCTCCACGGCGGGGGCGCCTTGGTCCGCGTACGAGCGCACGTCGTCGCGCGTCACGCGGCCTTGGGGGCCGGTGGGCGGAACGCGCTTCAAGTCGATGCCGAGCTCGCGCGCGGCTTTGCGGGTGGCGGGGGTCGCCAGGGGCTTGGCATTGAAGTACGTCTCGGTGGCGCCCGCGGCCGAACCACCTGCGGCCGGTGCGCTACCGCCTGCCGATGCGCCGCTCGCGGCGGCCGGCTTGACGTCGGAGCGGATGCCCGGGAGCGTCTCGCGGATGTCGCCCACCGCGGTGGCGGCCGGGCCATCGTCGTGGCGCGCGGGGGTGCGGGGCTCGGCGCCGGCCCCGTTGCCGTTGCTCGAGCCGTTCGCGTGCGATGCGGATGCGGATGCGGGTCCGCTGGGGGCGGCTTTGACGTCGTGCGCGTCCCTCCCGTCGCTCACGTCGAGCACGACGAGCACGGCGTGCACGGCGGCGATATCGCCGACCTTGCCGCGCAGCTCGAGCACGGTGCCGGCGCGCGGCGAGGCGATGGTGACCGTGGCCTTGTCGGTCATCACCTCGACCATCGGCTGGTCTTCTTTGACCGGTTCACCGGGTGAAATGAGCCAGCTAACGATTTCACCTTCGGTCACACCTTCGCCGATGTCGGGCAGTTTGAATTCCCAGCGAGCCATAATCGTCTCCGAAGTCTTAGGACGCGGACGGCGCTCGTTCCACTCGAGGCGCCGCCGCTAGTATTTCGCCGTCGCGAGGACGGCGGGCAAAATACGATGGGCAAGAGGCAGATAGTCGTTTTCGAGCGTGTAAGGAAACGGCGTGTCGAAGCCGGTCACGCGAACCGGCGGCGCCTCCAAGTGAAGAAAAGCTTTCTCGTTGACGAGCGCAACGAGCTCCGCGCCGAATCCACAGGTCTTCGGCGCCTCGTGCACGATGATCACGCGCCCGGTCTTCTTCACGCTGGCCACGATGGCGTCGATGTCGACGGGCCAGAGCGTGCGCAGGTCGAGGATCTCACACGAGACTCCCTGCTTTTCAGCCTCGTCCGCGGCCGCGATCGCCTCGTAGACCATCGCGCCCCACGCGATGACGGTGACGTGCTCGCCCGGGCGAACGATGCGCGCCTTCCCGAGCTCCACCACGTGCTCGCCCTCGGGGACCTCGCCCTTGGCCGCGCGGTAAATGCGTTTGGGCTCGAAGAAGAGGACCGGATCGGGATCGCGCACGGAGGCGAGCAAGAGGCCTTTGGCGTCCTCGGGGGTGGAGGGGCACACGACCTTGAGGCCCGCCACGTGAATGAAGAGCGCCTCGGGCGACTGCGAGTGGTACAAGCCGCCGCGGATGCCGCCGCCCACCGGGGTGCGGATCACGAGCTTGGCCGAGTACTCGCCGCCCGAGCGATAGCGCATCTTGGCCAGCTCGCTCACGATCTGGTCGTAGGCCGGGAAAATGAAGTCCGAGAACTGGATCTCGGGGATGGGGACCAACCCGTACAGCGCCATGCCAATGGCGCACCCGATGATGCCTCCCTCCGACAGCGGTGTGTCGATGACGCGCTCGTCGCCAAACTCGTCGTAGAGGCCTTGGGTGACCCGGAACACGCCCCCGACCTTGCCGACGTCCTCACCGAGCACGACCACCCGCGAATCGCGTCGCATCTCGTGACGCAGTCCGTCGTTGATGGCCTGCACCATGTTCTGAGTCGCCATGGAAGCAGTCCTACCCCGGACGACGATTCGTTGGAACGACGATCCGACTCTCGGGCAGCACGACCGCATGACGGGCGACGGGTGCCGCCCCAGCCCCAAGCTCGGTGACGGCGCGCTCGATCTCCGCCGCGGCCTCCACCTCGAGCCGCGCTTCCCGCTCCGGGTCGAACGCTCCGCGCGCTTCCAAGTGACGGCGAAGCGCCGCCGCCGTGTCCTGGGGGAGGGCTTGTGCGCGGGGCACGCGCGCCTCGAGGAAGGTGGGACCGAGCCCCGCGACGGCGCGCCTTCGCGCCTCGCTTACGGCGCGCGCCACGGCGAAAAAGTCCGACCCGTCGCAAACCTGGGCCGAAATGCCGTAGGCGGACGCGAGATGGGCGGCGTGCTCCGCGTCTTGGGGCTCGGGGCTTGGCCGATCGGAGCGGGTCACGGCCAGAAAGATCGCCGGCGCCTTGAACACCCCCGCCAAGTTGACCCCGTTGTGAAACTCGCCCGTCTCGGCGATGGCATCCGCGAACGTCACCAACACCGCGAGCTCACGCCGCTCGATCTTCGCGCCCCACGCCACACCGACGCCCTGCGTCACATGGGCACCATTCCGCCAGTCGGACGCCACCGTTCGTCGTGCACGCGCATGCCACGGATGGGGGCCCCGTCCAAACGCATGCGCCACGAACGCGGCAAGCGTTGCCCCGCGCAACAGCGCGAGGGCGACCTCGTTCCCCTCCCCGACCACCCAATCGTCCGCACCGAGCGCAAACCCGGCGGCCACCGTGGGAATGTCCCCCCCCGGCTCCGCGGGCGTCGGCACCATCGCGCCTCTTTGCTCGAGCTCGCCCCACCGCACCTCGAGCGCACGGGCCCGCACCAAACACCGATACGCCTCGAGGAGATGCGGCAAGCGCGTCTCCAGCACATCGGCATCCACACGTGACTCCGCAACCGGCGGCACTTGGGGCGTAACCATTGCCTCGGACCTTACCCCGAAGCGGCGCTCGACCAAAGCGGGAGCTGCCGGCGCCGCCGTTCTAGCGCACGGGCTTCGCGTAAACCGCGTCCACCTCGATGGCGTGGCCGTGCAGCGTCAGCGATTGCCCCGCTTGCGCGACTTCATGGATCCAGCGCCCGCGCTGCGGCCGCCGAAACACCTCGATGCGACGCTCGTACTGCGAAACGAGGACGTACTCCTTCAAGGACGAAATTCGCATGTAATAAGCAAATTTCTCACCGCGGTCGTAGCCTTCCGTGCGGTCCGAGAGGACCTCGACGAGCAGCGTCGGGTTCGTGATCGCTTCGCCGAGCTTCGCCACGCGATAGGTCGCCAAAGGACCGCACACGACCGTCGCGTCCGCGTACGTCGCGAGCTTCGTTTCGGCGATGTAGAGCATCACCTCGGATGAATAGACGGAGCACTCATCCAGCAGGGCGTTTCCCAAGATCCGAACGATCGACCCGATGAGGCGCGCATGCTCGATCGTCCCGCGGGACATGTCGTACACGACCCCATCGAGCCACTCGTGCCTCGATTCGCTCGTCTCCTCGGCCTCCCAGAAGGCTTCCAAGGTGACATAGGAGGGCGTTACGGCATTCGCCATGAAGCTAACGGTAGCACTTGTCCACCGTAGCTACGAGCATCGGTAGCTGCAGCTCCGATAGCGCCTCGCGATGACCCATGGGCCCGCGTGCAGCACCCGCTGCCGCGTGCACCTCGACCGAGGCGAAATCACGTCGAAATCGCCTAGTGATGCCCTTCCTTGAGCGCCGCCACGAACCCAAGCAGCGTCTTCTTCGCGTCCCCCAGCACCATCATCGTATTGGGCAGGAAGAAGAGCTCATTCTCCACCCCGGAGAAGCCCGGATTCATGCTCCGCTTGAGCACGATGATCGAACGCGATTGCTCCACATTGAAGACGGGCATCCCGTAAATCGGGCTCGCCGGATCCTTCTTGGCCGCCGGATTGACGACGTCGTTGGCGCCCACCACGATCACCGCATCGGTGCGCGGAAAATCGTCGTTGATGTTGTCCAAGTCGTAAAGCTCGTCGTACGGCACGTTCGCCTCGGCCAGCAGCACGTTCATGTGCCCCGGCATGCGCCCCGCGACGGGGTGAATCGCATACTTCACTTCCACCCCACGCTTTTGCAGCGACGCCGCCAGATCCCGCACCGCGTGCTGCGCCTGCGACACCGCCATGCCGTAACCGGGCACGACGATCACGTTCTGCGCCGCACGCAGCACCCCCGCCGCGTCGTCGATGGTGGCCTCGTTGAACGCAACCGCACCGCCGGTGGGCGCCGCCGTCGGCTCGATGGCCGTGCCGAACGCGCCGAACAGCACGTTCGTGAAGGAACGGTTCATCGCTTTGCTCATCAGGATCGAGAGCAAAAGACCGGACGATCCGTCGAGCGCACCCGAGATGATCAGGATGTTGCTCCCGATCGCAAAACCCGTGGCGGAGGCCGCGAGGCCCGCGTACGAGTTGAGCAGCGAGATGACCACCGGCATGTCGGCGCCGCCGATCGGCAGGACCGCCAGAACGCCCAGCGCAAAGCCGATGCCGCTGGTCGCGTAGAACAGGTTTGGCTGCGCGGGCTCGATGACTTGGTAGACGAGCATCCCCAACGAGGCCACGAAGAGCCCGATGTTGAGGACGTTCTGGCCTTTGTAGGTGACGGGCGCCCCCGTGATGATGCCCTGCAGCTTCCCGAACGCCATGATGCTTCCGGTGAACGTCAGAAAGCCGAAGAACGTCTCGAAGCCGAGCGCGCCGGTGGTCAGGCGCGACACGTGGCCCTCGGTGTGGATGTACTCGGAGACACCGACGAGCGCCGTGGCCAGACCGCCGAAGCAGTGCGAGAGCGCAATACGCTCGGGCATCTTGGTCATCGGGATGCGAAGCGAAATCGCGGTGCCGATGGCCGAGCCCAGGCAGATGCCGGCGATGATCCACGTGTAGCTGATGATCTCCTTGTGAAGGAGCGTGGCCACCACCGCGATGAACATCCCCAGCTCGCCGAGGACGATGCCCCGGCGCGCCGACTCGGGGGAGCTCAGGCCGCGAAGGCATAAAATGAACAGGACCGACGCAACCAGGTACGCCAGGCTGAGGAGCGGGGTCATGACTTGTCCGCCCCTTTCTCCGCGGGCCCGCGGCGCTTGAACATGCGCAGCATGCGGTCGGTGATCATGAAGCCGCCGACCACGTTGATGCTCGCCGCGGTCACCGCGATAAAGCCCAAAATGGTGCTTATTTGGTTGTGCTCGGAGCCGGCCGCCACCAACGAGCCCACCAGCGAGATGCCGCTGATGGCGTTGGTGCCCGACATGAGCGGCGTGTGCAGGAGCGGCGGCACACGCGAGATCACTTGATAGCCGACGAAGGTGGCCAGCACGAAGATGTACAGGCCGAAAATGAGCTCGCTCGACATTAGAGTCGTTCCTTCACCTTGGGGTGGACGACGTCTCCCGCGACCGTGATCAGGCACCCCCGCGTGATCTCGTTCTCGGGATCGAGATGGAGGGCCCCGTCTTTGTTGCACACGTGAAGAAGCAGCTTCTCCATGTTGCGCGCGTACATCTGACTCGCATGAATGGCGACCCGGCTCGGTAGATCCAGCTCGCCCAGAATGCTCACGCCATGGCGCACCACCGTCTGCCCCGGCTCCGTGAGCGCGCAGTTGCCCTGCTGCTCCGCCGCCAGATCGACGATGACCGAGCCCGGCTTCATCGACTGAACCATCTCCTCGGTCACCAGCACCGGCGCGCGCTTGCCCGGAATGAGCGCCGTGGCGATGACGACATCGGCCGTCTTCACATGGCGCGCGATGGCCTCGGCCTGCTTCTTCTTGTACTCCTCCGACGTCTCTTTCGCGTAGCCGCCCTCGGCCTGCGCGTCCTCGCCGGATTCGACCTGCACGAAGCGCGCCCCCAAGCTCTCCACTTGCTCTTTCACCACCGCGCGCACGTCGAACGCTTCGACCACCGCGCCAAGACGCTTCGCCGTTCCAATCGCCTGCAGACCGGCGACGCCGGCGCCGAGCACCAGCACCCGCGCCGGTGCGATCGTTCCAGCCGCGGTCATGAGCATGGGGAAGAAGCGAGGGAGCGCGGCCGAGGCCATGAGCACCGCGTAGTAGCCGGCGATGGTGGCCTGGGAGCTGAGCACGTCCATCATCTGTGCCACGGTGGTTCGCGGGATCATATCGACGGCGATGGTCGTCACCTTTCGCGCCGCGAGCGCGCGCACCAACGGCGCGTTTTGCTCCTGCAGCGGGAAGAGCGGCGCGATCAAGGTGGAGCCTTCACGCAGCCGCGCGATCGACTCCTCGTTCGGCACACGAAGTCGCAGAACGACATCGGCCGATGCGTAAAGTGCACTGCTCTCCGGTTCGACGCTCGCACCGCCCGCGCGAAATTCTTCGTCGGTGATGCATGAGCCAGTGCCCGCGCCGCTCTCAATCGAAACGTCGATTTTTTTCGATGCGAGCCGCTTGACCGAGTCCGCCACCAGCGGGACCCGCTTCTCCCCCGGAGTCACCTCTCTCGGTACCCCCACTCTCATAGGGCCTCTGTATCACGTTCCCGATTTGCCGCGGTGTCCCAATGCATTTCTCCTCGTGCTTAGGGCGCGATTCGGAAGTGGGTATTTTTTTCACGGCGCGCGCTTCATCTTTGTCTCGTTTTTGTCTCGTTTTCGTCGCCGCCGTTTTGTTGCCCATGTTTCGCGTCTCACGCTAGCCCGCTTAACTCAACAGACCATGCGCAAAGCACTCCCCTCCAACGTGCTCGAAGAGCTCACATCCAACCGCGAAGTTTCCAAGGGCAAAACCCGCCCGTCCCGTCGGAAGCGCGCCACGAAGACAACGGTCGCCGCGCCCACGGTTTTCGACCGGCTCGCGAGCGCGCTTCAACCTGCGCTCGACGAAATCGACCTCGCCTGGGCGTGACCGGCACGCCCAGAGTTCCGCGTCGATGTGCGGTCAACGACCGCGGAGGTGGGCGGGCACGCCGCGCTTCACCACCGTATCGCGCGCACCGCGGGGATCGAGCTCCGGGTAATCGATGTTGTAATGAAGTCCGCGGCTCTCGCGGCGCGCGGAGGCGCACTCCACGATCAGCTGGGCCACCGTGGCGATGTTGCGAAGCTCGAGGAAGTCGCGGGTGACGAAGTAGTTCCAGTAGTACTCGCCAATCTCCTCTTGGAGCACGCTGATGCGGCGGGCGGCGCGGCGAAGTCGCTTTTGCGATCGCACGATGCCGACGTAGTTCCACATGAAGCGGCGCAGCTCGTCCCAGTTCTGCGTGATGACGACGGCTTCGTCGCTGGTCCCCGCCTCGCCCACGTCCCACTCGGGCACGTCGGGCCAGGGTGCGCTGCGGTCGATCTTCTTGAGCGCTTCGGCCGCACGGTGCGCGAAGACCAGGCCCTCGAGCAAGGAGTTGGACGCCAAGCGATTGGCGCCGTGCAGCCCCGTGTGCGACACCTCGCCGATGGCCCAGAGGCCCGGGATGGTCGTGCGCCCCTCCAAGTCGGTGGAGACACCGCCGCACTGGTAATGCGCGGCGGGGACCACCGGGATGGGCTGCACGGTGATGTCGATGCCCCAGCGCAGGCACTCCGCGTAGATGCCCGGGAAGCGGTCTTTGACGAAGGCCGGCTTCTTGTCGGTGATGTCGAGCAGCACGTGCTCGGCGCCCGAGCGCTTCATCTCGTGGTCGATGGCGCGGGCCACGATGTCGCGCGGCGCGAGATCGGCCAGGGCGTGGTGCTCCTTCATGAAAGAGGTTCCGTCGAGCCTTCGCAGCACCGCGCCCTCGCCACGGAGCGCCTCGGAGATGAGGAACGTCTTGGCCTGCGGGTGGTACAGGGCCGTGGGGTGGAACTGGTAGAACTCCATGTTCGCGATCTCGGCGCCGGCTCGGAAAGCCATCGCCAGACCGTCGCCGGTCGCCACATCGGGGTTGGTCGTGTACAGGTAAACTTTGCCCGCGCCGCCGGACGCCAGGATGGTGTGGCGCGCGAGGATGGTCACGACCTTGCCGACGCTCACGTCGAGCACGTAGGCGCCGACGCACACCTCGGGGCCGCCGTACTTGGCCAACGTGATGAGGTCGATCCCCATGTGCTCCTCGAAGATGCGGATGCGCGGCTGCGCAGCCACCGCCTCGAGCAACGCGCGCTCCACCTCCCGGCCGGTCATGTCGCTCGCGTGGGCGATGCGGCGCGCGCTATGGCCACCTTCGAGGTGCAGATCCAGCTCGGCGTCGCGCGGATCCTGATGCGCGACCGAGGAGCCCTCGGCGCGATCGAAGCGCGCACCGATGGCCCGCAGCTGCGCGATGCGCGCGGGGGCCTCCTTCACGCAAATTTCGACCGCGCGATCGTGGTTCAAGCCGGAGCCCGCTACCACCGTGTCGCGGATATGGGCCTCGAAGGTGTCGCCTTCTGCGAGCACGGCCGCGATTCCGCCCTGTGCGTACTTGGTGTTGGACTCGTCGCGGGCGCGCTTGGTGACGAGGATCACGTCGCCGTGGGCAGCGGCTTCCAGCGCGAACGTGAGCCCGGCCACGCCGCTACCAATGACGAGAAAGTCGCAGGTCGTCTGCATGTTGCGCGTATTGTGGGGCTATCGTGACGAGGTTTCCACATTCCTCGAGGGGTGGCCCGCCACGTTTCTATGACCCGTCGGTTGACAGCAGCGCGTCTTCCTCTTAAGTACGACCCGTCAACTGAATCGCCATTCATTAGACAGACCAATCCCAATAAGGAGAGCCCGGTCGTGAAAGTTCTCGTCCCCCTCAAGCGCGTCAGCGATCCGGACAACGCCAACAAGATCAAGATCGCCGGCGGCAAGGTCGATACGACCGGCCTCGAGTGGAAGCCGAATCCGTTCGACGAGTATGCGGTCGAAACGGCGCTTCGTCTGACCGAAAACGGCACCAACCCGAAGAAGCGCGAAGGTGAAGTCATCGTCGTCACCTTCGGTCCGAAGGAGACCGAGATGACCCTGCGCGCCGCCCTGGCCACGGGCGCCGACCGCGCCATCCGGGTCGACGCCAAAGACGAAGACCTCGACGGCGATCTCGTCGCCCGCGCCCTGAAGGCCATCGTGGAGAAGGAAAAGCCGGACCTGGTCCTCGCCGGCAAGCAGGCCGTCGACGGCGACTCGAACCAAGTCGGACAGCTCCTGGCCGAGTACCTCGGCTGGCCCCAGGCGACCTTCGCCGGCACCATCAAGAGCGAAGGCGACAAGTCGCTGGTGGTCGGGCGCGAGGTCGACGGCGGCACCTTGAACGTGCGCGTTCACCTGCCCGCGGTGGTCACGGTCGACCTTCGCATCGTGGCCCCCACGAGCGTCACCTCGATCCACACGCCCCCCACGCACAAGTACGCCGATGGCGTTCGCTTCGCGGCGCTCATGGCCATCATGGCGGCCAAGAAGAAGCCGCTGGTCGAGCTCAAACTGGCCGACTTGGCGCCCGACGCGGCGCTCAAGATCAAGTACACCGGCTTCGAGCCCCCCGCCGCGCGCAAGGCCGGCGTGAAGGTGAAGACGGTGGGCGAGCTGGTGCAAAAACTCAAGACCGAGGCCAAGGTCATCTGACCCGCGCGAGCGAGAGCGAAAGAGAAAGAGAGATCCGAAGATGAACATTCTCGTCATCGCCGAGCTTCACGACGGCTCCCTGCGTAAGAGCACCCACAGCGCCATCACCTTCGCGCGCCAAGTGGGCGCGCCGTTCTCGATCCTGGTCATCGGGTCGGGCACCCAAAATGCGGCCACCGACGCCGCGGCCTTCGGCGCACAAAAGATCCTGGTCGCCGACGATGCTTCGCTGAAAGATCCGCTGGCCGAGCGCTACGCGCCGGTGGTGGCCCAGGTGGCCAAGGCGGGCGGCTTCGACGTCGTCGCCGTCACCGCGAGCTCCTACGGCAAAGACCTGGCGCCGCGCGTGGCCGCCAAGTTGGGCGCGGGCTACGCGACCGACATCAGCGGCGTGAAGAACGAGGGCGGCAAGCTCACGTTCAAGCGCCCCACCTACGCCGGCAACGCCTTCGGCTACGCCGAGGTGCAGACGCCGGTGAAATTGGTCAGCGTCCGCCAGAGCGAGTTCGCGGCGGCCGAGCCCAGCGGCGGCGCCTCCCCGGTGGAAAAAGTCGCCATTCCGGCGGCCGATCCCGCGGCCTCGCGCGTGGAGTTCATCTCGCTGGAGGCCGCGAAGAGCGAGCGTCCGGACCTCGGTGAGGCCCGGGTCATCGTCTCCGGCGGGCGCGCCCTCAAGGAGCGCTTCGCCGAGGTGCTCGATCCGCTGGCGAACCTGCTCGGCGCCGCCGTGGGTGCCAGCCGCGCGGCGTGCGACGCGGGCTATGCGCCGCCGGAGCTGCAAGTCGGACAGACGGGCCGCGTGGTCGCGCCGCAGCTCTACTTCGCCATTGGTATCTCGGGCGCCATCCAGCACCTGGCCGGGATGAAGAGCTCGAAGAACATCGTGGCCATCAACAAAGATCCCGAGGCGCCCATCTTCCAGGTGGCCGACTACGGCCTCGTGCAAGATCTTTTCACGGCGGTGCCCGAGCTGATCACGGAGCTGAAAAAAGGCTGACGGGCCGGGGCGAGAACGCTTTTGGGTGCACATGCGCGCGCGCGGCCTCGTAGGTCTCGCATCGGCGCGCGCATTGATGTAACTCCATCGGGGTGAGCTACCTCGTTCTCGCCCGCAAGTACCGGCCGCAGTCGTTCGAAGATTTGGTCGGACAGGAGCACGTCGCGCGCACCCTCGCCAACGCGATCGAGGGGGGACGCGTGGCGCATGCTTTTCTCTTCACCGGGGTCCGCGGTGTAGGGAAGACGACCAGCGCACGCCTCCTCGCCAAGTGCTTGAATTGCCTGGGCGAGGATGGAAGCGCCAAGGGCCCCACGGCCAAGCCGTGCCAAGTATGTGCAGCCTGCAAGGAAATTGCGGCCGGCAACGACATCGACGTGCAGGAGATCGACGGCGCCAGCTACAACGGCGTGGACGAAGTGCGCCGCCTGCAAGAGGGCCTGGCGTTCCGGCCGGCGCGCGATCGCTTCAAGATTTACATCGTGGACGAGGTCCACATGCTCTCGAACGCGGCCTGGAACGCGTTCCTGAAGACGCTCGAGGAGCCGCCTCCGCACGTGAAGTTCATCTTCGCGACCACCGAGGTGCACAAGGTGCCGGTCACCATCTTGAGCCGGTGCCAGCGCTACGATTTCAAGCTGATCTCCACGCAGCTCATCGCCAAGCGGCTCGAAGAGGTGCTGGCGCTCGAGAAGATCGAGGCCGACGGCGGCGCCATCGCGGTCATCGCGCGCGAGGCCGCGGGATCGATGCGCGACGCCATGAGCCTGCTCGATCAGGTCATCGCCTTCAGCGGGCAAAAGCTCACGGCCGAGGACGTGGCGCGCGTCTTGGGGGTGGCCGATCGGCGGGTGCTGCACGAGCTGGGGAGCGCGCTGGTGACCGGCGACGCCAAGGCGACCCTCAAGGTCGTCGATGGTCTGGCGCAACAGGGTTTCGACTTTGCGCACGTCGCGCGCGACGTGCTGCAGCACCTGCGCAACTTGGTGGTCGCCAAGGTGTCGGGCGAGGACGGTCGCGAGCTCTTGGACTTGGCGGACGAAGAAGTCGCCGACGTGATGTCGCTCGCGAAGCAGACCGACGGCGACGATTTGATGCGTCTCTACCAGGGCTTCTCCAAGGCGTTCGATGAAGTGGTGCGCAGCGGCCAGCCGCGCGCGGCGCTCGAAATGTTGTTGGTGCGACTGGCGCGCCGGCCGGCGTTGCTGCCGCTGGACGAGCTCTTGGCGCGCTTGGGTGAGCTCGAACGGCGGCTGGGCGGTGCTCCTCCGCCGCCGCGGGGTGCGGCGTCTGGGGGCGGCGGCGCGGGGGGCTCGCGTTCGCGCGGCGGGGCCGTCGACCAAGGGCCGGCGCGGGCGGATGCGGCGCCGAGCTCGTCGATGTCCATGTCGCAGGCGGGTGCGGCGCCGAGCGTGTCGCCGCAGTCCGATGCGCCATGGGCGGCTCCCCCGCCCCAAAGTACGCCCGTGTCGCGGCCGAATTTCCCGCCGTCGCAGGCGAGCGCGCCGCAGGGTGTGCCGCAGGCGAGCGCGCCGCCGCGGAATTTCCCGCCGTCGCAGGCGAGCGCGCCGCAGGCTGACGTGCCATGGGCGGCTCCCCCGCCCCAAAGTACGCCCGTGTCGCGGCCGAATTTCCCGCCGTCGCAGGCGAGCGCGCCGCAGGCGAATCCGGCGTGGGCCGCGCCACCGTCCCAAAGCCCCGCCTCGCCGCGGCCGAATTTCCCGCCGTCGCAGGCGAGTGCGCCGCAGGCGAATCCGGCGTGGGCCGCGCCACCGTCCCAAAGCCCCGCCTCGCCGCGGCCGAATTTCCCGCCGTCGCAAGCGAGCGCGCCGCAGGCGAATCCGGCGTGGGCCGCGCCTGCACCGCAGGCTCCGGCGCCGCCGCGGCCGAACCCCCTGCCGCCGCCGCCGGTGCAGGCGAATCCATCGTTCGACATGCCCCCGCTTCCGAAGGCCGTGGCGCCCTCGAAAGAGGGCGGCGACAACCTCGCCTCCTGGCGGCGGGTGGTCGAACGGGTGCGCGCCACGCGCCCGCCGCTGGCGTCCATCCTCGAGCACGCGTTGCCCATGGAGATCGGACCAGAGCGCATTCGCATCGCCCTCGACGAGCTGCTCGCGTCGCAGGCGCGCGAGGCCGACGCGTTCTCGCTGCTCACGCAGGAGGCGCGCAGCCTCTTTGGCGACGTGACGCTCTTGCTCGAGGAAAAAACGCCGAGCCAGACGGCGGCCATGACCTTGGCTTCGATGGCCATCGCCCGAAGGCGCGAGGAGCTCACGGCCGCGCGAAACGCCGTCGCCGAGCACCCGCTGGTGCGCCACGCCATCGCGCTCTTCAACGCGGATCTGCGCGAGGTGCGGCTCCCGGCAGGCGCCGAGGATTGACCGCACGCCCGAGGTCGCGGCCCTGCTCCGCGCACGCGAAGGGTGCGTCCTCGGCCAGCCGCCGCCCCGCGGATCGGGGTAAATGCGCGCGAGCCGCGTTTCGGTGAAACGGTGCATGCGCAATGGGGCTCGTTGGACTAGGAGGTGCGTCCTCGGCCGGCCGCCGCCCCGCGGATCGGGGTAAACGCGCGCGAGCGCGTTTCGGTGAAACGATGCATGCGCAATGGGGCTCGTTGAACTAGGATCGCGGGTTATGCAATTTCGCGGCGGGATGAACGAGCTCATGCGTCAGGCAGCGCGCATGCAGCGGAAGATCGAGCAGACGAAGGATCAGTTGAAGGACACCCAGGTGACGACCTCCGCCGTCGGCGACAAGGTCAAAGCCACGGTGACCTACGGCCGAAAGGTCGTGCGCATCGAGATCGATCCCGAGTTCCTGGCGAGCGAGGGGATCGAGCTCGCGCTCGACGGGGCCTGTGCGGCCATCAATAGCGCCCTAGAACAGGCGGACAAGGCCATGGAGGCCGAGCTCGAGAAGATCACCGGCGGGGTCAAGCTCCCGGGGCTCGTTTAGTTTTCGTTTCGACGGCATTTGGCAGGTACGTTCGACGGGTAAGAAGGCGTGATTTCCTCGCGATCGAAGCGAACCATCAACCTTTTTGCCCGCCTGCCCGGCGTGGGTGAGAAGACCGCCCAACGGTATTTGCTCTATCTCCTCACCGCCGAAGACGAGCTGGCCGCGGAGCTGGGTCGCGAGCTCGTGGAGCTGCGGCAGCACCTTCGCCCGTGTGACCTTTGCGGCAACATCGCCGAGATCGATTCGCTCGAGGCGGCCGCCATCTGCACCATCTGCAGCGATTCGAAGCGCGACAAGACGCTGCTGTGCGTGGTGGCCCGGGTGCACGATCTGCTCGCCATCGAGCGCGCCGGCAGCATGCGCGGTCGCTACTTCGTGCTGGGTAAGCTCTTGAGCCCCTTGGAGGGCGTGGGCCCGGAGGATCTTCCCATCGAGCGCCTGCTCGTGCGGGTGAAGAAAGAGGGCATCCAGGAGATCATCTGCGCCACCCCGCCCAGCGTCGACGGCGAGGCCACGGCGCTCCTCCTCAAACGCGAGCTCGCACCCTTCGGCGTTACGCTCTCACGCATCGCCAGCGGCGTCCCGCACGGCGGCGATCTCGAGTTCGCCGACCCGATCACCATGGGCCGCGCCCTCGCCGGCCGGCAACGGCTCTAACACCTTCGCCGATAGCAGCGCCAACGCCGTGGCGTTGGCGCTCGCGATCGCGCGCTCAAGCTCGTCCGCGGTCGCAGTAGCGGACGCCGACGCCAACGCCGCCGTGGCCCCCGACGCCGTCGCCTCGGACGCACCGTCCGGCAACAGCGGCGCGCCGAGCACGATTTGCACGCGCGAAAACGGGAGCGGCAAGGTGAATCGATCCCACGCCCGCGACGCCACCCATGCGCGCGCGCTGGCGCTCCCCATGGGAACGAGCACGCCGCCCGTGGCGCGGGCCGCCAGGATCGCGCCCTCTTTCACCTTGCCGTAAGGACCGCGCGGCCCATCGACGGCAAACGCCGCGTCGGCGTCGCCCCGTTTCACCTGCCGAATCAACGCCGCGAGCCCGCGCACCCCGCCACGCGAGCTCGACCCGCGCACGATGCCGAACCCCAAGCAACGGAGCGCCACCGCCTGCATCGCCCCGTCGTGCGAATGGCTCACCATCACCACGGTGCGCCTCCGCCTGCGCCACGCCAGCAGCGGAAACTGCGTCCCATGAAAGAACGACAACACCCACGGCCCCGCGCCGGCCGACACGCCACCAACACCGCCCGCGCCGCTCCCCCCACCCTGCCCCGACCCGCCCGCGCCCACCGCGAGCAACCGCGGATCGACCCAGACCCGCACCCGCAACGTCCGAAGCCAAAGCGCCGCCACCAGCCCGAGCACGAAGCCCGCGAGCTTCCGCCCTCGCGCAGCCCACGCGACCGCGACCGGACGCGCGGGCGACGCCGCCATCAACCTTTGAGCTCCTCCAGCTTGGCCTTCGCGCGATCGAGGCTCGGCTCGTTCTCGATGGCCCGCTCCAGCATCTGCACGGCCTTCGCCTTGTCGCCCTGCTTGGCGCTGATCTCACCGAGGTAATAGAACACCTCGCCCTTGGAGATCCCGGTGCTGTTGTCCAGCCGCTGGAGCAAGAGCGCGCGGAAGGTCTTCTGCGCGCGATCGAGATCGTTCGTCTCGAACGCGAGCACACCGAGATCGCGGAGCACGTTCACCGAGCCCGGATCGATCTTGAAGGCCATGTCGTACTGCACCAGCGCCACGTCCTTGTCGCCGAGCGAGGCCAGCGCCTTGCCCAAGCGGTGGTGGTAGACGCTCAGCTCCTTGCTCCGCTTGGCGCCGTAGGACGAGATCACCTTCTCGAGCACCTGCGTCGCGTCGCGCTCCCGGCCCGCCGCGGTGTAGGCGTCGCAGAGCAGCAAGAGCAGCTCGCGATCGTGCGGGGCCGTCTTCGCCAGCTGCTCGAGGAGCGGAACGGCGTCCGCCTCCGAGTTGCGCTCGCGGATGTGGATCTCGGCCGCGCGCCGCAGCAAGCGCACGTACTCGGCCCGCGCCCCGCCCATGGGCGGCGGAGCGCTCGACACCGGCGCCGGCGAAGGCCGCGACGGACGCGCCCCCGGCGGGACCGAGATCGGACGCCCGCCCGCGTTGCCGGAGATGTCGGCCGGCGCGAGCAGCACGTCGGGGTGCTCCTTGGCCACGAGCTCCGCGTCGCCCACGAGGAGCGCCGCCAGCTCGGTCCAGCTTCGCTTGCGCTCGTAGAACGCCCGCAGCTGCTCGCGTACCTCTTCGTTCCCGGGCTGGATCTCCAGCGCACGGCGAAGGGCCGCGGGCACGCCATCTTCGTCGCCCAGCTTGGCGCGCGCGTTGGCGAGGCGCAGGGCGAACTTCACCCCGGCGTCGTCCGGCACCACGCGTGTCAGGGTCGAGAGCGCCGTCGATGCGCGCTCCCACTCGCTCCGGCTCTCGGCCAGCCGCGCCACGGCTTCCAGCGCCGCGCGGTGCTCCGGCTCGCGCTCGAGCACCCCTTCGAAGGTCGCGAGCGCGCGCGGCGTGTCCTTGAGACGCGTCTCGAACACCTCGCCCAGCCGCACCTTGAGCGCCAGCTCCTTCGTCGCATCTTGATCGCGCTCGGCGCGCTCGATCTGCGTGTTCAAGAGCTCCGCCAGCTCCTCGTCCTGCCCCGTGCGCTCGAACAAAGTCGAGAGCGCGAGCACCGCCTCGCCGTGCGCCGGGACCTCGTCCAGGATCGCGCGCAAGGTGTCGATGGCCTCCGTCGATCGATCGAGCTCCATCTCGAGCTTCGAGAGATCGAGCCGCAGCAAGGTGCGCTGCTCGGGGCTCTCCGCCGCGTCGATCAAGTCCTGGAGCAGCCGCGCCAGATCGCCGCTCCGGCCCGCTTGCGCGTAGAGCTCGCGCAGCTTGGACGACGCCGCCGCGTCGGTGGGATCGCTGTCGCGCAGCTCCTCGTAGAGCTTGATGGCGCCCGCGATGTCGCCGGCCTTGCTGGTCATCACCTCGGCCGCGCGGTGCTTCAAGCTCGCGATCTTCGGACCGTCCGCCTCCATCTCCGAGCGCCGCAGCAAGAGCTCGATGACCTCTTTGTGATCGCCTGCCCGCTCGCGGAGCTTGGTGAGCTCCTCCAGCGCCCAGAGGTTCCCTTCGTCCTCCGTCAGCCAGTCGCGCAAGGCGCTCTCGGCCAGCGCCGGATCGTCGAGCTTCGTCTCGGCGATCTCCTTCGCCTCGCGCAAGAGCTCGCCCAGCAGCTGCAGATCGGTCTCCAGCCGCGCGCGCGTCCGCAAGGTCTCGACCAGATCGCGCTCGCGTCCCGGCGCGCGCCGCAGATCTTCGAGCGCGCGCAGCACGTCCACGTTCTCCGGCTCCAAGGAGAGCGCCTTGACGAAGGCCTCCTCGGCCACCTCCAGGGTCTTCAGCTCGTCGCGCCGCCAGGTGCCGAGGCGCACCCAGAGCTCGGCGGCCGTGTGCGTCGGCACGTCCTTGGCCGGCTTGTTCTCGGAGGCCACGAGCGCCTGCGCCAAGGCCTCCGTCAAGGAGCCGAACCCGTTGCCGCCAGGGCTCCCGGCGATGCGCTCGGCCTCGCTCAGCACGTCCACGTCGGTCAGATCGTCGACCAGGGCCGCCTCCAGCACCCGCTGGGCGCCGAGCAAATCCTTGGCGTCGATCTCGAGCACGCGCGCCAGATCGAGCCGCGCGCGCGAGCGCTCCCGCACCCCCGGCGCGCGCGTCACCTTGCGCTCGTAGAGGCGCGCCAGATCGCTGGTGCGGCCCAGGGTTCGGTACACCGACTCGAGCGCCTCGAAGGCCTCGTCGAAGAGGTCGCCCTTCTCGAGCAGCGCCTCCATCGCGTCGCGGCTCGGGCCGTGATCGGGCACCTGCTCGACCGCCAGCCGCAAGGTGGAGAGGCCCTTCGACGGCTCCTCGAACTCGCGGATCTGCAAGGTCGCCAGGCGATGGTAGAGATCCGCCTGCGCCCCGGGGGTCGCTTCCACCGCGATGCGGCGCTCCAGCACGTCGGCCAGCGCGCGCGCATCGCCGAGCCGCCCGAAGAGCCGATCGAGCGCCGAGAGGACGGCCTCGTTGTCGCCCGACTGCTCCGCCGCCGAGACGTACGCCCGCGCGGCGCGCGCGTCGTCGACCAGCTTCTCCTCGGCCACCCTGCCGAGCCGCATGAACAAGTCCGTCGCTACGTTCGCGTCGAACAGCGAGCCCGCGCGCTCCGAGAGCGCATCGGCGTAGCGCTGCCACGACTCGCTCTTCTTGCCGGCTGCCGCCACCCCGCGGCCGCAGATGCGCTCGATCTCCGCGTGCAGCGAGGCGTCCTCCGGCGCCTCCGACAGCGCCCGCAGGAGCGCGGCCTCGGCGCGCTCGAGGTCGTCCAGCTTTTGCTCCGCCACCTCGGCGATGGCGCGCAAGGTCTGCGTGCGCTCCGAGGGCTCGATCTGCGAGCGGAGGCGCATCTCCAGCACCTGCAAGAGCTCCTCGTGCCGCTCGGCCTTGCGGAGCACCGGCTCGAGCGCGTCGGCCGCCTCCCCGCGCAGCTCGTCGCGGCCCTCGCCCAGCTCGCGGATGGCCTTCGCCGCCTCTTCGTCGAACGCTCCGCCCTCGAGCACCTCGCGGTACGCGGTGAGCGCCTGCGGAGCGTCGTCGAGCTCGTGCGCCAAGAGCGCGCCGATGCGCTTGCGCAAGGTGCGGCCCTCGGCCTCGTCCTCGGTCATCACCACCTGCTGCCGCAGGTTCTCGAGGAGCTCGTGCCACATCTTCTCGGCCGTGTAGAGCTTGTCGAGCCGGCGAACGACGTCCACGTCGCCCGGCCGCACCGAAAGCGCCAAGTCGAGCACCTCGATCGCCTCGCGGCGATCGTGGAGGCCGAACTCGTAGCCGTTGGCCGCGTCGATGTAGAGCTGGAACTTGAGATCGGCCTCGTCGTCCGTGCAGAGCTCCACCCGGCGGCGGTACAAGTTGATCAAGCGCGCCGGATCGTTCTTCGCCTCGTACAGCTCGATGAGGCGATCCATCGTGAACGCGTTGTCCGGCTCCAGCTCCAGGGCGTGCTCGAACGCGTCGATGGAGCCGGCCGCGTCCTCCAGCATGTCGCGGCGCACCTCGCCGATGCGGCGCCAGGTGCTCGCGCGGCGCTCGTCGTCGGTGGTCAGCTCGGCGCGCTTGCGCAGCACCCGCTCCAGCATGGTCCAGTCGGCGAGCAAGGTCGCCAGCTCGTCCATCTGCTCCAGCGGCTCGATGTCCGTCTCGTCCGCGCGGAAGAGCCGATCGTACGCGTCGAGGGCCGCGCGCGGATCGTCGCGACGCTCGTTGTGAAGGCGCGCCAGCGCGCCGAGCAGCTCCTTCTCGGTGATGCCCGAGGTGCGCTCGATGCCCCGCTGGTACGCGTTCGCCAGATGGTCCCAGCGCGAGGTCACCTCGGCGAGCCGATCGAGCTCCGCCCGCGTATCTCCGTCGTCCGGATCGAGCACGAAGGCGTCGCGCACCGAGTCGAAGGCTTGGTTCGGATCCCGGCCGCGCGTCTCCCAGAGGCGCGCCGTCTCCCGCAGGATCGCCACCCGCTCCGAGTCGTCGTCGGCGATGCCGAGCCGCTCGAGGTTGACGGACACCAGGTGCCGCCAGTCGTCGGCGCGCTCGTAGATCGGGCGCAGGATGTCGACCACGTGCGCCTTGTGCTCGGGATCGGCGATGAGCGCCTCGAGGGCCGCGATGGCCTCGTTCGCCGCCGCCGTCCCCGGCGCGAGCTCCACCACCGTCTCGTACTCGTCGATGGCCGACGCCGTGTCGTGGAGCTTCTCCTGCAGCAGCTTGCCCAGCACGATGCGGAACTTCGCCTCGTCGTCCGGCAGGGCGCTGTGCTCGGCGCGCCTTCGCGTCAGATCCGCCAGATCGCCGTAGCGGCCGCGCCGATCGTACAGTCGCGCGAGCGCCTCCAGCGACGTGACATCCGTCTCCTCCACCTCGAGCGCCTGACCGTAGGTCTCGATGGCCAGATCGTCGCTCTGGAGCTCGATTTCCTGCAGCCGCGCGATCGTGTGCAACGTCGCGAGCCGCGCCGCCGGGTCCTCGCGGTACTCCAACGCGCTCCGGTACAAGTCGACGCGCGCCTGCGATTGACCCGTCTCGCGCAAGATGCGATCGATCGACTCGAACGAGACGTCGTCTTCTTCCGGCGCGAACGCGTGCGCGCGGCGGTAGAACGAGAGCGCGCGATCGGTGTCGCCGAGCTGCTCGTAGAGTTGCCCCGTGCGGCGCGCCAGCTTGGCGGTGGCCGGCTCGTCGGCCGTCACCTTGCCGAGCTCCGTCGCGTAGATCTCGGCCAGGCGGGCCTCGGCGTTGGCCACGCGCGCCAGGCGATCGAGCTCGTGCCACGTCGGCTCGTCGGTCAGATCCTCGGCCAAGAGCTTGGCCGTCGTCTCGAGGGCGGCCGGGTAGTTCTCGGCCTGCTCCTCGTGCAGCCCGGCGAGGCGGCGGAGCAGCTGCCGCTTCTCGTCGGGATCCTCGCTCACGTCGAGCCGCGCCTCGAGGGTCGCCATCACGCGGCGCCAATCGTGGCGCGCCAGGTAGACGTGCTCGAGCATCTCGGCCGCCCGCGCGGCGTGCGCGCGATCGCCCATGAGCCCTTCGAGGGAGGCCACGGTGGCCGGGTGACGGCTGTCGAAGCTGAGCGCCGCCTCGTATTGATCGAAGGCGCGGTGATGCTCGCCGAGGCGCGTCTCGTACACCTCGCCCAGCTTGTGGTGCAGCCCCGCCTTCACCTCGCCCGGCGGGCCCTTGGCGATGCGGCCCTCGTAGAGCGAGATGAGATCGTCCCAGCGCTCGGTGGCCGTGTACAAGCGCTCCAGCGCGAGGAACGCCGTGTCGTCCTGGTAAGCGTCGTGGATCAGACGGTACGTGTCGATGGCGCCCGTCGGATCGTGGAGCGTCTCGTCCGAGAGGCGCGCCTGCTTGAACAGAATGCGCCGGCGCTCCGAGTCGTCGTCGGCCACCTCCGCGCGGCGGCGGAGGATCTCGAGCAAGGACGTGGGATCGTTCGCCTCCTCGTAGAGCGCCTCGAGCGCCTCGAGCGCCGTTCGGTCATCGCCGCGCAGCTCCAGCGCGCGCACGTAATAGCTGCGCGCGCCCGCCTTGTCCGCGAGCGCGTCGCGGAGGAGGGAGGCGATCTTCAACGTGACGGTGACCTGCAGATCGCCGTCGACCAGATCGGGCACCACCAGCCGCAGCAGATCGACCAGCTCGCCGTACGCCCCCACCGCCTGGGCGAGCCGCTCGGCCCTCTCGAGCCATGGCAAGAACTCCTCGGCCGACTCGGCCTCGCGCAGCGCGCGGAGCGAGTAGCCGAACGCCCTGCGCGGATCGCCCAAGGTCACCTCGGCGGCGCGCGCGGCCTCGCGGTACAGCCCGAGCCGCGCCTCGCGCTCCTCGGCGTACTCCGCCTCGATGTCGATCACCCGGAGCAGCGACTCTTCTTGTCCATCCGCCTCGTACAGCGGACGCAGGATCCCCGCCACCTCGCGGCGCACGTCGGGGTGCTCGAGCAAGCCCTCGAGCGCCGTGCGGCTCGGGGCGTGCGTCGCCTCGATCATCAGCGCCTGCCGGAACGCTTCGATGGCCTGCGGCACCTCGTCGAGGCGCTCGCGCCGGACGGCGCCCAGCTTGGCCAAGAGCCCCAGGCGGCTCTCCTCGCCGTCGGCGATCGACAGCCGCGCCTCGATGGTCTCCGCCAGATCCGGCCAGCGCTCGGCCGTCTCGTAGAGACGCTCCAGCGCCGAGAGCGCACCATCGTCGGGGCCGAACTCGTCGACCAGCGCGCGGTAGGCCAAAATGGCCTCGGGCACGTCGGAGAGCCGATCGGCCAAGGTCGAGGCCACGCGCTCCATGAACCTCCGGCGCTGCGGCGCGTCCCCCACCTGCCGCTCGCGCGCGCGCAGGATCTCGACCAGCGCACGCCACTCCCCGGTGCGCTCGTAGAGCCGATCGAGCGCGCCCAGCGCCGCGCTGTCGAGCGGATCGTCGTCGAGCCGCGCGCGCCACGCGTCGATGGCGCCCTTGGGATCGTCGAGCGAGGTCTCGCAGAGCTCGCCCAGCCGCCCTTGGATCTCGCGCCGCGCGGCCGGATCCTCCTCCAGCTTCACCTCGGTGCGCAGGATCTCCGCCAGATCGCGGGTGCGCCCCGACGCCGCGTAGATGCGCTCCAAGGAGCGCGCGATGGGCAGCGCCAGCTCGGTGTCGTCGGGGCCGATGACCAGCACTTGCCGGTAGACCGCCTCCGCGCGCTCCGCGTCGCCCAGGTGCCGCTCGAGCAGCTGCGCCAGCTCGCTCAAGATCTGGGCCCGCGGCTGCGGCACGCCCGCAGCGTCCGCCGACTCGGCGAGCACCCGCGCCGCCTCCTCGAAGGCGCCGAGCTTCTTCGCCAGGGTCAAGAGCCCTGCGCGCGCCTCCACGTCGTCGGGCGCGATGGGAACGAGCCGCGCGTAGACGTCGAACGCCCCCTCTTGCAGCCGGTCGTCGCGGAGCTCGGCGATGCGCCGGAGCAGCTCGCGCCGCTCCTCGAGCATCGAAGCCGTCTCCAGACGCACCTCCAGGATGCGCACCAGATCGCGCGGAGCATCGAGCGCGATGTAAACCTGCTCCAGGATGGACGCCGCCCGCGGACGGAGCCCGGGCACCGTCAGGCACTTCTCCGTCAGATCGCGCGCCTCGCGGTTGGTCGGATCGGCCTGGAGCACGTCCTCCAAGAAGCCGATGGCCGTGGCCGGATCCTCGAGCCGCGAGATGTACAGCGACCCCAGACGAAGCTTGAGGGCCACCGCCTCGTCGAGCGACGCCGTGGGCAGCCGGTTTTGCAGCAAGGCCGCCAAGCTGGTCCAGCGCTCCTCGCCCGAGTAGAGCGAGTCGAGCGCGCGCACCGTCTGCTCGTGGTTCGGCTCGAGCTGCAGGATGCGCTCGTAGTACGCGATGGCCTTGGGCCGATCGCCGGTGATCTCCTCGGCCACCAGCGCCACGTCGGCCAAAAGATCCGCGCGGCGGTTCAAATCGGGGGCCGCGGAGATGGCGCGCTCGTAGAGCCCTTCGAGCTCCTCCCACCGCTCGAGGGTGGTCAGGATCTGCTTCAGCCGCGCGAAGGCGCGCTCATTGCCCGGATCGCGGGTCAGGATGCGCTCCAGGTACGGCTGCGCGGAGACGATGTCCCCGAGCATCTCGTCGTACAAGGTGGCGGCCCGCTCGGCGAGATCCATCTCCACCGTCTCCGGCAGGCCGGTCTCCCCCAAGGGCGGAACCGCCTCCACGATGGCCGAGACGAAGTGGTGCGCGCGGTGCGTGCGGTTCGAGAGCACCGCCAGGCGGTCCCACAGCTCGAGCTCCATCGGGAACTCGGAGGCCGCGCGCGCGATCACGTCGAACGCCGTGGTGGCCGCGCCGACCTTGCCCTCGTACACGTCGGCCAAGCGCGAATACAGGGCGATGCGATCCTTCTTCGCCGCCGCCGTCGCGATCATCACCTCGAGCACCTCGGCCTGCTGCTGCGCGTTGCCCGTCTCGTCGTAGTGCGCCTCGAGCAGCACCGCCGCGCGCCCGCGCGTCTCGGGGACGTGCAGGAGCTCCTCGATGACCTCCACCGCCCCGCGGTACTCCGCGCTGCCGCTCCCCGCAGGGCTCCCCGGCGGCGGACGCGGCACCAAGTCGAGCGCGCGCTGCCCCGCCGCCAGCGCGTCGAGCGGGCGTTTGAGCTCCGTCATGTAGAGGCGCGCGAGCTCCACCTCGCGCTGCGCGCGCTCCATGCCCTCGCGCTGATCGCGGTCCTTCTCCAGCGCCTCGGCCGCGCCGGCCGGATCGCCCTGCGCGCGAAGCAGCCGCGCCAGCGAGCGGAGCGCCGTCCCGTGCTGCGGCACCAGCTCCAGGATCTTGCGGTAGATGGCGATGGCCTGGTCGGGATCGCCGAAGACGTCCTCTTCGAGGGTCGCCCACTCGGCGTAGAGGTGGATCTTCCACGAGGTGTTGGCGCGCGAGACGCGGTGCTCGAACAGCCATCGCAGATCGTCGCGGCGGCTCTCGCTGCGCAGGAGGCGATCGAGCGAACCGACGATCTCCTCGTCGTCCGGGTTGTCCTCGACCAAGGAGCGGTAGGCCACGATGGCGTCATCGACCCGCCCCAGCTCCAGCGCGTAGACCTCGGCGATCTTCGAGCGCAACGTGCGCCGCGCGTCGAGCTCCTCCGGCGTTACGCTGGGCCCGAGCTTCGTGTCCTTCAGCCGCGCGTTGAGCGCCTCGACGAAGGCCGCCCACTCGCCCGAGGCCCGCGTGGCCTTCTCGAACGTCCCGAGCGCGCCCTCGCGGCCCGGATCGAGCTCGTACGCGCGCCGCGCATAGGCAAACGAGCCGGCCCGGTCGGAGAGGTTGTGCCCCGTGATGTGCGCCAGCTTGTGGAGCAGCGCGAGCTTCTCCTCGCGCTCCTCCGCGTGCCGCAAGAGCACCTCGTAGAGCGGAGGCAAGCGCGCCCACTTCTCCTCGCGCTCGTAGAGCGGAACCAGCGCCGCGGCCGCGCGCTTGTCGTCCGGCCGCACGCCGAGCACGCGCTCGTAGGCGCGGAAGGCCCGCTCGGGCGCCCGCAGCCGGTCCACGTAAACGTCGGCGGCGCGGTACGAGAGCTCGATCTTCGCGTCCGGATCGGGCGTGCGATCGGCGGCCGACGACAGCACCTCGGCGAGGCCCTCGAAGTCCTCCGTGGTCGCGTAGAGCTCCGTCAGCCCGTCGTAGTCGGCGTTGGCGAGGAACGTATCGCGCAGCACGCGCAGCGCCTTGGGGTGCCCCGGCGACAGGTCGAGCACCCGCCGCCACGCCCGCATCGAGCCCTTGGGATCGTGCAAACGGTCGGCGTAAATCGACCCGAGCTTCTGCAGAATCGCGAGCTGCGTCTGCGTCCCGCCCGGCGTCCCCGCCGCGAGCTCCACGCGCCGCTCCAGCACCTCGGCCACGGTGGCGTAGTCCTTCTCGCGATCGGCGAGCTTCTCCAGCGCGTCGAGCGCCACCTGCGAGCTCGGCTCCTCCGCGAGCACCTTCTTGTACGCGATCACCGCGTCGGGGCCGCGATCGAGCCGATCGGCCGCGAGCTTCGCCATCTCGAGCCACAGCGCCCGGCGCTCTTCGCCCGCGGCGGCCGCGCTGGCCCCCTCGCCGGCGTCTTCGCCCTCCGCCGCCGGAGCGGGAGCCTCCGCGGGCGCCGCCTCCATCCGCTCGACTTGCCGCGCGAGCAGATCGTAGAGCGGCTTGTAGGCGCGCCGTTTGGTGTAAAGCTCACGCAATTTTTGGTTCGCCTCGCGATCGTCGGGCGAAGCGTCGAGCAGCTTCTCGTAGGCGTCGACGGCGTTCTGCATGTTGGAGAACTGCTCCAACCAGCGCCGCGCCACCTCGCGGTAGATCTCGGTGCGCGCGCCCACGTCGGTCTCGAGCTCGGCCACGCGCGCTTGCGTGGCCAGCATCTCGCGCCAGCGACCGAGCGCCGCGTAGACGCGCGCGAGCTCGCGCGCCGCGTCCTTGTCGGTGGGATCGAGGGTGGAGATCTGCGAGAGCACGGTGACCAGCGCCGAGTCGTTCTTCAGATCGTTGCGGTAGATGGCCGCGATGTCGCGCAGGATGGGCAGGCGCGCTTCTTTGTCCTCCACCCCGACCTTCTCGAGATCGCCGCGCAGCAAGTCCGCCAGGGCGTTCCACCCGCCGGTCTGCCGATAGAGCCGCTTGAGCGCCGCCCGCGCCTCTTTGTTGTTCGGATCCTGCCGGAGCAAAGACCGCCACTGCTCGATGGCCCGCGTGGCGTTGGCGCCGTCCTCGGCCAGCTGGGCCAGCTCGGCCACCAAGGTCGCGCGCGTCGGACCGTCGGTGAGCACGCGCTGCGCGTCGGTGAGGATCTGCGTGAGGCGCCCGATCTCGCCCTTCTCGGCGCACCACTGACGGAAGAACGTCAGCATCTGCGGGTGCGCCGGCTCGATCTTGCGGAGCCGCGTAAAGTACGGCTCGGCAGCGTCGGTCTTCTCCCGCATCTTCCAGTGCACCATGGCGATCTGGAGGAGGATGCCGGCCTCTTGCCCTGGCGCGAACGACCCCGCCGCGAGCTGGTCTTCGTAGAGCCCGACCAGGTTGTCCCACTCTTTGCGCTCGGTAAACCGGTCGACCAGCGCGGCCGTAGCCTCCACGTTCCCGGGGGCGATATCGACCACCGCTTGGTACGCCTGGATGGCCTTCTCGGGATCGTCCAGGCGCTTGGCGTAGACGCGGGCCAGCCGTAGGTAGGCGGCGCTCTTCTCTTCTTTGATGGTGCTCTCGCGCGCCAGCTGGTCCAGGACCTCGGCCACCTTGGCGTGCTCGCCGCGCTGCCGGTACACGCGCTCGAGCAGGATGGCCGCCCGGCGGTTCTTGGGGTCGATGTCGAGGGCCTTCTTCAGGCCGGTCACGATCTCGCCCTCGAGCGCCTCGAGCTTCTTCTGGCCCTTTTGCCCCTCGCCTTGCAGCTGCGGGCGCCCATACCGGTACGCCGCCTCGGCGCCCGTGACGAACAGGGAGCTCTTGAAGGCCGGGTCCTTGGTGCTCTTGGCCTCGTCGACATAGCGTTTGACGATCTCGAACCACTTGGTGCGCTTGCCCTCGGCCCGATCGAGGGCCTCGGTCGCGGTGCGCTCACCCGGGCGCAGCTCGAGCAAATGCATGTACGCGAGGCTCGAGCCCTCGTCGTCGAGCAGCTCTTCGTCGAGCACGCGGGCAAGCTCGGCCACCAGAGCCGCTTCCCGCTCGGTGCCCTTGGCGATCTCGACCTCCCATTGGAGCAGCCGGGCCACGGCTTCGTACTCGCGCCGCAGCTCGTGGGCACGGCGGGCCCCCTCCAGCAAGGTGGCCAGCTCCTCCTTGGAGAGCTCCGAGGACTCGGGGGGTACCCCTTCCGGCGGTTGCGAGATGCCCGACTGGCGTGAGTAGCCAACGGCCTCTCCGAGATCAGCCCATGCTCGCCCGTTGTCCGGATCCTCTTGAAGAACACCGAGAGCGTTTCGAATCGTCTGCGCGCTCATCCATCACCCTGGGGCATCCGCCCCCTGCTCGCCCCTGCAAGTGGCCTTTATTGGAGCTGCTTAAGCTGCCTTCATGACGTGTGCGACCTCGAGGACGTGGAGCCTCGCAAAACCTGGTACCCGCGACCTGCAAACCTTTGCAAAACCTGGATCCTCGGAAACCTTGCAAACGTGATGGATGAGGCCATCCATGTTCGTTTCACGCGAAAACTCCGGAGAAAACGTCCCTGGCGATGCCGGGGTCCGATGCTACGAGCCGCGTCTCGCAATATCAAGCAATCCGATTTTTTTGCTAGACCGCGCGTGAGGCCGGGGACGCGAACCGGCATGGTCCCCGCGTCGCCCCGCTTCTCCCGCACCCGATCCGGGTACGAATTTCCAGCGGAGTGTACTAGCTTGCCGCCCGTGCTTTCATCGCGTTTGTCGCCCGCGCGTGGTTCGCTGGCTCTCTCGCTCCGTACCGTCTACGAGACGCTGGCCATCAGTTGGCCCACCGTCGTCGACGCCGCCTTCGGGCGCGTGACCAAGGACGTGTGCGACGAGCGGCTCCGCAGCTGGTCTCAGAAGGTCGTAGCCCATGCCCGCATCGACCTCCTGGTGCGGGGTCGGGAGAATCTCGAGCCCGGCCGGGCGTATCTGGTCATGAGCAATCATCAGTCGCACTACGACATTCCGGTGCTCTTCGCCGTGATGGGCGGGAGCATTCGAATGATTGCAAAGCAGGAACTTTTCAAATTCCCCATCTTCGGCGCCGCCATGCGCGAGGCGGGCTTCATCACCATCGATCGGTCGGATCGGAACCGCGCCATCGAGAGCCTGGAGGTCGCGCGGCAGACGCTCGCCCGCGGCGTGAATGTTTGGATCGCGCCCGAGGGGACGCGCAGCCTCACGGGAAAACTCCTCCCGTTCAAGAAGGGCGGCTTCAACCTCGCCCTCGAGGCGCAGCTGACGATCCTGCCCATCACCATCGACGGGACGAAGAGCATCCTTCCGCCGAAGGCCATGCGGTCGCACCACGACGCCAAGGTCCGAGTCACGATTCACCCGCCCATCGACTCCCGCGCATACGCGTCGAATGGTCAAGGCCGCGGAGGATTTCGCGCCTCACGCGATAAATTGATGCGCGATGTAAGAGAGGCTTTCGAACGTGGCTTCTAGAAGATGGACGGCGGGCAAGAGCGCCGCCGGCTCAGGGCTCGCCATTCTGGTCAACGCCAACGCCAAACGCGGCGGCCGCCGCATCGCTGCCCAGCTCGGGCGCGCGCTGCCGGGCGCCCGCATCCGGCTCACCCGAACGATCGACGAGATCGAGGGCTGGCTCAAGTCGGTGCGCGACGCGCGCTGCATCTTGGCAGCCGGCGGCGACGGTACGGCCATCGCGCTCATCAATGCGATGCATCATGTGATTCCAAAGAAGGACCCCTTCCCGTGCGTGGGGCTCCTTCCTCTTGGAACCGGCAACGCTTGGGCACGCTCCACCGGGGCGCGCAAGCTGGGGCAGCTGGTCGACGTGCTCGCCGGTTTGGGGCCGGGCACCTTGCCCACCCGTCGCTTCGGGCTGGTGGAGTGCGAGGGGATCCTCACGGGCTTCGCCGGCTGCGGGTGGGACGCGCAGATCCTCGACGACTACAAAAAGCAGCTGCAAGCCTCGCGCGGCCCGGGCAAACGGGTCGCCAAGAGCGTCTACGGCTACCTGGGCGCGGTGGTGTTGCGCACCACCCCCAAGCAGATCGTGCGCGGCCGGCCCCACGTGCTCATCGAGAACATGGGCGACGCCGTCTACACCGTCGACCCCGAGGGCCGGGTGGTCAAAATCGACGGCATCGGCAACGGCGCCGTCCTCTACGAGGGCCTGGCCAGCGTCGCCGGGTGCGCTACCGTGCCCGAGTTCGGCTACGGCTTCCGCGCTTTCCCCTTCGCCGAGCGGCTCATGGGTCAGCTCAACGTGCGCATCTACGACCGCAGCGCCCTCGGCGCCTTCAAGGATCTGCGCCCGCTCTGGCACGGCACCCACCCGCTGCGCGGGATGCACGACTGGTTCGCCTCCGCCGTGCGCATGACCTTCTCCCGCCCGATGCCGCTCCAAATCGGCGGCGACGCGGTGGGCGAACGACAGACGGTCGACTACCGCATCTCCGAACGAACCATCGAAATGCTCGACTGGCGTACGCTCAACTAGGGCACCGAACATGGTGATGGTCCGAGGGTTCCAAACATCCGCCGCACGACGGAAATCCGCAGGAAGCGCGCGGGAGTCGACATCTTCGGTGCCCTAGGCACCAACGGGTAGAGGCATGCCGAGGAAGCTGGTTCAGCATGCTGCGCTCGAGGCCATCAAGGACCACACGCGCAACGCGCTCGCGGCGCTGACCGCCGGATTTCGAGGCGCGCACGAGGGTCGCGATCCGAAGGTCCTCTACGAGGCGTTCGTCGCCGCCATCGTCCGCATCGTCTTCCTCTACCTGGCCGGGCAGCTTCGCGGCACGCACCACGGGTGGGCGGAGCTGCTCGGGGCTCTGCGCCGCCTCGATGACGAGATGCTGCCGCAGGACCGCTTCTTCGTGCGCTTCTCATTCGTTGCGGAGGCAACGGTCGACGACGCGGTGGTGCGCACGGTGCTGTCGGAGCTCGAGCGCGCCGCGAGCGGATCGCTCGACGTGGAGCACCTGGGCACCGTCTACGAGTCGATGATGGGCTACTCCGTCGAGGTGGCGCGGGAGCCGAGCCTGAGCGTTTTGTGCCGGCGCAAAGCGGGGGCGTCGCAGGTGGCGGTGCTGGTGGGCTTGGCGTCGCTCTTCGCCTTGTCGGGGCCATCGCGCCGCGCGTCACTGGAGCGCAAGGGGATCGATCTCGACGGGCGCGTGGGGCTTCGGGTGGAGCGCAGCACCAGCATCGAGGAGTTGGTGCGCGCGCTGCGGACGCGCACCTCGCCGCTCTCGCCCAAGGTGGTGCCGGAGGGCGCGCTGGCGTTGACGTTGACGTCGGACCGGCGCCGCTCGGGCTCGCACTACACGCCGCGCGCGCTTGCGGACCGCATCGTCGAAGATACGCTCGGGCCGTTGGTGGAGCCCATGCCGGTGGTCGAGCCAACGCCGCTGGTGGAGCCCATGCCGTTGGTGGAGCCGCTGGGGGCGGAGGGGATTCTGCGCCTCAAGGTATGCGATCCGGCCATGGGGTCCGGGGCTTTTCTTCTCGCGGCGTGCCGCTTCCTGGCGGACAGGCTCGTGCAAGCTTGGGATCGTGTGCCGGAGGTGGGCGATCGCGACGTGGGCGACGCCGGGGTGCGTCATTCGGGTGATGCGGCGGTCCGCGACTCGGGCGATGCGGCGGTCCGCGACTCGGGCGATGCGGCGGTCCGCGACTCGGGCGATGCGGGGGTGCGCGACTCGGGCGACGCGGCGGTCCGCGACTCGGGCGATGCGGGGGTGCGCGACGGTGTGGACGACATGGTCGTGCGGGCGCGGCGTTTGGTTGCGGAGAGGTGCATTTACGGGGTCGACAAAGATGCGTCGGCGGTGCTCGTCACCAAGCTGTCGCTGCGGCTGCTGGCGCGCGCCGAGACGCATTTTCCGCTGGCGTCGTCCCTCGACGCCAAGCTGCGGCAGGGCGACTCGATTGCGTCGTTCGACTGGCGCGGCGAGTTTCCGGAGATCTTTGCGCCGTCGCGCGGCGGCTTCGACGCGTTCGTCGGCAACCCGCCGTGGGTGTCGTACGCGGGCCGCGCCGCGCAGCCGCTGGCCCCCGAGCTGCACGCGCTCTTCACCGAGACGTACGCGAGCTTCGCCGGCTACCGCAACCTGCAGGGACTGTTCATCGAGCGCTCGGCCATGCTCCTGCGGACGTCGGGGAGGCTCGGCTTCATCATTCCGAGCTCGATGTCCGAGCAAGAGGGGTACGGCCCGACCCGCGCCGCACACGATCGCCTGTGCATCTGCGACGCGAGCCTGCGCGATCTGGGCAACGACGCCTTCTCGGGCGTGTTCCAACCGTGTATGGCGCTGGTCTCGACGCGGCGCGCGCCGGGGGAGGCACCTTCGGTCGCGCCCGCACCCAAGTTGCGCATCGTCGCCACCCGCGCCAATGGGGTGGGAAACGGGGTGGTCCTGAGCATCGAGAACGGCGTCGGAAACGGCATCGTCCTTGGCGTCGAGAACGGGGTCGGCCTCGGGAACGGGATCGCCCTCGGCGTCGACCACCGCAACGGCGTCGACCACCGCAACGGCGTCGTCAACGGCAGCACCAACGGCTTCGTCGACCGGCGCGAACGCGTCCCCACATGGCCCATCGAGCGAACGGATCTCGACGCCACCGGCCGCGGCCTGCTCGGAAAGATGGGCGAGCACCCGCCGCTGCCGGGGCACCTCTTCGGCGAACGCGGAATTCAAACCTCCTCGGGCGACGTGGAGCACATGCGCAGCAAATCCGACCCGCGCCGCACCTTGGCCCTTCGAACGGGCGCGGACATCGAGCCCTTTTTGCGCCGGGCGCCCTCGCTCTACTGCGATCCGCAGAAGCTCACGTGCCGCGTTCGCGCCTCGCAAGAGTGGACCTCCATCGGCGTCCTCATTCGGCAGACGGCGCGCGTCCCCATGGCCACGCTCTCCGACGGCCTGGCGTTCCGCAACTCGATCCTCGCCGGCTTCGACGATCCCCTGTACCCGGCGACCTTTCTCGTCGCCTACTTGAACGCCACCCCCATCCGCTGGCTCCACTACGCTCGCCACCGCGACGCGCGCCAGGGAATGCCCCAGCTAAAAATCGGCCACCTGCGCGCGACCCCCTCGCCCCCCCATCGCGAGCTGGTCGCCGAGCTCTCCGCCTTCGGCGAGCTCCTCGCCGCCAAGAACGCCGGCATCGACCCGAGCGAGCAGCTCCACCTCGACACCCGCGTCGCCGATGCATTCCAGCTCAGCGACGACGAACGCCAGCTCATCGCCCACTGGTGGGCCCACCTGACCTAGCCCGCGCCACCGCCCCCGAATCGCCGCGCCCCGCGCCACCGCACCGAATCGCCGCGCCCCGCGCCACCGCACCGAATCGCCGCGCCCCGCGCCACCGCACCGAATCGCCGCGCCCCGCGCCACCGCACCGAATCGCCGCGCCCCGCGCCACGCCATCACCGCACCAAATCGATATCCACCCGCCGATCGTACGCCCAGCTCCCCTCTTCATCGCCGGTGGCATCGAGCTCCCCGCGCGACGTATCGGCGATCTTGCGCCTGTCCACCCCGCGCTCACTCAAGTACCCCTTGACGTTGGTCGCGCGCAGCGCCGCGAGCGTCATGTTGTATTCCTCCTCGCCGCGCGGATCGGCGTGCCCCGTGAGCTTGATCGCACGCCCGCGGAGCGGCCCCGTGGTGAAGCATCGGGCAACGAGCCCCAAAACGTGCCGCTCGGGCTCGCCGATGTCGTCCGAATCGAACGCGAAGCGCGGGGCCGCTCCCACCTGCGTGCGGATCGTGCAGAGCCGCGCAATCTCGTCGGAGATCGCGATGGAACCCGCGCGAACCCCCTGCCCTTTGCGCACCGGCTTGTCCGGCATTTCGGCCGACGCGATCGCCTCCGGCCAGATCGACGCCGGCGGCAGCGGACGCTCACCCCGAATGCAACCGGAAGCGCACGCGATCAGCGCCATGAGCGCTACCAGCGAGAGCGAAAAAGTGAACGATCTGCGCATGATCCCCCCTCGGTGACGATGGATGATCCACCTTCACACACGGTCGCGCACACCCACCTGCGATCACGCTACGATGTCGGCCCACACATCGCGCACGCGATCCAAGATGCGATCCGCCAGCTCCACTTTGCTCATCGTTCCGAGCCCCTCGGCCCCCGCCGCCGAAACGATCGTCGCCCGATTGTCGTCGCCCGCGAAGGCCACCCGCGCCTCGTTGGCCACCACCAGATCGCACTTCTTCTGCAAAAGCTTGCCGCGCGCATAATCGACGAGCTGCTCGGGGGTGCCCGTCTCCACCGCGAAGCCCACCAGCACCGGCTTCTTCGTCGCGCGCTTTGCGCCGATCTCGGCCAAGAGATCCGGATTTTTCACCAGGCGAAGGCTCGTCTCGTCGCCGCCCGCCCCTTGCATCTTTTTCAGCTTCACGGGGCTCACCACCGCCGGACGATAATCCGCCACCGCCGCCGTCATCACCAGCGCATCGGCCCCCGATAGATCGTCGCCCAGCGCGCGCGCGAGCGCATCGCGCATCGACAGCGCCGAGCGCACATCGACGCGCGCCACCCCGCGCGGCGTCCCCAGGTTCACCGGCCCCGTGATCAACGTGACCTCCGCCCCGCGCGCGGCCGCGCGCTCCGCCACCGCGAACCCCATCTTCCCGCTCGAACGATTGCCCAAGTAGCGCACCGGATCGAGATCCTCGACCGTGGGCCCCGCCGTCACCACCACGCGCCGCCCCGACAAATCGCCCGCCGCCGCCGCCGCGGCGCCCGCCGCCGCCGCCGCACCCTGCCCCAACGCCTTCCCGATGGCCTCGACGATCGCCTGCGGCTCCGCCATTCGCCCGAGCCCGCTCTCGCCCGAAGCCACCGGCCCAACCACGGGCCCCACGAAGACAACCCGACCATCCCGAACGAGCCCATCCACATTTCGACGGGTCGCCGGGTGGTCCCACATGCGCGGGTGCATCGCCGGCGCCACCAGCACCGGACCGCGCGCCGAGAGCGCCAGCGCGGTGACCAAGTCATCGGCGCGGCCGGTGGCCAGGCGCGAAAGGAGGTCGGCCGTCGCCGGCACGATGACCACCAGGTCCGCGCGCTCGCTCAGCGCAATATGTTTTTCCCCGGAGAATCCGGGATCCCACATGTCTTGGGCGACCGATTCGCCGCAGATGCCCGAGAGGGTCACGGGGCCCACGAAATGGGGCGCGGAGTGGGTCATCACGGGCAGAACCGCCGCCCCCGCTTTCACGCAAAGGCGGGCGACCTCCACGCTTTTGTAGGCGGCGATGCTTCCGGTGACACAAAGGGCGATGGTGCGCCCGCGCAGGTCGAACATGGCTGCACGCACCTTACACCCTGCCGACCACCCGCCGCCCGGTGGTTCGCCGCCGGACGGTGCGGCCCGTGCTACTTGCACGGGGGCCAAAGGCAGGCGATACAAGCTCGCGGAACCTGTTCCCAGCCGCCACCGCGCCCATCGTTCACGCCCATCTATAGGAGTCTTATGGGTCTCTCCGTCGGAATCGTCGGTCTACCGAATGTCGGCAAGTCGACGTTGTTCAATGCGCTCTCGACCGCCAAGGCCGAGGCCAAGAATTTCCCCTTCTGCACCATCGAGCCCAATGTCGGCGTCGTGGCCGTCCCCGATAGCCGCCTGGCCGCGCTCGACAGCGTGGTTCACGCGGACAAAATCGTCCCCACCTCGATTCAGTTCGTCGACATCGCGGGGCTGGTGCGCGGAGCGTCCAAGGGCGAAGGGCTCGGGAACCAGTTCTTGAGCCACATCCGCGAGGTCGACGCCATCGTGCAGGTGGCGCGCTGCTTCGAGGACTCGAACATCATCCACGTGGAGAACCGGGTCGATCCGGTGGGCGACATCGCCACCGTCACCACCGAGCTCTGTCTCAAGGATCTGGAGACGGTGCAGAAGCGCGCCGACCGCGCCCGCAAGCAAGCCAAGGGCAACATCCCCCTGGAGAAGCTCGCCCTCGAGATCTGCGAGCCGCTGGCGAAGCACCTCGACCAAGGTCTGCCCGCCCGCACCTTCAAGCTCCCCGACGCGACCGACGCCGCCATCGTGATGCGCGACATGCAGCTGCTCACGGCGAAGCCCTCGTTCTATGTGGCCAATGTCGACGAGGCCTCGCTCAAGGCCCTCGATCAAAACCCGCACTACATGGCTTTGAAAAAGTACGCCGATGCCGAAAAGGCCCCCATCGTGGCGGTGTGCGCGGCGCTCGAGGCGCAGATCGCGGAGCTGGAGCCGGAAGATCGCCCCGAGTTCCTCGCGGAGGCGGGCCTGAAGGAGCCGGGGCTCTACGCCGTGGTTCGCGCGGGCTACGATATCCTCAAGCTCCTGACCTTCTTCACCGCCGGCAAGGTCGAGGTGCGTGCATGGACGACCGTCATCGGCGCCAAGGCGCCGCAGGCGGCGGGTGTCATCCACACGGACTTCGAGAAGGGCTTCATTAAGGCGGAGGTCATCTGGTGGGAGGACTACGTCCAACTTGGAAGCGAGTCAAAGTGCCGCGATGCGGGTAAGCTGGCCATCGAAGGCAAGGAGTACGTCATGCGCGACGGCGACGTCGTGCACTTCCGCTTCAATGTCTGAGCGAGCCTTCGCATCCAACGCGTGAGACGAGGATCCGCACCTCGCGGATCCGTGAGACGGGGATCGGTGACGATGAAGGGCTCGCATCACAAATCGGGACAAGCGTCGTTTGCCTTTTTGCTCCTCGTCGTGCTCGCCTTGGCGGTGAGCGCGGTGGGCTGCCCCTGCGTGCGGAGCGCGGTCAACGCCGACGCAGGGCTTCGTTGGTGGCTCTTCTCGAAGTTCGGGGCCAGCAAGGTCTGTCCCGAGATGCAGAAGCGCGGCGTGCCGCTCAAGATGGCGCTCGTGGGCCCGAACAGCGTGGGGCGCTTCTTTCCCGCGCAGTGCGTGGTGAACGTGAACGAGCAAGAGCACTCGATGGTGGTCGACGTGACGGGCTCCGGCTACGTCGTGCTCCCCTTCACGCGCCGCGTGGGCTTCTATGCGGGCGTCTCCGTCGAGTACAAGCCCGACTTCCGGCTGGAAGAAGACGCCATGTACGTGTGGGGCCGGTTCACGCGCGCGATGCGGCAGCCGGACTTGCGCCTGCTCGGCGTCGAGAACCAGGTCATCAACCTGGCCACCCAAACGCCGCTGGGCGATCTGGCCACCGTGCTGGGTCGGGGTGTGCTCGAGAGCGAGATCTCGAAGGGCTTCACCGTCGTGCGCCTCGAAGACGGCGATGACTTCACCTTGGGCATCCTCAACCCGCCCGAGCGCCCCAAGCGCTACTTCAAGGGCATCGGCGACAACGTGGTGCTCGAGAGCAACGTGACCGAGCTGGCCACCGCCTCCCGCGACTACCTGGGCCCCTTCGAGATCGCGCAAAACAACGCCGCCCTCTACGCCCGCCTCCGCGTCACCGGCGCCCCCGTCGACTACTTCGTCGTCGACCGCCAAACCGGCGACAACTGGCGCCACGCCTACGAGTCCGCGCGCCCCATGGGCCCCAACCCCGGCCCCTCGATCGCCTACGGCCAGGCGACCCAAGGCGAAATGGCCCGCGCCTTCCCGGTTCCCCCCGGCTCGTACTACTTGGTCGTGGAGAACCGCGCCCCCGCCGCCGTCGGCCTGCTCGGCATGCCCATGCCCTTCGAGGCCCGCTCCACCCTGACGTACTCCATCGAGTCGAGCGCCCGCTAGAACATCGCGACGAACGCGGTACAGTCGGGCGCCATGATGAGCCCCACCTCGCCCCCCGCCCCGCGGCGCGAATCGTCGCATGATCACCGTCGTCGTACCCATCGCACCCGCCGCGCCATCGGGATCCTCCCCGCCTGCATCTACCTGAGCGCCTGCGCCGCCGGCGCCCCACTCCAAGCGCAGACCACGGGCGCTGCCGCCGCAGCCAAACCGGCACCCGCCGCCAAACCCGCGACGTCCGCGCCCTCCCCGTCGTCATCGGCCATCGAACGCATGCTCGCGCTGGGCCCCGAGGGGGAGGAGCTCACGCGTCGCAGCGGCACATGGACCGTCGTCTCCACCATCCGCGTCACCCCAAACGCACCGCCGATGGTCACCGCGGGCCTCATCGCCGAGCGCACCATGGTGGGCCTCTACCAACAAGAAATCATGCGGCCCGCGCCGGGCTCGAACACCCCCGATTTCCGCCGCATCGCCTACATCACCTTCAACCGAGTCGAGGGGCGTTATCAATACGTCTCCATGGACACGCGCTTCCCCGTCGGCATCATGCCCGCGTGGAGCTTCGGCGCCCAACGCGGCCCCGATCTCACCTTCCAATTCGAGCCCCTCGCCTTCGTCGGCCTCGGCCGCGAAGTCGAAGGCCGCATGTTCCGCTCCAACTTCGTGATCACCCGCGACAGCGAAGACCACGAATTCGGCCGTCAATACTGGATCCAGTCCGACGGCACCGCCCAAGAGTGGCTGGCCGTCCAATACGAATACACCCGCAAACGCTGAACGCTGGGCCGCCTCCCCCCACGCCGCGGCGTCATTGCCCCGGACCGAGATCACCCCGCAGCACGATCACCCCGGAACCACGGGACGAGACCATCCCGGAACGAGATCGCCTTCGGGCGAGAAAGCCCCCTTTCCCGCGGGCGAGGCCGGGAGGGGAGCGACCTACTCGTCGTCGACGTCTTCGTCCGGCTCGAGATGCGTCGCAATGGATTCGCGCCACGCATGGAGAACCGATTCATCCGCCTGCATTCCTCGCAGTCGCATGACGACAGGCCCGTCGTCGCTACGAAGCGCAGGAAATGTGCGAAGCAGCCGGGCCAAATCCAACCGATCCGAGAGCCCTTTTTCTCGTCCTCCTCGGTGAGCGATGCTGACCGTCTTGAGCGCCATCAACTCGACAGGGGTCAGGACGCGAACGCCGTCAATCATCCGATACTCCGGAAGCCGCTCCACCTGCCTCACATCCACCAAATGCCGATTCTTCGGCTTGCGCAGCTGATAAACGCGAAACCCCGTCTCCGCCACCACCTCGCGCACCCGCATCGCCATGTGAAACCGCGCCGCCAAATGCGCGCGCAGCGCCTCCGCCAACCCCGCGGCCTGCGTCGACAGCACGTCCACGTCCTCCGTCATGCGCGCCGGCTCACAGTACGCATTGACGGCCTGCGCCCCAAACAACACGGCGTCCTCGCGCCCCACGAGGTACGTGAGTACCTCGCGGAACACCGTTGCGAGCGGTACTTCCTCGTGCGTCATGAACTCACGAAACGTGAGCGGACCATCGAAAAGCAGCACCGTCAAACTTTAGCGTAAATCAGTGCGACGTGCCCGCCGGCTCCGGCAGCGCCACCGGCGAGGTCGGCAAGCGGGTCGAGTCGGCGCCGCGGATCACCAATTCGCCGTCGATGTACTGCCACGACTCGCGCGACTTTCCGAAGACCGCGTCCGGATCGTCCAGGCAGAGCGCCTCGCGGAGCACTTCGTCCATGTGCTCCACCAGCACGATGCGCGTGGCCCGGAGCACCCGGCGCGGCACCTCGCGCAGATCCTTGCGGTTCTCACGCGGCACGATCACGGTCGTGATCCCGCTGCGGTGCGCCGCCAAGAGCTTCTCCTTGAGACCGCCGATGGGCAGCACCCGCCCGCGCAACGTGATCTCCCCGGTCATCGCCAGATCCCGCTTCACCGGCACCTTGATCAAGGAGCTCGCGAGCGACGTCGCCATGGTCACGCCCGCGCTCGGCCCGTCTTTGCGGATGAACTCCGGGAAGTGAACGTGCACGTCGACCTTTTGATAAAAGTCCACGTCGAGCCCCAGGATCTGCGCGCGCGAACGAACGTAGCTCATGGCCGCGTGCGCGCTCTCCTCCATGCCCTTCTCGAGGAGACCGGTGATCGCGAGCTTCCCCTTTCCGGGGACGACCGCCACCTCGCACGCGAGCAGCTCCCCGCCCCCGTTGCTGGTCACCGAGAGACCGTTGGTGAGCCCGATCTCGTCGTGCTCTTCCTTCTTGCCCAGACGGTACTTCGGAACCCCGAGGTACTTCGGAATGCTCTTCGCCTCGACCACGATGGGCTCCAGCGCCTTGGCCCCTGCCCCCGCGCCGGCCTGCGCCTTCGAGTCGTTCACCACCTGCCGCGCCACCTTGCGGCAGATGCTCGCGATCTCGCGCTCCAAGGAGCGAACGCCCGCCTCCTTCGTGTAGTGGTGGATCACCGTACGGATCGCGCTCTCGGTCACCGTGAAGTCGACGTTCTCGAGCCCGCACTCCTTCTTCTGGCGCGGCACCAAGTACTTCACGGCGATGTTCAGCTTCTCGAACTCCGTGTACCCCGACAGCTGGATGATCTCCATGCGGTCCTGGAGCGGCACCGGGATGGCGCTCAAGGTGTTCGCCGTGGTGATGAACATCACGTCGGAGAGATCGTAGTCCACGTCCAGGTAGTGATCGTTGAACGTGTCGTTCTGCTCCCCGTCGAGCACCTCGAGCAACGCCGCCGCCGGATCGCCGCGGAAGTCAGTCGACATCTTGTCGACTTCGTCGAGCAGGAAGACCGGGTTGTTCGTGCCCGCCTTCTTCAACGATTGAATCAGCTTGCCCGGCATCGCGCCGATGTACGTGCGACGGTGGCCGCGGATCTCGGCCTCGTCCCGCACGCCGCCCAGCGAGAGGCGCACGAACTTGCGGCCCGTCGCCCGCGCGATGCTCTTGCAGAGGCTCGTCTTGCCCACGCCGGGCGGCCCCACGAAGCAGAGCACCGGGCCTTTGAGCTTCTTGGTCAGCGCTTGCACCGCCAAGTACTCGAGGATGCGCTCCTTGATGCGTTTGAGCCCGTAGTGATCCTCGTCGAGGATCTCCTCGGCCGCCCCCAGATCGTAGTTTTCTTCGCTCTTGTCGTACCAGGGGAGGCTCAGGATCCAATCGATGTAATTGCGAACGACGGTGGCCTCCGCGCTCGTCGGGTGCATCATCTTGAGCTTTTTCAGCTCTTTCTTGACCTTGGCGGTGGCCTCTTTGCTCATCCGCTTGGTCTTGATTTGATCCTCGATCTCCTGAATCTCGTTCTTGAACTCGTCGCGCTCGCCGCCGCCCAGCTCCTTCTGGATGGCCTGCATTTGCTCGTTCAAGTAGTATTCCTTCTGCGTCTTCTCCATCTGCTTCTTGACGCGAGAACGAATCTTCTTTTCGACCTGCAGGATCTCGATCTCGGCCTGCATCAGCTCGTGCAGCCGCTCGAGCCTCTTGGAGGCGTCTTCACACTCGAGCAGCGCCTGCTTGTCGGCGAGCTTGATCGTCAGGAGGTTGGCCACGATCATGTCGGCCAAGCGCGCGGGCTCGTCGACCGACTGCACCTCGACGAGGACCTCGGGTTGAACCTTCTTGTTCAACTTCACGTACATCTCGAAGGCGGCCTGCGAGCTGCGCATCAGCGCCTCGACCTCCACCGTGCGCGTGCCGGTCTCCGCGATCTCTTCGGCCTCGACCAAGAAGAACTCGTCGGTCTGCACGTAGCGGCGCACGCGCGCGCGGCGGACGCCCTCGACCACCACTTGGACGGTGCCGTCGGGCAAACGCAGAAGCTGCCGCACGGCGCCCAAGGTGCCCACCGCGAAAATGTCGTCGGGGACGGGCTCGTTGGCCTTCGCGTCTTTTTGCGCCGCGAGGAAGATCTCCTTGTCGCGCACCATGGCGGCGTCGAGCGCGTTGATCGACCGCTCCCGCCCTACGAACAACCGCGTTCCCATATGAGGGAACACCACAATGTCCCGGAGCGGCAAAAGGGGCACAATCCGTCGTTTGGTCATGGTCTTCGCGTCGCCATCGCCCTTGAAAAACATAGTAGAGACCCTTTTCTGCCACAGACCCTCGCTGCATTCCACCCCGCGCGGAACACCGGCGGAACGAATGTGGTCGGTTGGGCGGGCAAGGCGCCGGGCCGCGGAAATGCGCGGGTCGGCCGCGCGCTAAAAACGTTCGTCAAATGCACGCAGCGCCGCCAAAACGAAGCCTTCGCTTCGTTCGGCAGCGCCTTTTCGTCGTGACCTCGCGGCAGGAGAAACCGTGCGGTCAGGCCAGTTCCGCTTCCTTCGTGTAAACGATGAGCGGCGCGTCTTGCTTGGTGATGACGTCGTCGTTGATGACGACCTCCTTGATGCCGCTGCGCGAGGGGATGTCGTACATGATCTCGAGCATCGCGGCCTCGAGGATGGCGCGCAGACCGCGGGCGCCGCTGTTCCTGGCCAGGGCCTCTTTGGCCACGGCGGCGAGGGCGCTCTTGGTGAATTTGAGCTTCACGCCATCCATTTCGAACAGCTTCTGGAACTGCTTCACCAGCGAGTTCTTCGGCTTGGTCAGGATGTCGATGAGCGCCTCTTCATTGAGCTCGTGCAAGGTCGCGAGCACCGGAAGACGGCCGATGAACTCCGGGATCAGCCCGAACTTGAGGAGGTCCTCGGGCTGCACCTGCATGAGCAGCTCGCCCAGCTTGAAGTCCTTCTTGCTCTTGATGTCGGCGCCGAAGCCGAGGGTCTGCTGGCCGATGCGGCGCTGGACGATCTGCTCCAGGCCCACGAAGGCGCCGCCGCAGATGAACAGGATGTTCGTCGTGTCCACCTGCAGGAAATCCTGCTGCGGATGCTTTCGACCACCCTTGGGCGGCACGTTGGCCACCGTGCCCTCGATGATCTTCAAGAGCGCCTGCTGCACGCCCTCGCCGCTCACGTCGCGCGTGATGGAGGGGTTGTCGCTCTTGCGCGAAATCTTGTCGATCTCGTCGATGTACACGATGCCGCGTTGCGCGCGCTCCACGTCGTGGTCGGCGTTCTGCAGCAGCTGCACGATGATGTTCTCGACGTCCTCGCCGACATAGCCCGCCTCCGTGAGGGTCGTGGCGTCCGCGATCGCGAACGGCACGCTCAGGATTTTGGCCAGGGTCTGCGCGAGCAGGGTCTTGCCGCTGCCGGTGGGGCCGAGGAGCAGGATGTTGCTCTTCGAGAGCTCCACGTCGTCGCTGGCGACCCGTGAGTCGATGCGCTTGTAATGGTTGTGAACGGCTACCGCGAGCACCTTCTTCGCCCGCTCTTGCCCGATCACGTAGTCGTCGAGGATCGATTTGATCTCCGCCGGCTTGGGCACCGGGGTCGAACCGGCGTACGGCTCATCCTTTTCGACCTCTTCGGCAATGATGTCATTGCAGAGGCCGATGCACTCGTCGCATATGTACACCGTGGGGCCGGCAATGAGCTTCTTCACCTCTTTTTGCGACTTGCCGCAAAAAGAGCAATTCAGATTGCCGTTGGTGTGGTCGTCCCGTCTGCGCTCCAAGTGTCGCCTCGTTCGAAGTCCGAAAAAATAAACAACAAAAACAACGGTTCAACTGAGTGTCGGGACGATGGGTGCCCCGCTGCCAAACCATCAGGCGGGCTCGAGGCCCGCCGCGCGCCGAATGTCACGGGCAAGAGCCCATCACGACTCGACTAACCAGATGACCGCATTCACCACTGCGTCGCCAACGGAACAAAGCTTAGACTTGTCACTTGCTCATCGCAAGCTTGCGCGCGCGCTCCGTTCACGAGTTTCCGAAATAAACCGAGCACACGCGCCGCCTTCGCTACCGCCGTCTCTTCCCTAGATTGGGCGCGACGTCTTCTATTTCTCGCCTTTTTTCTTGGGAACGAGCACATCATCGATGATGCCGTACTCTTTCGCCTGGGCACCGCTGAGATAGAAATCGCGGTCGATGTCTTTCAGAATCTGGTCACGCGGCTTACCTGTGGCCTGCGTCAGGATGTCCGCCACCACGTCCTTCAGGTGTCGAATTTCACGCGCCTGGATCTCGATGTCGGTCGCCTGCCCGCGCGCGCCGCCCAGCGGCTGGTGAATCATGATGCGCGCGTTCGGCAACGCAACGCGCCGGCCCTTCGCGCCGGCGGCGAGGAGCACGGCCGCCATCGATGCCGCCATGCCCAGACACATGGTGGAAACGGTGGAGCGAACGTGCTGCATCGTGTCATAGATGGCCAACCCACTCGTCACCACACCGCCGGGCGAGTTGATGTAGAGCATGACCTCCTTGTCGGGGTCTTCGCTCTCGAGGAAGAGCAGCTGGGCGATGACGATGTTGGCCACATCGTCGTTGATCTCGGTGCCGAGAAAGACGATGCGGTCCTTGAGGAGGCGGCTGAAGATGTCCCAGTTGCGCTCCCCGCGATGCGTGGTCTCGACCACGGTCGGGTAGATGATGTTCCCCGCGCTAACACGCTCGTGGCGCTCGAGCAGGTCGACTGCTTGAGCTCGGTTCTCCGGACGCTTGCTCATGTTTTAGGCGTTCTCCGTCTTTTCTTCAGATTCCTTAGCCTCTGAGGTCCCCTCGGGCAAAGCCGGTGCATCCACAATCTTCGACTTGGCCTCCAAGAGATCCAGGATCTTGTCCTCGAGGATCATGCCGATGAGGATGTCGCGCTTGCTCTTTTCCCGATACTCCGCGCGCACCTTGGCGACGTTCTTTCCCGTCTCCTCGGCGAGCTCTTTGAGGCCGTTCTCGATGTCTTCGTCGGTGACCTTGATCTCCAGTTTGCGCGCGATGTGCGCCATGAGCAAACCGGCGCGCACCTTCTTCTCCGCGTCGGCGTGAATCGTGCCGTGGAGGGCGGCCCACTGCTCCTGCGTGATCGGCTGGCCGGCGCGGCGGGCCTGCTGGAGGATCTGCGTCTCCATCAACTTGCACTGCTGCTGAACGAGCGACGGCGGGACCTCCACCGGGTTGTTCTCGTTGAGCTTCTCCACGATCTGCTCGGCGATGGCCGTGTCGACCTGGTCTTTCGCGGCCTTCTGCAGGCGCGTGTGCACGTCGGCGCGGAGCTCGACCAAGGTTTGGAACTGGCCCACGTCCTTCGCGAACTCGTCGTCGAGGTTGGGGAGCACCTTCTCTTTGATCTCGCCCACCGTGATGGCGAACGTGCCCTTCTTGCCGCGGAAGTCCTCGCGCGGGTGGCGCTCGGGGAACTCCGACGTGACCTCGACCTTGTCGCCCACGCTCTTGCCGGTGAGGCCTAGGTCGAGCTCGGGGAGGATCTGCTTCGAGCCCAGCTCGAGCTGCACGCCCTGGCCGCCGCCGTCTTTGACCTCTTTGCCGTCGACGCTCAACGTAAAGTCGATGACCACGATGTCACCGGCCTGCGCGGGGCGCGCCGGCTCGGGGGCCTTGAGGGTGGCGAGGCCCTGGCGCAGACGCTCGATCTGCTCGTCGACCATCGAATCGGTGACCTCGGAGGCCGGGCGGCTCAGTTCGAAGCCCTCGTATTTCACCTCCTCGATCTCGGGCGAGACCTCGAAGCGCGCCTTGTACGAGAACGCTGCCTTCGGGTCGATTTTGCCGGCCTCCACGTCGGGTTGGCTGATGGGCGTCACGTTCTTGTCCGTGAGCACCTGCGGCAGGGTGCTGTTCACGATGACGTTGGCCACGTCATTTTGCACCTGGGGACCATAGAGCTGCGAGAGCACGCTTCGCGGTGCTTTGCCGGGGCGGAACCCTTTGACGTGCGCCTTCTTGCCGAGGTTCACGTAGGCCTTGTCGACCTCGGTCTTGACCGTGTCGGCAGGGATTTCGATCTGAAGCTCCATCATGACGGGAGAGATGCGAGAAAGTGTAACTTGCATGTTTGTTCCTGAGGACGATTGGCCAGCCTTGGGTTCCAGAGGGCTCGCCACCATACTGCGGCCGGGGGTGCCGTCAAGCTACGCAGAAGGCCGATCCGCCCCGAAACCCGCCCGGCCGTCCGAAGGACGATGCCCGAGCTCGGGAAGAGGTCTCCGGAGGGCGGCGCGTTAAAAAAGCGCGCCCTCCGATCGAGGCGTGACCGGAGGGCGCAAGGTCCCGGGAGGGGGGACCCAAGTCGGTGATGGTGGCGGCGGTCCGCCGCGGGCGGCGACCGTCTGCCCGCACATTGTGGAGACGGTCTGTCGCCGGGTGGAACGCGCCGGCCCGCGGGCGGCGCTCAGTACTCGTCGTCGTCGTCGTCTTGGTCGGCGTACTCGTCGTGCTGGTCGTCGAAGAGCATGTCGCTGCCCTCGAAGACCGTCTCCTGCATCAAGTCTTCGAGGGAAAACCCGACGCGAAAGTCCGGGCGCAGCTCTTCGCGCGAAAAGTCCTCGATCGTTCGGTAATTCTTCGGTGCGGGCATGGGGTCTCCTGAGCTGAGAAACGCGGGCTCCGGTGCCGAGAGCTAAGGTTTGAGGGCATCCATGGCCGTTCGCGACCCATCGGGACGCAAGGCGGCGCGATCGAGGCGAATGACGTCGGCCAAACGTCGGCCCGAGGAGGACGAGGTGCGCGGCGACGGCGCCCAGAAGGTCCGCATGACGCTCGCGCGCGACGGCTCGTCCTGGAGGCAGACGAATATTTTACGGAAGCTTGCCCGCATGGTGCTCCTCCCCTTCTTCCTCATCATCTGTGTTCGCGATGCAGTTCGAAACGCGTCTCGGTGCGTCGTTTCCCTACATCTGGACACAACATACTACGACGGATGAGGAGGTCAAAAAACCGCGCACGGTTTCGCAAGCGCCTTGGAAGCGAGCCGGGAAGAGCGGCTCGCTGCGCGCGAAGCCCGCGAAAAACATGGGGCTCGCCCATCGCCCGGAGCGTGGGTCGGAAGGACGAAGCGTTTCCGTGATAGGACTCCGCGACGATGCCCGCGCGCCCTTCTGCCAACGCCTCGAACAAGCGATCGGCCACCTCCTCGAAGCCCGCTGATCCGCGGATTGTCGCCGTGGTGAACCAAAAAGGAGGCGTCGGCAAGACGACGACCGCCGTGAACCTCGCGGCCAGCGTGGCGGCGGCCGAGCGAAAGACGCTCTTGCTCGACCTCGACCCTCAGGGGAACGCGAGCTCCGGGGTAGGTGTTCGCCCGCGCACCGTCGAGCGCAGCGTCTACGATTGCCTCATCGGCCGCTCCACATTGAAGGATGTCATCGTGGAGACGGAGGTGCCTGGGCTGCACATCGCGCCGGCCACGCAAGATCTGGTCGCAGCCGAGCTCGAGCTGGTCGACGATCCCGAGCGGGCGACGCGCTTGAAGTCGGCGCTGCTCGCCCTTCTCGCGCGCGACAAATACGAGTACGTCTTCGTCGACTGCCCCCCGTCGCTCGGGCTCCTCACGGTGAATGCGCTCACGGCGGCCAACCGGGTGCTCGTGCCGCTGCAGTGCGAATACTATGCGCTGGAAGGACTCACGCACTTGATGGCGACCATCGACCGCATCAAGAATGGGACGAACCCGGGCCTGGAGGTCGAAGGGATCGTGCTCACCATGTTCGATGCGCGAAACAACCTGGCGCATCAAGTGGCCGACGAAGTGCGGCGGCACTTCCACGTGTTCGAATCCGTCATCCCGCGCAACGTGCGCCTCTCGGAAGCACCCTCGCACGGCAAGCCCGTGCTCCTCTACGATGTGCAATCGAAGGGCGCCCAAGGTTATTTAGGTCTCGCCCGTGAAATCCTCAGCGCAAAGCCGCTCGCCCATGACTGAAAAAAGCGTCACCTCGCCGCCGAAGCGCGCCCTGGGCCGCGGGCTCGACGCGCTCTTGCCCGTGGCCCAGCCCCCCGCCCGCGGCTACGGCGACAAGAGCGTCTTTCTCTGCGCGCTCGAAAAGCTCACGCCCCAAAAGGGCCAGCCGCGCCGCGTATTCGAAAAAGAGGCGCTCGAGGAGCTCGCCGCCTCGATCAAAGAGCACGGGCTGCTCGAACCTCTGGTCGTTCGCCGGGTGGACGCGAGCGATCAGTTCGAAATCATCGCCGGCGAGCGCCGGTGGCGGGCCTCGCAAAAGGCCGGTCTGCACGAAGTGCTGGTGGTGGTCAAAGACGTCTCGCCCGCGGCCGCCTTCGAGCTGGCGCTCATCGAGAACGTGCAGCGCGAGGATCTGAACGCGATCGAGCTCGCCGAGGCGCTGGCGCGGCTGGTTCAGGAGCACGGGTATACGCAGGAGTCGCTGGCCGAGCGCCTGGGGAAGGATCGAACGACGATCGCCAACAGCTTGCGGCTGATGAAGTTGCCGACGCGGGTGCGCGATCAGGTCATCGACGGCACGTTGAGCGAGGGGCATGCGCGGGCGCTGCTCGGCATCGTCGATGCGCCGGCCATGGAGCGGCTCTCGGAGAAGGTGATTCGCGGGCGTCTGAGCGTGCGGGCCACCGAGGCGCTGGTGCGCAAGGAGAAGTCGTCGGGCGGGTCGGGTGCCGCGGCGGCCGGCGCAAATGGCAAGAAGGCGGCGGCGGATGCTGCGCCGGCGAAGAGCAGCGCCGTGCGGGATCTCGAGGCGCGGCTGACGCGCAAGCTGGGGACCAAAGTCGAGGTCCGGGATCAGGGGAACAAGGGGGAGATTGTCGTTCCGTATGCGGATTTGGATGCGCTGGATCGGATTTTGGACAAATTGATGGGGACGTAGAGGGCGGGTCCCCCGCACCGCCCCTCAGCTCCCTGGGCCTGCGCCTGCCCCTGCCTGTCTACGGCCTACCGCTTTTCCATGCGCGCGGTGGCGGCCGTGACGGTGTTCTCCAGCAAGTACGCGATGGTCATCGGCCCCACGCCGCCCGGCACCGGGGTGATGGCCGACGCCACTTCGGCGGCCTCGGCGAATGTCACATCGCCGACGAGCTTCGTCTTGCCATTGCCGGCGTCGATGCGGTTCATGCCCACGTCGATGACGATGGCGCCGGGTTTGACGAAGTCGCCGCGGATCAGATCGGCTTTACCGACAGCGGCGACGAGAATGTCGGCCTCGCGGCAGACGGCGGCGAGGTCCTCGGTGCGCGAGTGCGCGATGGTCACGGTGGCGTGCTCCGCCAGGAGCAGCTGGGCGACGGGCTTGCCGACGATGTTGCTCCGCCCAACGACCACGGCGCGAGCGCCTTTGAGGGTCGCGCCTGCGAGCGCGAGCAGACGCATGCACCCGCGCGGCGTACAGGGAACCAGACCCGGGCGGCCGGAGGCGAGGAGGCCAGCGTTGATGGGGTGAAACCCGTCGACGTCTTTGGCGGGGGAGACCGCGTCCAGAATGCGCTGCTCGCGCAGCCCCTTGGGGAGCGGGAGCTGCACCAGGATGCCATCGGTGGCCTCGTCCGCGTTGAGCCGCTGCACGAGCGCGAGCACCTCGTCTTCGGGGGTCGCGGCGGGGAGCACGTGCAGCCGCCCGCGCATGCCGACCTCGTTCGACGCCTTCTCCTTGTTGCGCGTGTACACCTGGCTGGCCGGATCGTCGCCCACCAAGATGACCTCGAGCCCCGGCGCGCGGCCGTACTTTGCCTTGAACGCATCGACGGAGACGCGAACCTCCGCCCTCACCGTCTCTGCAAGTGCCTTCCCGTCTAGAATTCGCGCTGCCACGTAGACCTCCTAGTGCCCGACCGCGCGGAGCCAGAGCCGCGCGCGCGAGGACCGATGCGCCGCGATGGCGGCGGCGATGAGAACCATACCGATGCCCAGAAGCTGGGACGTGGAGAGACCGAGCAGACCGCCTCGATCGTCATCGCGCCAGAACTCGATGATAAAGCGCGCCACCGCGTACAGCACGAGGAATGCCGCGAAGACTTGGCCGTCGTACTTCTTTCGCGGGTGCACGTAAAGGAGGCAAAACGCCGCGATGGCGAACGCCGCCGCCGATTCGTAGATCTGTGTAGGATGCACGGAATGGCTCCACTCCGCGGCCGAGCGGAGCAAGCCGGCCTTGTGCTGCCCTTCGCTCGCCGGGCTGCGCGGCGGAAACGAGAGCCCCCACGGCACCTCGGTTCGAACGCCGTAGCAGCACCCCGCGAGCAAGCACCCCATGCGCCCGAAGCCGAGCCCGACGGGCACCGCGAAGCCGGCCATATCGGCGGCCTTCCAAAACGGAAAGCGATCGCGCTTCATGAGAAACCACGCCACCACCGAGGCGAGGATGAGCCCACCATAGTACGCGTAGCCGCCGGCCCAGAACTTCGCCCACGCAAAGCAGTCGGCCTCCTGCGGATGGCAAACCTGCCGGGCCGCGTCCCAGGTGCCGCCGTACGTGGAGAGGCACTCCGCCTTGCCGAGCGGCCAATCCACCGCGGCGGGGTTGGTGCACAGGTGCACGTAGTCCCAAAAGTACCCATCGGCGAAGACGTGCAAAAGCCTGCCGCCCGCCACCCCCGCGATGAGCATGGCGATGCCCAGATCGACCATGGCGTCGGTGTTCTCACCGATGCGCCGCGCCCACAGCACCGCAAAGGCGGTGGCCACCAAAAAGCCGGTGGTGAGCAACGTGAAATAAGCAGGGAACCCGACGCCGAACAGATTGAAGAGCTCGGGTCGCATGTGCGCCTGCGCTCAGTCGGCCGGTTTGGACTCGTGCGGCGCCTGCTGTCCGGCCTCCGGCGCGGGTGGCTCCCCCTCACCCGGCGGCGCCTCGGGCGACGCCGATGCCTCGGGCGATTCGGGCAACGCGGGCTCGGGCGGCGGCGTGATGAAAATCGGATCGATGGGCGCGAGGCGCGGGCGGCGGGCGGCGAACATGTCGATGGCCATCAAGGCCACGCCGACGCAGATGGCGATGTCGGCCACGTTGAAGGTCGGCCAGTGGTGATCCTGGCCTTTGTAGACCACGTGCACGTCGATGAAGTCGATGACGTGCCCATAGCGAATGCGGTCGAACACGTTCCCCAGCGCGCCGCCGAGGACCAGCGGGAGCCCCCACTTGAGCGCGCGCTGCCGCGGCTGGAGCCTGCGGTAGAGCGTGACGATGAACGCGATGGCCGCGGCGGAGACCAACAGAAAGAACGGCCGGCGGACGTTCTCGCTGGTGGACTGAAGGAGCCCCCATGCGCCGCCTCGGTTCTTGGCGAGGATGAAGGCGATGTGGTTCTCCCAGACGTGGATGATGCCCGGATAGCCGTCGAGCGTGCGCTCTGCCCAGAGCTTGGTCGAGACATCCGCGAACAGCGAGATGATCGACACGATGCAGAGAAAGGCGTAGGACGGCGAACCGCTCCCCTCCGCCCCGGGGATGATCCCCGATGAGCCAAAAGGAGCCCCCAACCGCGGAACGTCCGGCGCGGGCAAGGAAGACAGCGGCGCCGTCGCGGTGTGCCCCGCTTGAATCATGGGGTCGGGTGCGGGCGCGCTCGGCTCGGCCGGGGAATCGCTGGCTTGGATGGGGTCGGTGGTAGTGGTTTCGTTTCCCATGGAAATTCCAGGCCGCGCGATACTTACGCAATTTCGATGCGGGAGACCAGGGTCTGTCTTCCCCCTCGGCCATTGACTCGGTCGATTTTTGGACACAGTCTAAAGGCAGTGCTCCCCGATGTCGTCGACCTGTTACGCGATCATGGCATCCAGCCATCGGCCCAACGTGTGGCCGTCGCAAAATACGTTCTTCGGACCGATGAGCATCCGTCGGCGGACCAAGTTTGGCACAACGTGCGGCGCGGCTTCCCCATGTTGAGCCGGGCAACCGTCTACAACACGCTCAATTTGTTCGTGGAAAAAGGGCTCCTGCGGGAGTTCATCCTGGCGGAAGGCCGCCTCGTCTACGATCCCAAGACCGAGCGGCACCACCACTTCATCGACGAAACCACGGGCACCATTCACGACGTCCCATGGGATGCGGTGAACGTCTCCGGCGCCGAGACCTTGGGCGGCTTTCAGGTGCGCGACTACCAAGTGGTCATGCGCGGACAGAAGCTGCCACCCTCGCAGGGCTAGCCCGGAGCACGAGCTGGCGGGACGAGGACCGTCCCGAGCTCGCCCCGCAGGCGCGGCGCATCGCGCTCGAAGGCGCGGGTCAGGTGATCCCACACGGCCCGCACCCGGGCCGCGCGCAGCGAGGTGGGGTGGCCCACGAGCCAGATGGGCCGCCGCGGAAGCTCGGAGGGCTCGAGCACGCGCACCAGGTCGCGGGGCCGCGACGACGAAATCGGCGCCGCCAACCGGCTCGACGCGGAGCTCGTTCGCGACGCGGCCAAGTCGATCACCACGGGCAAGACGTATTCATTGGGCATCGAGGTCAACCACGATACGCCGGCCTACGGGCACCGGACCTTTCAGGTGTTCATGACGCAGCCCGAGACGCCGGCCGGCAAGACCATCGGGCCGAACAAGCTCACCTACAACGACGAGATGATCAAAGGGTGGATGGGCGTGGGGACGCAGCTCAATGGCCTCGGCCACGTCGGCGTCGACAACGTCTATTACAACGGGAACAGAGAGGTGGACTTCGTCACCGTCCACGGCGTCAAGAAGCTCGGTCTGGAGAAAGTTCCGCCCATCGTGACCCGCGGTGTGCTCCTCGACATGGCCGCGCACTTCGGAACGGACCTCGTCCGCGAAGGGACGTCGTTCGGGGCGGCCGCGATCGAGGCCGTCGCCCGAAAGCAAAACGTGCAGCTGCGAAAGGGCGACGTCGTGCTCTTTCACACGGGCTGGCTGGGCCTCATCGGCAAGGACGACAAGCGATTCCTGGCAGGCGGACCGGGCATCGACCGCGAAGCCGCCCGGTATCTGGCGGCCAAAGGCGTGGTGGCCGTCGGCGCGGATACGTGGGCCCTCGAGGTGGTGCCCGCCGAGCCGGGCGCCGGCACCTTCGAGGTGAATCAGTTCCTCATCGCCAAGAAGGGCATCTATGTGCTGGAGAACATCCAGACCGCGGCGCTGGCCAAGGACAAAGCGTACGAGTTCCTCTTCGTGCTCGGACACCCCAAGTACACGGGTACGACGCAGGCGATCATCAACCCGGTCGCCATTCGCTGAAGCGCGGCGGTGCGCGCAGCGCCTGTCGGGGAGGCCTAGGTGCTCCCGCCCAGCAACGCGGTCCGCGCGGTGCACCTCGGGAACCGCGGTGGGCGCGGCGGCCTTTTCAAAGATCGGATCGGGGCGCCACCTCGCGCTCGAGCGCCCGGCGCGCGACCGATCGCGCTTCTCCACCACGGTATCGTCCACCCACTCCAGCGCGAGCGCGTCGAGCCGGAACCGCGCTGCGCGCGGGCCCTCTTCGTCCCCCTTTCGCGGCACGATACATTTGTTTAGTGTACCCCCATGCCGTACTCTGGATCTGCTGCTTGGTCCAACTCGCGGGGGGTCGAATCGGTCCTCGACCGCTGGCTGAAGAGCAACATCGTGCGTCCGTGCTTCTGCGCCGACGAACACCTGGGCGGCGCCGAGGCCAAGGTCGTCCCCTTCCCCGAGGGTCTCTCGGAGCCGCTCGCCTCCGCCCTGCAAAAGCGCGGAATCAATGCGCTCTACACGCATCAAGCGCGCGCGTTCCAGCTGGCCCGAGAGCGCACGCGCTCGCACGCGGTGGTGGTCGCCACCCCCACGGCCAGCGGCAAGAGCCTGTGTTTTCACCTCCCGATGCTCGAGGCCCTGCGCGACGATCCCGACGCGCGCGGCATTTACCTCTTTCCGACCAAGGCGCTGGCGCGCGATCAAGAGGCGAGCTTGCGGGAGCTGATGACCCACGCCGGCATCGCCACCTCCGCCATCGTGTACGACGGCGACACACCGGGCGACGCACGGAGGGCGGCGCGGGAGCGAAGCCGGATCTTGCTCACCAACCCGGACATGCTCCACACCGGCATCCTCCCGCACCACACCAACTTCGCGCGCACGTTCCAGAACCTCGCGTACCTCGTCATCGACGAGATGCACATGTACAAGGGCGTCTTCGGCTCCCACGTGGCCAACGTGATCCGGCGCCTCTTGCGCGTGGCCGCCTTTCATGGCTCGCGCCCCGTCTTGATTGGCGCGACGGCCACCATCGGCAACCCGCGCGAGCACGCCGCGCGCCTCTTCGGCCTGCCGGAGGATGACGTGGAGCTCTTGGCCGAGAGCGGCGCCCCGCGCGGCGACCGGCGCTTCTTTCTCTTCAACCCGCCGGTGGTCAACGCGGAGCTGGGCATCCGCGCCAGCTACGTGAAGCAAGCGGTGATGCTGGCCGCCGATTTGGTGCGTGCCAAGGTCCCCACCCTCATCTTCGGGCACTCGCGCAACAACGTGGAGATCATGCTCCGCTACTTGCGCGACAAGGTCGCGCCCGACGTCGATCCGGCTCGCATCATGGGCTACCGCGGCGGCTATCTGCCGGAGGCGCGCCGCGAGATCGAGCGCGCGCTCCGGGCGGGCGAGCTCTTGGCCATCGTGGCCACCAACGCCCTGGAGCTCGGGATCGACGTGGGCGAGCTCGACGCGGTCATCTGCGCCGGCTACCCCGGTTCCATCGCCGCAACCTGGCAGCGCTTCGGGCGCGCGGGCCGGCGCGGCGGGCTATCCATCGCGGTGCTCATCACCTCGAGCGCGCCGGTGGATCAGTACCTGGCGCGCGAGCCGGGGTACCTGCTGGGCGCACCGGTGGAGGAGGCGCGCATCGATCCGGACAACGTGGAGATCGTGATCCAGCACGTGAAGTGCGGCGCCTTCGAGCTCCCCTTTGCGCGCGGGGAGGCTTACGGGGGGCTCACCGCGGAGGAGACGGGCGAGGCGCTCGACTTCCTCGCCCAGCGCCGGGTGCTGCACGAGACGCGCGGCACGTACCATTGGGCCGCCGACGCGTACCCGGCCAACAGCGTGTCCCTTCGCAGCGTGGGGTGGGACAACGTGATCATCGTCGACGTGGCGCGCGATAAGGCCATCGCGGAGATCGACTGGCGCGGCTCGCACACGATGCTGCACGAGCAGGCGATCTACCAGCACGACGGCGAGTGCTGGCAGGTGGAGAAGTTCGACTACGAGAACCACAAGGCGTTCGTGCGCAAAGTGGAGCCGGACTACTTCACCGACGCCATGACCTATACGAACATCTCCATCCTCGAGGAGAGCGCGCTCGGCGCCGCCACCAGCTCGTCCGACTGGCCCAGCGGCTGGGGCGAGGTGAGCGTGGTCGAGAAGGTGGTCGGCTACAAAAAGATCAAGTTCTACACGCACGAGAACGCCGGCTACGGCGAGGTGTTCCTGCCCGAAATGCAGATGCACACCACGGCGTTTTGGCTCACCATCCCCGAGCGCATCTGCGCCGAGATCCCCGCCGGGCGCACCGCCGCCATCGACGCCTTGCGCGGCATCGGCATCGCGCTGGAGACCGTATCGACCTTGGCCCTCATGTGCGATCCGCGCGATCTGGGCGCGACCCTCGGCGATGCCCACGAGAACGAAGACGGCGCGTCGCTGCCGCGAAAGGCGAAGGGCGGCCCCACGGCGGGCTACAACCCGACCCTCTTCCTCTACGAGCACATCCCCGGCGGCACCGGCCTCTCGCAGCGCATCTTCGAGCAGCGCGAGACGTTGCTCGCGCGGGCCCTCCGCCTCATCGAACGCTGCCCCTGCCCGGGCGGCTGCCCCGCCTGCGTGGGCCCCGCCGACACGGAGCACTCGCGCAAAGACGTGGCCGTGGATCTGCTGCGGCGGGTGGTGGCGACGGCGTGAGCCGCGCCCCGCGCCCTCGCCAATCCGTACACGTTCCGTACCCGATCGCGGGTCGTGCTTCGGGGACGTGTACAGGAACGGGGACGTGTACGGGGTCGAGAGGCGCGAGCGGGGCTACTGCCCGCCTACAGGCGTCGACGGCGACGCCGTATCGCGCATCGGGATGCGCGCCGGCTTGATCCGCGGGGGCTCCTTGAGCGGCCCCAGCGGCCACTCCACGAGCAGCGGGATCTTGGCGCGCGGCCCCGACTCGCGCACCACCCGGGCGCACTCGTCGATGGTGAGCCGGCGCGGCCCGAAGGGCGATGCGTCGGAGGCGTCGGAGTCCATGAGCAAGGTCGGCGTGTCGATCCCGTAGTCGTCGGGGTGCCCCGGAACGTTCATCAGCACATGCCCGAGCTCGTGCGCCAAGGTCAGGCTGCTGCGGCGCGCCCGCACCCCCGCGCGATCGAGCAGCACCACATTGCGAACGCTCGACAGGTCGCTCTGGATGAACGACTCGCCGATGCGCCCGCCGCCTGCGAATTGCGGGATCACGATGAGCTCGATGGTCGTGGGATCGCCGTCGTCCAGCGCCTTGATCAAGGTGCGCTCTTCCAACGTCCCGGCCATGGAGTCCATGTCGCCGAAGTGCTGCAGCCCGTCGGAGAAGTCCACGGCGCCGACCCGCACGCTCAAGGTCGAGTCGGTGGTGTTGACCAGCTCCGCCGAGGCCAGCTGCCCGCTCTTTCGCCGGAGCGATACATCGACGCTCCCCATGGCGCCGGGGCCGATGCGCGCGTTGGGCGAGACCACGGCCATGAAGCCCGCCCGCGAGGCCACCGCAGCAAACTCCCGCGCCGCGCGATCGGCCGACTCGCGCGGGCGCGTGTTCAACGTGACCTCCCGCCCGTCGATGCGCACGCGAACCTCGCCGCCGCTGGCGGGCAAGCCCATGTCGTCGCCGAACGCCACCAGGTGCGGCGGCGGCGGATCGATCACGCGCACATCGAGCGCCTGCGCGGGGCCGAAGGTGACGCCGCACTGCCCCCACACGGCCGACGCCAAGGCCAGCTCCGTGCGCAGCTGCGCCATGGCGCCCGCATCGTTGCCGCCGATGGCAGGCCCGCCGCCGGGTACGTTGCGCAGCACGAACGGCCGGAGCGTGGCCCGAAGCCGCGGAATGGGCCCGACCGGCGAGTTGCGCGGCCCCGCCACCCGCAACGTTTGCAGCTTGCGCCCCTTCGAGAGGACGACGATGGCCCCGCCCACCTCGGCGCGCAGCGAACGCGCTTCCACCACCGGATGGGCGCGATCGATCTCGTCGACCACGAACCGCAAGGGAACGGTGGCAAAGCAACGAAAGCGCGCCGGCGCGAGCGGCGGACACGTCACCGACTCCAGGGCGATCTCCGGAATGCGATCGAGCTTGGTCCCCGTGGCCGTGAGCGACTCCACGCCCAACGAGGGAACGGCGGCCTGCGGTGGGACCATCGCGGTCACCCGCAGCGCATCGGGATCTTCGTACTTGGCGTCCGCCGTGGGCGGGGCACGCTCGGGCGGCGTGCGCTCCAGGGAGGCGCGCTCGAGCGCGACATCGATGTCCTTGCCGGTGCCGTCGCGAAAGCCAACCTGCACCTCGTCCACCTCGGCGGCGGGGGCGTTCGCCGGCACGGTGACCGCGAACGTGCACACCGCGATCCCCAGAAGGGCGGCATGCAGGCCGGATCCACGCCACGATTGCATTCAGAATAGATGGTAGCCCGCGCGAGCTACTCGAGCCACCCCCACTGAATCCATCGCATCGCGGTTTCGTGAACCAGCATGGGTGCTTGGTCGCCGGCGAGACCATCGGTACTTGGGCTCGCCACTGCACGGGCGCGGCTGATGGCCGCGGCGCGGGTCAGCGCGCCCCATGCCACGTTCCCAATCGACTTCGACGCGATCAACTCCTCCGCGAGTGGAACGGCGACGTCCTGCATGCCCAAGTCCCACAGCGCCGCCGTGGAGACCCCGCGCAGCTCCTCACGCCGCGCCCCCGAGCCATCGCCATGGGCCGCGTCGACCAGCGCTTGACGCAAATCGTCTCGCCCGTGATCGCGCGCCAGGTAGAGCGCTGCACGGATGCCCACCTCATCGGACAAGGGGAGCGCTTTGACGCAGGCCTCCAACATGGGCCGGCACAGGGTGGCCTTGGCGCGCGCCAGCCGAAAGAGGAACGTGGTATCGCGATCGGCGCTGGGTCGATCCGAGAGGCGCGCAATGAGCTCCACCGTCGGCCGCGTCTCCGGCACCGCGGCGCCGGGCTGGATCGCATCGGTGAGCGCCCAGAGCACCAGCGACCATGCTGCGCGCGCGCTGCTGGGGCCCACCTTGGACTTCTCGCGCGCTTCCTCCGCGGGGCCTTCGTCGCCCGCCTTGGCCGCGACCTCCGCCATGACCAGCCACCGCCCCAAATGCCGCTCCGCACCGCGGAGCACCTTGAGCGCCGGCGCGATGCCATGCGGCACGGGCTTGGCGCGCGCGAGCGGCACCAGCATTTCCGTGCAGAGCGCAATCCGGTGGCTCTCCTTGATCATCGGCGCGAGCGAACCGAGGTGCGTCCCATTCGACTCGCCCCGCACCACCCGCGCGATCTCGGCGCCGAACGCCAGGTGCGACTGGCGGCTCGCCGCCAGCTTGGCCAGCACCGGCGCGAGCGAAGGATCGGCGCAAAAACACGCGGCGCTGAGCGCGGCGCTGGAACCGGCCTCCTCGCCCCCGAGCGCCGTGCGCAAGAGCGTGGCGATGCGCTTGTCCCCCGCGTCCGCGAGCGAGCGAATCGAGGCCGTGTACAGCTCGCGCTTGAACGAGCTGCGGCGCACCATCACACCGAGGGCCTCGGCGAGCGCGTTGCGCACGCTCGCACTGTACGGGGCCACCGCGCGAAGTGCGCCAGCCAGCTTGCCTTCGTTCGGGGGACGTCGCTTGAGGGCGGCTTCGACCTCGGTCTCGAGCCTCACGCGCGTTGCCTTGTCGATCACTTCGGCTCGCGCAAGTTGCGGCTTTCGCACGAACGTCACCTCGGCAACTTGCTCTCTCCCCTTCCCCACCCTTGCACGATATCAGAGAGATCCTGAAGTCCGCTCCAGGATCCCTCCGGGGCTAGCCGATTTTCTCGATGGCGATTCCGACCGTTTCGCCGTCGATATCGACCTCGTCTTCCTTACGTCCCGTTCCATCGGAACGGCGCGTGCCGGCGGCGCCGCCCTTATCGACCACGATCTCGGTCGCCAACACTTCTTTCGCGAGGCTCGCGCCATAGTGCGAGGCGATTCGTTCGAGTCGCTCTCCACCCGACAGCCACAGCTTGATGCGGTCGGTGTATTCGAGCCCCTGGTCTTTGCGCGCGGCCTGCACGCGGCTCTGAACCTCGCGCAAAAAGCCGAGATCGCGCAGCTCGTCATCCAGCGTCGTCTCGAGTACGACCACCCCCACGCGATCGCCGGCGGCGGAAAATCCCTCGTGGGTGGTAAACGCGACCTCGAGATCGTCGGGCAAAAGCGAGACCCCTGCCACCACGACCGTCCCATTCGCGGCGAGCTCCCCATGGATGCGCGCCGCCTCCTCCGCCGAGATCTCCGCGAGCACCTTCTTGAGCGACTGCGCCTCTTTGCCAAGACCGCGCTGTCCGAGCGTGCGGAAGTTCGGTTTCAGCTTGTAGGTCACGTATTGTCGCACCTGCGCGTCCTCGACGAACTCGACCTCGAGCACGTTGAGCTCCTCGCGGATCATCGCCTCGTAGCGCGCCAGGCGCTTTCGCATGCCCTTGTCGCTCACGATCACATGGGCGCTGCGGAGCGGCTGGCGCACCTTCAGCTTGGCCTGCGTGCGAACCTGCAGACCGAGGCTCACCAGATCGCGCACGGCGTACATGGCCGAGCGCAGCTCGTCGTCGAAGGTGGCGGGCGGCTCGGGGTACGAGGTCAGGTGCACGCTCGGCGGCACCGAGTCTTCCTTGCCGGCCACGCGCGCGGGGCGCACCACCAGGTTCTGGTACATATCCTCCGTCACGAAGGGCACGAAGGGCGCGAACAAGCCGGTGAGGGTGACCAGCGACTCGTAGAGCGTCGCGTAGGCGGCCGATTTGTCGGCGTCCCACCCGGTCTTCCAGAATCGGTCGCGGCTCCTTCGCACGTACCAATTGGAGAGCGCGTCGACCAGCTCCACCAGGTACTTCGTGGCCTCGAAGAGCTGGTAGGCATCGAGCTTGTCGCGCACGTTCTTGGTGGTGTAGCCGACCAGATCGAGCATCCATCGATCGAGCTCGCTCCGCTCGGAGAGCGCCGGCCGAGGCGCGTCGGGATCGAAGCCGTCGATGGACGCGTAGATGGTGAAGAAGGAGTAGACGTTGCGCAGCTTGATGAGCGTCTCCTTCTGCAAGGTGCGCACGTTGGTGAGCGAGTGGCGCGTGGCGCTCCAAGGTGGGTTGGACGCGTAGAAGAACCAGCGAAACGCATCGGCACCCGGGGCCGACGAGGAAGGATCTTCGATGACGATCCGCTCGCCCGCCGGAAGCCACGGCACCTCCACCGGCTTCACGTCGGTCTTGGCGGTGAACGTGGCGCCCAGCGCCTTGACGTCGTCGGGGTGCAGAACGACCACGCGCCGGCGCAGCTTCTTCGCCGGCTCGATTTTGAGCTCGAGGCGCTCGCCGCTTCCATCGAGGCGGTACGCGAGCACGGTGGAGCCGGCCTTCAAGTCGAGCCCCTCCAGATCCTCGCGCGCGATGTACGCCGTTCCCTTGGTCGGTGTGACGCCGTAGGCATGGCCATCGCCACCATCGAGCACGGCGAACTCCATGCGGACGCAATCGAGGATGACCTCGGGCGGCGTGTAGTTCCCGACGGACTTGCTCTCCTTCTTGCCTTCCTTGTCGGAGATGTGTCCGAGCACGACGCACGTCTTGTACGGGAGCGGGTACTCGCGCGGGGTGAGGCCGTAGCGCTTCTGGCACTCCTCGTCGAAGACCAAGGTCGCGATCATGAGCAAGGTGTAGAACCAGCCGCGCGTCTGATCGATCGCCTCGGAGATGAAGTCCGCCGGGAAGCTCTTGGCGAATTTGTCCTGCCCCGTGTGCGGAAAGCCCCACTGCGCAAACGGCATGGCGCCGGAGTCGAACCAGCAGTCGATGACGTCGCCCACCCGCCGGTACGTCCCCTCCTCGCCCGGGTTCTGCCAGGTGACCTGGTCGATCCACGGCTTGTGCACGATGAGGTGCGGGCTCAAGCTCGGATCCTTCTTCTTGGCCTCGTGGAAGGCGTCGAAGGCGCGCGGGTTCTTGGCGAGGATGGCGTCCACCGAATCGGGCGCCTCCATCTTCCCCGTCTTGTCGTTGATCCAGATGTTGAGCGGCGTTCCCCAATAGCGCTCGCGCGACAGGGCCCAATCGACGTTGTTGGCGAGGAAGTCGCCGAAGCGCCCCTCTTTGATGTGCTCGGGCAGCCACTCGACGGTGCGGTTGTTCCGGATCGCGTTCTGGATCTTCTCGGTGGTGCGGATGTACCAAGCGGGCCGCGCGTACTGGATCAACGGATCGGAGGAGGCGCGCCAGCAGAAAGGATATTGGTGGCGATAGAGCTCGGTGTGCGCGAGCAATCCGCGCTCGCGGAGCTCCTCTTGGATCTCCTTGTCGCAGTCTTTGACCCATCGCCCCGCGTAGCGCGTGAGCTCGGGCACGAAGGTGCCATCGGGTTTGACCGCGCAGAGAAGAGGGAGCGCGTCGGCCTGCTCGCGCGGGAGCGACTCCAGCACCTTGCGGTGGGTCTGAAAGTCGTCCTCGCCGAACGCGGGCGCCGTGTGCACGATGCCGCTGCCGGTATCGAGGGTCACGTAGTCGGCGCCTTTGACGGTCCAGTACGGGGTGCGGGTGCCGAGCTCGCGCGAATAGAGGTCGAACGGCGGCGTGTAGCGCGCGCCGATCAGGTCCGCGCCGGCGAACTCGCGCTCGACCACCAGCTCCGTCTTCAGCTTTTTGCCGATGGCCTCGACCAAATCCTTGGCGATGACGTAGCGGGGCGAGCCCGCCTCTTCGCCATGGCGCACCACCACGTAGCGGTGCTTGGGGTGCACGACCGCGTACGCGTTCGAAGGGAGGGTCCACGGGGTGGTCGTCCACACCAGGAGCGAGGCGTCTTTCGGGACGAGCGGCGCGCCGTTCGGTGCGCTCGGATCGGGCACGTCGGCCGTCAGCGGGAAGCGAACGAGCACGCTGGGATCGTCCACCTCGCGGTAGCCGAGGCCGACCTCACCGGAGGAGAGGGCCGTGCCGCCCTGGGCCCACCACCAGAGGACCTTGTGCCCTTGGTAGAGGAGCCCCTTCTTGAACAGCTCCGTGAGCGCCCACCAGACGCTCTCCACGTAGCTGCGGTGGTACGTGACATAGGCGTCCTCGAGATCGACCCAGAAGCCGACCCGCTCGGTCATGCGCGCCCACTCGTCGGTGTAGCGAAACACCGAGTCGACGCACTTCTTCACGAACGGCTCCACCCCGTACTCTTCGATGGCCGCCTTGCCGTGAATGCGGAGCTCCTTCTCGACCTCGACCTCCACGGGGAGCCCGTGCGTATCCCACCCCGCCTTGCGCGCCACGTAGTAGCCGCGCATGGTCTTGTAGCGGGGGAAAATGTCCTTCATCACGCGCGTGAGGACGTGGCCGTTGTGGGGCAATCCATTGGCGGTGGGCGGGCCCTCGTAGAACACGAACGTGGGCCGATTGGCGCTCTCCTCGAGCGATCGCTCGAAAATACGCTTCTCTTTCCACAGCGCGAGGATCTCCCGCTCCTCCTTGGGAAAATTAAGCTCCTGGGGGACCTTCTCGAACTTCGGACGCGGACGCTCGGACATGGGGCGCGCACTTTAGCGCATTTTTGCCCTGTCGAACCGTTGGCTGCGCTCGGGCGGCGCGATCAGGAGTCTCGGCCGTCGACCGCGTCGCGGCAGCGGAGCGGGTCTTCGCAGCCAGCGTCAGCCGTGCATCGGTTGCAGGTGGAGCGGCAGTCGCGTTTGTCGTTCTCCTCCGTGGTGTTGCACGCCCCTTTGCACTCCGGGGGCGCGAGGATGCCGCATTTTCCTCGGCAATCGTCGCCTTTCATGATGGCCGCGCGGCCGCATTCGATGGCGGTGCTCAAGCACTTGTTCGCGGGGGTCGCGCAGGTCGGCAGGTTGGAGTCCGCCGAGCCATCCAGCCGCGGCCCCGGGCCTGGGCCTGCGTCCTCCGCCCCGCGATCGAGGCTCGCGTCGTGGGCGCCATCGTCCCCAATGGGGTCGAAGGCGTGAAAATCGTACGCGCAAGCCGCGGCGGCCAAAGCGCTCCCACCGAGCGCAGCGCCCCACCACGAGGCGCGGCGCGACCGTCTCCGGCGACGCTTCATAGCGCCCCGCGAACAGCGATGCCGTTGCCGGTGGTGATCACGGAGAGCGCCGCTCTCGAGCTGCTCGAGCTGCTTCGCTTGCTCTCGCCCACCACGAAGAGGGTCACCCCGGCCGCGATGCCCACCACGCCCACCACCAGCCCCACATTGGCGATGGTCTGCATGGTGGTGCCGTGCGAAATGTCGCTGCTCACGTCCTCGCGGCAGCGCGTGCCGTTGCAGCGCATATCCAGGTCGTCGAAGGTCGATTTGGCTTGGAGGCCGGCCACGGTGAAGGTCGCCATGCCGGCGAGGCCGACGCCGCCCGCGATGAGCGACAGCGTGCGAAACGTGCGATCGTCGCCGCCCGCCGCGCGCGCGGGCGCCTTGGGTGACGGCGGCGGCGGCACGTCGATCTGCACGGTTTCCCGGGCGCCGCGCGCAACCTTGATCGTACGACGCGAGATATCGGCCCCATCGCGTTCCACCACGACCTCCACGGTGCCCGGCAAAACGGGCCACGCCTCGGCGTTGGTATCGCCCGCGCCGCCCGCCGCCCCGCGCGAGAGCGGCGCGCGCACCCGGTGCCCCGCGATGCGCAGCTGCGTGGCGGCGTCGGCGCCGTTCAGGCGAACGGTGACGAAGCCCAGCTCCGACTGAACGCCGTCGCGCTCCGCGGCGGCTTCGTCGGCCGTGAGCTTGTAGCGCCCGTCGGTGGCGGCTGCCTCGCGCGCCTCGATGGCCGCGCGCCCGAACTCGACATAGGCGCCGAGCGGATCGCCCGTCTCGTGCAAACAACGCCCGACATACAGGCGCGTGTTGGGGCTGTTGACGACCCCCAAGGACGCGCGAAACGCCTCCAGCGCCTCGCGAAACGCCTTTTGATCGAAGCGCTCCTTCCCCCGCAAAAAGAGCGACTGCGCTTGCTCGCGCTCCAGCGGAGAAGCCGCCGCCGGAGCCACCCCGTCCGCATACGCCGAACTCATCCCCCCCGCGAGAGACACCAAGGTTGCCGCCACCGCAAGGAGCCTGCGGAGGCGAAGAAAGCCAGAGCGCATCATTTCAGATCCCCTGCGGGTTGAACTTCTGCCGCGCCTCCGGGTTGGACGGGTTGGATGACGAAGCAGACGACGTGGAATCCCCCGGCTCGGGGCCCGGCGCAGGCGTCGCCGGCGCGGGTGACGCGGCGGCGTTCTCCGACAGACGCGACCCACCATGCCCCGGGCGCGTCCGGCGCGACGAGGCCCTCGGCGCCTCGCGCGGCACCTCCAGAACCGCCGCCTCGGTCCGCGGCGCATCGAGCACCTCGAACTGCGTGGTCGACGTCTCCGAGGCCGCGAACGGCGCGTCCGCCCCCGACGGCGCTGCGGGCTGCGGCGCCGACGGCTCGGCCACCGCGGCGACCTTGGGCGGCTCGGGCTTGGGCGGCTCGGCCTGCGCCACCTCCAACCGCGGCGCGGCGGCCGCCGGGCGCGCCAAGTTCTTCTGACCGCGCCCGAGGCCGTACCCAAAGATCACGGCCAGCACCACGATCAACGCCATGCCGCCCCAGAACAGCGGGCGACGGCCGCGCCGATCCTCGAACAGCGGCTCGGTGGTGCGCGTCGGCTGCGGCGCTGGAAAGACCGACAACGACGAGAAGCGCGAGAGCTCGCCCTCCGCCGGCGCATCGCCATGGGCGCCGTGGTCGAGGGCACGGTCGTGGAGAGCACCGTGGTGCACCTCGGCGCCCCGCAGCTCGTCCTCGGCGGCCGCCTCGCGGAGCGCGTCGCGCTCATCGGTGGGCTCGCCGCCGCGGTAGAGGAGCTCGCGCGCGCGCACATCGACGAGGAAGGTGTCGCCCTCGGGATCGATGGGCGCGAGCGCCGCCAAGTTGTCGTCTTGATCCGAGGCGGCGAGCCGCAAAGGCGACGCGTACTCGTCCTCGTCGACCATGGTCGATAGCTTGATGCGCGCCACCCGCGGCGGCGGCGGAAGGTGCACCTCGGGGATGGACGCGATGGACGTGCGCGAACGCTTGGGCGCGATGGTCGCGCGCGACGAGTGCATCGGGAGCGGCGCCGTGAACCCGAGCTCCGCCCGCCGCTCGCGAATGCGATCGCCGGCCGCCCTCTCGACGAACTCCGCCACCTCGTCGACGCTCGCCCGCGCGCGCACCCCGGGGCCCGCCGCCTCGAACACCGCGCGCATGGCCCGCGCCATTTGCTCGGCGTCGGCGTAGCGTTTGTCGGAGCGCGCGAGGGCGCGCTCGACGATGGGGATGAACGCCTTTGCCCACGCGAGCGACTCCAGCGGGATGCCGCGCGGGGGGCCCTTCTCGAACTCCATGAGCAAGAGCGACGGGGCGTTGGTCTGCACCGCCAATCGCTTTCCCGCCAGCACCTCCCAGAGCATCACCCCTGCGCCAAAGACATCGACGCTGGGCTCCGGCTGCCGCGAGGGATCGAGCAACTCCGGGGCGATGTAGCCCAGGGTCGGACTCGCTGGGCTGACCTGCTCCGGAAACAGATTGCACACGCGCGCCAGCCGCGCGCGCCCGTCGGAGCACAGGATGACGTTGCGCGGGGTGACCCCGCCGTGCACCAAGGTGGCCCCGCGGCCGCGCGCAAACTCGTGCAGCGACGCGAGACCTTCCACGGCGTCGGACACGATGGCCAGCTTGAGGGCAAAGGAACACTCGGCGAACGCTTTGCCGCCGGGCATCAGTGAATCGTAGCTCTCGCCGTCGACGAACGAGCTGACGACCAGCACGTCTTTGCCACTGACGACCACGTCCCGCACCGTGGACAGGTTCGGGTGGTAGAGCTCCGTGAGCACTTGGGCGCGGTGCGCAGCCTCCTCGAGGGTGGCCTCGTCCTCCGCGTCCGCCGTGATATCGGTGGCATACCGCTCGATCGCCACCAATTCGTACGCCCCGTCGCCCCCTTCACAACGCGCCGCATACGTCGGCGCCTCGCGATCTTGGAACTCCCGGAGCAGTGTGTACTTACCGACCGACGTCACTCGCACGATTCTACATGGCCGCTAGATCCGGATCGAGACGATCGGATCGAAAGTGCGCGCACGATTCTTCTGCTCCGAGGCCCACGGAGCGCAGCGTAGTGAGCCGAGTAAATCCCAGGGGCGGTTTGGGGGGCGAAGCCCACCATCGTGAGGCCGTCGCACAGCAACTAAAGCGACAAATTGGCGGCCATTTGGCGCGCATTCGCAGAACGGAGCGAGCTCGTTGCCGCTCCCGTCCTGCTCTTGCCTGCAGCTCTATCCGGCAATCTTACTCGATACGAGCTCGTACGACTTGGTGAGCGTCGTAATCTGTTGAAGTTCGGTGTCGTCTACCTTGATCTTGTACTGACGTTCGATGGCAGCGACGATTTCCACGCCCATCATCGAGTCGATGCCCAGCTCTTTGAAGTCCGCGTCGTCCGGAATGTCGTCGACCTCGGAGATTTCCGAAATGAGGGACCTCAGCTCTTCTTTCAGATTTTCGTTCGCCATCGCTCTTTATTCGGCCGCCGACACGCACTGAATGCGCTCGCGTTCCGCCCATGCTGCTTCCTGCAGCTCTTGTCTCGTGACACCGAGATATTTCAAAACCGGGAAAAACACTTTTTGGAAGAAGACCGCGCGGTCCACTTTCCCTTCTTCCCGCATCACCGCCACGCGATCGTCGTAATTGGGAACGATTCCGACCCCGGGCATCTCGAAATTTTTGGCCACGTGCGAAATATCCACCAAGGTTCCGTGGCGGTCTTCATCGAGAAGAACGCGGACCACATCCTCGTAGAACCGGCAGTGGGCAATCTCGTCACGCGCGTTCAAACGGAAGATGGCAGCCAGGCACTCGTCGCCGGCGGCCTTCGCGCGCTGCTCCTGTTTCACGTAGATGACGAAGGTCGACATCTCTTGGAAGCAGCCGTAGATGGTCATCTGCCGCGCGGTGTGGAACGGGAGCTTCCACGACACTTCCATCAGCTTGTTCTGGAGCTCGAACATCTGCTGCGGCGTCCGCCGCCCCGAGCGCATCAGATACTCCATGAGCGCGAGCGAGTGCTTCGACTCCTCGTACGCCCAGTTGGCGCTGAACCAGGCTTGACCAAAATAGGGACGAACCACGTTCAGCCCCTGCGCGACGTAATCGGGCAAAAAGCTCTCGACGGCACAGAAGGTCTCGGCGACCGTAATGAGTGATTCCGGCGTGTCCTGCCCGATGCGATCGTAAGGCACGTCGCGGAGCGGGTTCCACCTTCGCTCCTGCTCGGCCTTGTCGAAGAACTCCTTGTACATCCTGTAAAGGCGTTCTTGTCGCTCGTGGTGCTTGGTCGGATCTTTCACGTCGCTACCGTCTCCCTGCCTTGTGCTGCTGCCAGCTCCGCACCTCTCCACCCTGCGACGCTCTTTCGAGCTACCGCGCTTCGAGAAGCCCCCCTAGGTAACCCTCGATGGCGCAATCGTTCATGCCGAAGATTCAGTTCAGCCCTGCTTTGCGTTCGTCGTTGACCTTCGGGACCGGACATACGCCAACCCATCGGTCGTGCCACTCTACCTAGACTCGGTCGATTCAGTGGGAGCCGCAGAAGCCGCGGAAGCCGCCGAAGCCGCGTCCGTGGCATCTTCAAACGCCTTGCCGCTTTCGTTCCACCAGCTCGAGGAGGTCTTTGACCGTCTGAATTCCTGCGAGCGATTCATCGGGGAGCGTGATCTTGAGCTGCCGCTCCATGGACCCAACGATCTCGAGCATTCCCAGCGAGTCGATCCCGAGCTCGCTGATGACCGTCGATTCCGAAATGTTGGAGAACTCCTTTTCCACGATCTCCGTCGCGGTCTTCGAGAAAATCTGGAGGAGCTCTGCCCGACTTGACGACATGTCCGTTTTCCTTCTCTTGACCCCCTCGCACACGCGGAATGGCGCTGCGCTCGGTGGGGGATGCTTGAACGTTTTATCTGGGTTTTTAGACGAAGGGACAAGCTAATGGCATGCGTACGAAATTTGCCATCGGACCTGCCAAGTGCGTAGCCCCGTATGCGCTGACAGGCCCGCGGAATTATACGTTTTCTTGGGCGTCTTGCGCATCTTGGTCGGATTGGCCCGCCCGCGTGGCTCTCGCGGAAGGCAAGGTCCCGGCTTCGAACATCTGCTTCGTCTTGCGCCGCTGTGGTTTTCCGCTCGACGTGCGCGGCAATGAGCCCTGCGGAACGATTTCGACCTTGTGAACCGAAAGGCCAATTTGGCCGGCCACGGTCGATGTGATCTGCTCGATCAGACCCACCGCGTCGCTCTGGAAGGCTTCGGCGCAGATCACGAGCTGCTCCTCGCCATCGACGTCGACGCTGAACGCGACGACATTGCCGCGGCGGATGCCAGGGAGCTCGCTCACCGCCCACTCGATGTCCTGCGGGTAGTAGTTGCGGCCGCGGATGATGATGATGTCCTTGATGCGGCCGCAGATGTAAACCTGGCCGTCGACGGTGTAGCCGAGATCCCCCGTGTGCAGCCACGTCTCGCCGTCGTACGGCTTCCACGATTGGGCCGTGAGCTCCGGCTCCTGGTAGTACCCGAGCGTGATGCTCGGCCCGCGCGCGATGATCTCCCCCACCTCGCGATCGCCGAGGCGGCGGCCATGCTCGTCGACGATGGCGATTTCATGGTCCGGAAATGCATGGCCGCAGCAGACGAGTTCTTGTCCGCCGTTGCTCGCGGGAGACGCTTTTCCTTCCTGGAGCGCCTTCGGGTCGACTGTATCGGAATGTGCGCCGGTGAGGTGCTCGACGAAGGTGATCGCGAGGGTGGCCTCCGCCATACCGTAGGACGGCAAGAAGGCGCGGGGGTCGAACTTGGCGGGTTTGACCTTCTCCGCGAAGTCGCGGAGGGTCTTCGCCTGAATCGGCTCGGCGCCGCAGCCTGCGATTTTGACGCAAGAAAGATCGAGGCCCGCCACGTCTTTGTCCTTTAGACGTTTGGCGACCAAGGCGTAAGCAAAGTTCGGCGCGTACGTGATGGTGCCCCGGTGCTTGTGGATCGCGTCCAGCCAGAGGCGCGGTGCACGAACGAAGCTTGCCGTCGGCAAAAAGACAACGGGGATGTCCGTGAAGAGCGGAGCAATGACGAAGCCGATGAGCCCCATATCGTGAAACAAAGGCAGCCAGCTCACGCCCTTGTCGACCGACGAGTCCTTGGCCAGACCGTGGATCATGATGGCTTCGCTATTGGCCGCCAGATTCCCATGGGTGACCACCACGCCTTTGGGGCGCGAGGTGCTCCCAGATGTGAACTGGAAGAAACAGTGATCAGTGGGCGAAATTTTCACATGATCGATGGAGCCCGGGGCGGGGCCTTCCAGCTCGCTCACCGAAACGATGCTCCCCAAGGTCTCCACTTTGTCCTTCACGGGCTCCACGAACGGCCGGGTGGTGGCGGTGGTGAGGAGCAGCGAAGCGCCCGACGCGCGCGTAATATGCGCGACCGTATCGTGGTAGCTCTCGACGTTCTTGAACGATAATTGCGGATACATGGGCACGGGCACGACGCCCGCGTAAATCGCGCCGAGAAACGAGAGAACGAACTCATCGCTGTCGGGGATGACCAGCGCTACCCGATCGCCTTTCGCGAGGCCGCGCGCAGCCAGATGCGCACCGCGACGCGTCGCTTCGCGGTGAATTTCCGCGAAGGAGCAGAAACGCTCTTGCCCGTCCGGGCGAACGAACACAAAACCCCGTTGCTCGTCGCCGCTGAGCGAGCGAACGGCCTCCACCAAAGTCGGCGCGACGAAACGCGGTCGATAATCCACTCGAGCTTCAAGTATGGGGTTTTGCATACGACAATCCTGTGCCCCCGATCAGGACGGGCACTTACTCGGAGAGCGAGCCGTATGCAAGCGAGCCGCCGAGCGAAAAAGGCTGCGCACGCGTATCGTTTTACGCGTCATTTTTTCAGGTCCAGAGATTGCTCATGTCGCGGACCGGGAGCTATAAGCTGCGCGTGACGAACCAACCCTTGAACCTACCCCAAGTGGAGCCAGCCAGGTTAAACCCTGGTGGTGGTGTCCCGCGGGTTTTCATCACCGGCGTCGGGGTGGTCAGCTCGATCGGCCTCGGGAAAGACGAGTTCTTTCAATCGCTGGAGATCGGGCGGAGCGGCATTTCGCCCGTCGAATCCTTCGATGCCAGCGGGCTCGGCCGTCAATATGCCGGTGAAGTCAAGCAGTTCCGGGCCAAAGACCATTTGACCCAGGCCGAGCTTCGGCGCACCGGTCGCTGCTCGGCGATGACCCTCGCCGCCGCCCGCATGGCCATCCGCGACGCCAATGTCGGCGAGGACAAGCTCAAAGGCGGTCGCACGGCCGTCGTTCTCGGAACGACGATGGGCGAGGCGAACATCATCGCCGATCTCGATCACCGCTGGATTCACCGGGGCCCGCAGGCCGTCAAGCGCGCGCTGCTCCCCAAGTACGGCTCCACCCTGCTGCCCATTCACGTGGCCCGCGCCATCGGCGCGCAGGGCATGGTGCTCACCTTGCCGGCGGCATGCGCGGCCGGAAATTACGCCATCGGCTTCGGCGCCGATTTGATCCGCGCAGGGAGGGCCGACGTGGTCATCTGCGGCGCGGCGGAGATCGTTCAGGAGCTGCAATACAGCGGCTTCGTGCGCCTCGCGGCCATGGCGCAAGATCGTTGTCAGCCCTTCGATTTGAACCGCCAGGGTCTCATCTTGGGCGAGGGCGCGGGCGTCATCGTCCTCGAGTCCGAGGCCCACGCCGTGCGCCGCGGCGCGCGCGCGCAGGCGGAGGTCGGCGGCTACGGCCTCTCGTGCGACGCCTACCACATCACGCGTCCGCACCCGGAGGCGGCCGGCAGCATCGCGGCCATGCGCGCGGCCATCGCGCGCTCGGGGCTCACGGCCAACGACGTGAACTTCGTCAACGCGCACGGCACGGGCACGCGCGCCAACGACACCGCCGAGGCCAAGGTGATGAACGACGTCTTCGGCGAGCGGCGGGTGCCGATCTCCAGCGTCAAGAGCATGATCGGCCACTGCATGGGCGCGGCGAGCGCGCTCGAGGCCATCGCCTGCGTGTTCACCCTCGAGAGCGGGATCTACCCGCCGACCCTCGGCTACGAGACCCCCGATCCCGAGTGCGACGTGGAGCTGGTCGCCAACGTGGCCCGCCGCGGCCGCGCCGACGTGGTGCTCAACAACTCGCTCGCCTTCGGCGGCTACAACGCGGTCACCTGCTTCGCGCGCCCCGGGGTGCTCCCCGAACCGCCCATGTGCGATCCGCGCGATCCCCGCGAGCAGCAGCCGTCGCTCGCGCACGCCTCGTAGGCCACCCAGGAGAAGCAGGAGTAACACGTTGAAGCCGCGCGCCATCACCGGGCTGGGGGTCGTTTCGGCGGTCGGGGTGGGCACCGAGCCGCTCTTCGGCGCCTTGTCGGAGGCGGCGCCGCTCGCCAACGCCCCGCCCCGGCCCCTCGAGTCGTTCGATGCCGCGGCCTACCCGAACGCGCAGAACACCGTCTACGAAGTCCCGGGCTTCGATCCCACGAAGTACCTGGGCGACAAGGGTCTGCGCACGCTCGACCGGCTGACCAAGCTCTTGGTCGTGGCCGCGCGCCTGGGCATGCACGACAGCGGCTTCAAACGCGACGGGGTGTACGTGCAATCGTCGCCCGAGCGGGTGGGCATCTGCTGCTCCAACGCGTACGGCAGCCTGGAGGCGATCACCGAGCTCGATCGGGTCGCGCAGCTCGAGGACGCCCGCTACATCAACCCCGCCAAGTTCCCCAACACGGTGAGCAACAGCGCCAGCGGCTACGCGAGCATCTGGGAAGACCTTCGCGCGCTCAATGTCTCGGTCTCCGACGGCAACTGCGGCGCGCTCGACGCGGTCGCGTGCGCCGACATCTACTTGGAGACGCGCCGGGCGGACGCTCTGCTGGTGGGCGGCGCCGAGGCCATGAGCGAGGCGCTCTATCTGGCGTTTCGCCGCCTGGGGGCCATCGGCAAGGGCACGCGGCTCGGCGAGGGCGCCGCGCTGGTGATGCTGGAGCCGATGGAGCACGCGCTCGCGCGCAAGGCGACCATTCGCGCGGAGGTCATCGGCTACGGCACGGCCTTCCACGCGCCCGAGGGTGAGGAGCTGATCTTCGCCTCCGCCGAGGCGATGGAGAGCGCCATCCGCACCGCCATCGCGGACGCCGACGTGGAGGCCTCGGCGGTCGACTTGGTCGTGAGCGGCGTGTCGGGCATCAAGCCCCACGACGACGCGGAGATCGCGGCCATTTCGCGGGTCCTCGGCGACGCGCCCATCGCCGCGCCCAAATCGGTGCTGGGCGAGACCTTGGGCGCCGGGGGCGCGATGGGCATGGCCGCCGCGCTCGCCTGTTTCGCGGGCGCGCACCCCTCCCCCATCGTCGCGGGCCGCGCACCGCGCGACGTGCGCGACGTGCGCACCGTGCTGGTCACGTCGATTGGCTATTACGGCAACGCTTCGGCGGTGGTGATGCGCGCGCCACGCGTGTAAGAAACGCGCGACGCACGGGTAAACGATTACGCACGCATTGCCCCCTGGCGAAAGCCGGAGAACCGTGGCAATTACCGGCGTGTGAGCTGGATAGACGATAAAGCACACGCCGAATTGGCCCGCATCCGTGAAGCGCGCGAGAAACAGGTTTATCCGTTTTATCGCGAGTTCGAAGCGGGCGGCATTCGAGCGTCCATCGACGGACGACCTCTCATCAATTTCAGCTCGAACGATTACCTCGGGCTGACGAACCACCCGAGGGTGAAGGAAGCTGCGCGCAAAGCGGTCGACACGTACGCGTGCGGTCTGTCGAGCTCGCGCATCCAAGCCACCACCGTCGAGCACGCGCTCCTGGAGAAGCGCCTCGCCAAGTGGTTCGGCTTCGAGAGCTGCCTGGTGTCCACCACCGGCTACCAAGCGATGGTGGGCGCCATCGTCGCCTTGGCCGACAAGGACACCACGCTCATCCTCGACAGCTTCTCGCACGCGTGCATCCTGGACGGGAGCTTCCTCGCGGCGGGGGTGCCCGGGCGCGGCTGTGAAATCCGGTTCTTCAACCACAACTCCGCCAGGAGCCTCGAGCGCATCCTGAAGACGCGCGAGCGCAAGAACGCGCTGGTCATCGTCGAGGGCATCTATTCGCTCGACGGCGACCGGGCGCACCTCAAAGAGTTCATCGAGATCTGCGACCGCTACGACGCGCCGCTCATCGTCGACGACGCGCACGGCACCGGCACCTTGGGCACGCGCGGCACCGGCATCCTCGAGGAGATGGGGCTCGAGGGCAAGGTGCCCATCGTCGTCTCGACCTTCTCGAAGACCTTCGGCGGCATCGGCGGGGTGCTCCTCGCGAGCGGCGAGGTGGTGGAGCACGTGAAGCACACCGCGCGCGCCTTCCTCTTCAGCGCCGCGCTCCCCGTCCCCATCGTGGCGGCGGCCAGCACCATCCTGGACATGCTGGAGGAAGACGGTCCCGCCTTGGTGACCGAGCTGCATCAAAAAGCCGACTACATGCGCTCCAAGCTGCTCGGCGCGGGGTTCGATCTCGGCGCCAGCAACACGCACATCATGCCGGTCATGTGCCGCGACGAGCGCAAGACGCTGTTCATGCACATCGCCCTCTTCGAGTGCGGCGTGATGATGGTGCCCATCACCTACCCCGGCGTAAAGCTCGGCGAAGAGCGGCTGCGCGTGAACATCACGCGCGGCCACACGCAAGAGGACATGGACACGGCCCTCGAGCTCCTCAAGACCTACGGCGAGGCGTTCTTCGTGCTCTCCGGCGAGGACTTGGGGCCGATGGAACAGGACTGAAGAAGCGGCGCCGGGCCGTTCGGTGCGCGGGTGGGCGGCGTGTGTTAATGTTTTGGCATGAACACCGCGCGGCCGGTCTTCGATCCCACGGCTCCGAACGATCCGGAGGTCGAGGCCGCGTTCGAGGCGGCGCCTCCCGAGGTCGTCGCGGAGCTCCTCGACGGACAGCTTTATACGTCGCCGCGACCCCGTCCGCGGCATGCGCGCACCAAAACGCGACTCGTCTCGCTGCTCGGTAGGTCTTTCGACGCGGGCATCGATGGTCCTGGGGGTTGGGTCATGTTGGTGGAGCCGGAGCTCCACCTTGGCCCCAAACCCGACAAGGTCGTCCCCGATCTCGCGGGCTGGCACCGCGACCGGCTTCCAAGCACCGTCTTCGACGAGGGCGCGCCGGCCGGCATTCGCATTCGCCCGGACTGGGTGTGCGAGATCCTTTCCGACAGCACCGTGCAGCTCGATCGCGGCAAGAAGATGCGCATCTACCGCCGTGAAGGCGTGGGGCATCTCTGGCTTTTGAGCCCGAAGCTAGAGCTCCTCGAAGTTTACCGGCTCGAGCGCGAAACGTGGGTTTTGCTCGACACGTACGAGGCCGAAGTACGCGCGGAGCCGTTCGACTCCATCGACCTTCCGCTCAGCGCCCTCTGGGCCGAGTAGGGCTCAACGCTTTTTGCGCACCACCGCATCCCTGCGCGGCTGGCACTGCACGCAGAACGTGGTGCCTCGGCCGCCGAGGACGATGCGGACGAAGGGGGTGGTGCAGCGCGGACAAGGTTTGCCGGCGTGGCCGTAGACGGAGAAGACGTCGGGCTGGCCGCGCGCCCGCTCGCCCAGCTCTTGCTCCAAAGCGGCGCGTAGCCCTTGGGCCACGGCGCTCACGTCGTCGCGGGTGAGCGCGTCGCCCGGTGAGCGTGGGTCCACCTTGGCGAGCCAGAGCGCCTCGGTGACCAAGATGTTGCCGATGCCCGCCAGGATGGATTGATCCATCAGCACGTCTTTGATGGCTTGGCGGCGCCGGGCGAGCGACGCGAAGAGCGCCGATTCGTCGATGCCATCGACCAGCGGATCGGGGCCGAGCGACGTCCATTCCTCGATGTCTTCGCGCGCGAGCACCAAGCGCCCGAAGCGGCGCGAGTCGATGTAGCGCACACTCGACGTGCGCCCGCGATGGGTCAGGTCGAACCGCGCGCGCTCCCAACGCTGCGTGGGTGCGCCCAGCTCGACGCGGGTCCAGCTTCCGGTCATGCCCAGGTGCGAGAAGAGGCGGCCGTAGGCGCCGTCATCGAGCTCGATGCGCAGCCACTTGCCGCGCCGGCTCACCTTTTTTACGGTGCGGCCCATGAGGCTTCGCTTGAAGCCGGGCGGCGAGCCGCGTGCGATGTAACGGTCCGTCGATTGGGCCGCGGTGATCTCGGCGCCGCGGAGCCATCGTTGGAGATCGCGTCGAGCCATCTCGACGTCGGGAAGTTCCGGCATGCACCAAGAGTAGCGGATTAGCTCACTTGATGATGCGCCCGCGGTAGCGTTCGCGCAAAGGCTCTTTCCAGACGGGGGACGTCTGCGCCTTGGGGGACGTGGGTGCCGCGTTGCTCGATGAGGACGCGTTGCTCGTTTGGCTCGAGCTGCTCGATGAGGACGCGTTGCTCGTTTGGCTCGAGCTGCTCGTTTGGGCCGAATGGCTCGACGGGGACGCGTTGCTCAGTTTGGTCGAGTCGAGCACGTCGTCCGACGGCGCCGTGCTCCCCGCGAGACGGCCGACCACCACCCCTTCCTCGATGGATGGAAAGTCGTCGGGCGTGAGGTATTCGAAGCCTTGCTCCATGGCGGGGTAGCCCGTCCCGCCCATGCGCCTGCACGCCCCCGCGTTGCCCTCGGCCGCGGCGAATGCGCCGGCGCCCGTGGCAATGAGGCTCCCGCCGATGGCGGCCAGCGCAAGCCTCCGGTTCTTCGAGCGCCGCGCTTCCACGCCCACGGGACAGTCGGTGGTGAGCACGGTGTCGTCGGTGCGCCGGTAGAGACGGACGCAGAGCTCTCCGCGCGAACGCAAAAGCTCTTCGGCCTCCTCCCGTGGCATGCCCGACACGTTGTAGACGTTCTTCTCGCAGCGAAGGCAGTATCGGACGCGCCCGTTTCCCTCCATTTCGTCCCACGACGCATCGCACGGGCTGGCGACGCGAACGTTATCGAGGAGGCTCGCCGCCGGCGGCGGGTTGGCGCCGGGCATCGATCCCAAAACGGCAGCTGCCTCCTGAAGCTCCCGTTCGAGCTGCTTCTCGCGTTCATCGAGCTCCGCAAGCTCGCGCTTGCGTTCGCGAATGCCCGCAAGCTCGCGTTCGAGCGATGCGCGGCGTGTCTCCAAGGCCGAGAGGTCGTCGCGGAAAGGCATCTTCATTTAACGTTCGATGTGGCTTCCCCCCTCGCAAGCTGTCCCTCCGAAAAAAATATGCGATGCTGACTACACTAGAGATGGTCGACCCTCACCTTTTCGCGCTTTTCATCCTCACCGGGCTCGCGTTGAACCTGACACCTGGGCCGGACATGCTCTATGTCCTCGCCTCCGGCGTGAAGGGCGGCCGCCCCAACGGCGTCGCGGCCGCAGCGGGGATTGGAGTCGGTGGGCTCGTTCATACCGCGCTCGCGGCGGTGGGGTTGTCGGCGCTGATTGTCTCGTCGGCCAATGCCTTCGCGGTCGTGAAATACCTGGGCGCAGCGTACCTCGTGTTCGTCGGAGGCAAGGCGCTCCTCGCCAGAGGCGGCGGGCGCGCGCTCGAATCGAGTGTGCTCGAGCTGCACGGATCGCGTCCGGCGCCCTCGACCCTCTCGCAGACGTTTGCGCGGGGGGTGATCACCAATGTGCTCAACCCCAAGGTCGCGATCTTCTTTCTCGCCTTCGTTCCTCAGTTCGTCGATGCGTCCCGTGGACATATCGCCGCGCAGTTCGCCATTCTAGGGACCATGTTTTGCATTTCCGGGACCCTGGTGAACGCCATGGTCGGTTGGCTTTCGGGTTCGGCGCGCCACTGGTTCTCCGCGCGCGGTACGCACCGCCGCTGGCAGGGCATTTTGGATCGCGTCACCGGTGCCATCTTCGTCGCGCTCGGGATCCGCCTGGCGCTGGTGGAGCGAAATTGACGACCATTCGCGATATCCGGGTTCCGGAGGACCTCTGGGAGCGCGCCAGCTTTCTGCGGCGGGCCGAGTGGCGGGCCACCATCGAGGACCTTTTGCACGATGCGCGCCTGTCGCCCAAGTACGCGGGCTACTACCTTCTGGTCACCCCGAAGGAAGAGACGACGTCGATCGAGTTCCTCGACGAAGAGGGCGAGGTGCGCGCGTCGGTCGTCGTTTCGCACTCGGTCACGGAGGTGGTGCTCCGCGAATATTTGCAGATCATCAAGAAGATGGACCTGGAGGCCCACGAGACCGGGCGGCTGGAGGCGCTCGACATGGGCAAAAAGGTGGTGCACGACGCCGCCGCCCGCGAGCTCCGGCGCACCCTGCCCGATCTGGCGGAGGACCACGCCACGTACCGCAAGCTCTTTACCTTGCTGGTGGCCCTCCAGGTCGACACCACGAAGCTCGTCCACGCGCGCTCGCACGCCATGCGATGACGTGCGATGCGGCTAAACGCCGCACACCACCTTGCGCGCGAACGAGCCCACCAGCGGGTAGTCGTACTCCACGCCTTCGAGCGTTCGCCACACGGCGATGCCGTGAAAGATCATGAAGATGGGGATGGCAAGGCCGCACGTGGCCAAGCTGAGGAGCGTCCCGAGAAGCGACCACAGCAATGACTGAAGTGCGTGATACTCCACATATTTCGAGTCGTCCTTCTTGACCAAGTAGACAATGAGCGGGGCAAGGAGCCACGCGACGAAGGTGCCACCGTGGGCAAGAAGAACCGCGAGCCTGTCGTTGCCGGCGGCGGGGTGAGGCGTCATCGAGTACGTCATTTCTCGATCTTCGCTCGACCGAACCTGGAAATTTCGCGCGTAGCCCCTGGAGGATCGCCTCCTTAAATGGTGCGGATCACCACCTTGCCGAAGTGCTTGGCGCTCGCGAGGTGCTCGTAGGCCTGCTTGGCCTGGTCGAAGGCGTAGACGCGGTCGATGATGGGCTTGATGCGCGAGGCGGAGAGCGCGCGGTTGAACGTTTCGAACATGTCGACCGAGCCGACATAGATACCGGCGACGCGCAGAGCCTTGCGGAAGATCGCGGACGTGTTGATCTCGCCGCCCATGCCCGTGAGCACGCCGATGAGGCTCACGGTCCCGCCATAGCGAAGCGATGCGACCGATTGATTGAAGGTCCCGGGCCCGCCCACCTCCACGGCGATGTCGACACCGCGGCCTCCGGTCCACGCGAACGCCGACTCGCCCCACGTGGGATCGGCTTTGTAGTCGATGACGTGATCGGCCCCGAGCTGCTTTCCGCGCTCGCGTTTCTCGGCGCTCTGGGACGTGAGCACCACAGTCGCTCCCGCTGCCTTCGCCAACTGGAGCGCGAAGATGGACACGCCACCCGTACCTTGAACGAGCACGGTATCGCCGGGGCGCAAGGAGGCCGACTCGAAGAGCGCGTTGTGCGCCGTGACGCCGGCGCACGGTAGGGTGGCCGCTTCGTCGAACGAGAGGTGCTCCGGGACCGCGAGCCACGCGGACTCGGGGAGCACGACCTCCTCCGCGAGCATACCGTCCTGCCCTCCTCCGAGGGCCGCCGCATGGTGCGCGTCGGAGAGCAGGCCGCTCTGCCACGTGGGAAAGAACGACGCGACCACGCGATCGCCCTTCTTCCACCGGGTCACGGCGCTGCCGACGTCGACGACCTCTCCGGCGCCGTCGGACACCGGGACGATGGGCTTCGCGAGGTTGGTGACGCCGCGCGCGATGATGAGATCGCGGTAGTTGAGCGAGACCGCGTGCACGCGCACGCGCACGTCCGTGGGGCCGAGGGCCGGGGTGGCCCGATCGATGAGGGTGAGACCGTCGATTCCGCTCTTGGGCTGCACTACGTAGGCTTTCATGTTCGTCTCCTTGCGCCGACGGATCTCGGGGCTAAGAGTAAAATGAACAAGTACGTACAATTTTGGTATGTAGTACCCAATTAGGTACCATGACGGTCGAGCTGGCCTCTTCCGTCGACGGAGCGGAGCAACGTGAACGAAGCGCGACGAAAAAAGCGGGGGGACGATCGAACGACCGGATGCGCCGTGGAGGTGACGCTCGGGCTGCTCGGCGGCCGCTGGAAGGCCGTCGTCCTCTTTCACCTGCTGAAGGGAAAGAAGCGCTTCGGCGAGCTGCGGCGGCAGGTGCCCAACTGCACGCAGCGGATGCTCACCTTGCAGCTCCGCGAGCTGGAGGAAGATGGCCTCGTCACGCGCACGGTGTTTCCCCAGGTGCCGCCGCGCGTCGAGTACGAGCTCACCGACTTCGGCCGGAGCGCCGAGCCCATGCTCCTCGCCATGCGCGACTGGGGCGAGGAGTACAAACGTCAGTGCGGCGACGGGGCCTTCACCGGCGCGCGGCCCAAGGTCTCGTCGAGCTCGGCGGTGGCGTAGGCCAGGACGGCGTAGGCGGCGGTGGTCTGCGTGAGCGACGCTTGATCGATGCGCTCGAAGACATCGAGCTTCGTATGGTGCACGTCGAAGTAGGCGCTCATGTCTTGGCGGAGTTGAAGGATGGGGACGCCCTTCTCCATGAGCGGCTCCACGTCCACGCCGGGGTGCGCTTCGCCGGGGGAGGGATCGACGCCGAGGGGCGCGAGGAAGCTCTCGAGGCGCTGCACCACGTGCACGCGATCGGGCGCGGAGTTGGCGCGGAAGCCGAGGGAGCGCCCTTCCCCCGCGTCGGCCTCGATGGCCGCCACGAATTTGTCGGCCTCCGCAGCGTGCGCTTTGGCGTAGCCCGTGGCTCCCGGCGCGCCGCCCAGCTCCTCCGACGCAAAGAGGACCACGCGAATCGTGCGCCGCGGCGCGTATTTGGCTGCCAGGCGCGCGGCCTCGGTCACGATGGCGCAGCCCGCGCCGTCGTCGGAGGCGCCTTCGCCCACGTCCCATGAGTCGAGGTGCGCGCCCAAGAGCACGACCTCGTCGGGCCGCTCGGTGCCGCGAATGTCGCCCACCACATTGAACGACTCGACGTCGGGGAGCGTCTTGGCGCTGCTCTCCAGGTGGACCTTCGCCTTGGGATCGCGCGCCAACGTATCGCGCAAGGCGTCTGCGCTCGTCCCCGAAACGGCCACCGACACGCTCCCGACCTGCCCGGTCGTCCCCGTGTGCGGCACGCTCGGATTCGGCGAGAGCGAGCGGACGATCATGGCCACGGCGCCGCGCTCATGGGCCACCTGCGAGCCGCGGTAGCGCGTCGGCGCCGCATGGGCGTAGCCGGAGCCATCGCGCTCGCGCGGCATGGCGACGTCCAAAAAGAGGATCTTGCCCTCGAGCTCTTTGCGCCCGAGGGCCTCCGCCGCCGCCAGCGTCTCCACGCGCACCACGGGCGCCTCGATCCCGCCCGGCGGCGTGCTCCCGCTGCGACCGAGGGCCAGCAGATCGAGCGGTGCGCGCTTTCCTTTGCTCACGATGGAGCCCGATGCCGCGCCGCGTTCCCAGCGCGTCACCATCACGCTCTCGCGGTGCACCGACGTAAACCCTCCCGCGACGAGCCGCTTCTCCGCCCACTGAACCGCCTTGGCGTCGTTCGGCGATCCCGCGAGCCGGTGCCCCACGTCCCGCGTGATCGCGCGGACGAAGTCGACGGCGTCGCGCGAGGCGAGCGCCTCTTTGTGCAGCTCGGAGACGCGCTCCTCGAGCGGTCGCTTGGTGGGCTTGGAGGCGACCTTCACCGATGACGCGGTGGAGGTCGCGGTGAGCGAGCTCTCGCCGGCGCCGGAGGCAGGCGGTGCGTTGTGGGAGCAGGCGGCGAGGGCGAGGAACGGAAGAAGATGTAGGCGCATCGAAGTCGGGGCTCTCCTAATGAAAATCGCGGCTTTTGCCGTGAAAGGGCAGCACCTCGGAGGATCCTGCCCGCGGCGCAGACGCGCGCTTCGAATGGATAGAGCCATCTTCGCGGCTCAGCGAGAGGGACGCCATGGATTCGACCATCACGTGCACGACCTCCTTCTCCCGTTCGAGCTTTCCACGAACCAAAAGAAGCGGGCTCGTCGTAGCAATCTGCCGATAGGCATCGAAGATCCGATTCCAGAGGACCAAATTGATGAACCCCGACTCGTCCTCCATCGTGATGAAGACGACCCCGCTCGCCGTCCCCGGCCGCTGGCGACAGATGACATACCCGGCCGTCTTCACCCGCTGACCCGGGGGTATGGTCAAAAGCTCCCGCGAGCTTTGCACCTTCTGCCGCGCCAACTTGGGGCGAAGGAGCTTCATGGGGTGATCGGTCGCCGAAAAGCCCGTTCGCTCGTAGTCCAAGGTGAGTTGCTCCGCGCGCGTGAGGGGCGAAAACGCGGGGAGAGGGCGCGCTGGGCGGGGGCTCTCGGCGTTTTCCGCGCTTTCGGCATTTTTCGCATTGTCGGCGTCGGCGTCGGCGCTTTCCGCGCGCTTTCCCTCGAAGAGGCCTATGCCCCGCGGCTCTCGGACCATCCACATCGCTTCGCGGACGGCGCGTCCCGCCGCGAAGGCGTCCGCATTTCGCGGCCCTCGGGCCAGGCGCATGGCTTCGCGCGACACCAAGGGAGCGAGCGCCCCCGACTCGGCCACCACCTCGAGCTCCCGCTGGGTCAGTCTCGTGCGCGACGCAAAGTCTTCGACGCTCTCGAACGGCTTCGCGCAGCGCGCTTCGGCGATGCTCGCATAGCTCTTCTCCCCTAGCCCTTTCACCAGCCGCAGCCCCGCGCGGATGGCGCCCGCTTCCAACGTGCAATCCCACTGGCTGACGTCGATGGAGATGGGGAGCACCGTGACGCCGTGCCGTTGGGCGTCCTGCAAAATGGTGCTGGGCGAATAAAAGCCCATGGGCTGGCTATTGATGAGCGCCGCGGCGAACGGCGCCGGGTGATGCACCTTGAGCCATGCGCTGGCATAGACGAGCAGCGCGAAGCTCGCGGCGTGGCTCTCCGGAAATCCGTACTCGCCGAAGCCCTCGATCTGCGAAAAGAGCCGCTCGGCGAACTCTTTCTCGATCCCGTGCTCGGCGAACCCGCGCGCGAGGCGCTCCCGATGCTGCTCGAGCCGCCCGCTCCGGCGCCACGCCGCCATATCGCGCCGCAGCTCGTCGGCCTGCCCCGCCGTGTACCCCGCGCCGGTGATGGCAATTTGCATCACCTGCTCCTGAAACAGCGGCACCCCCAAGGTTCGCTTCAAAATGGGCTCCAGCGACGCGTGCGGCATGGTCGCTTTTTCCTCCCCGCTGCGCCGCCGCAAATAGGGGTGCACCATGCCCCCTTGGATGGGCCCCGGGCGCACGATGGCCACCTCGATCACCAAATCGTAAAATTCCTCCGGGCGCAGGCGCGGGAGCATGGCCATTTGCGCGCGGCTCTCGATTTGAAAGACGCCGACCGTATCGGCGCGGCAGAGCGCCTCGTACACCTGGGGATCTTCGGAGGGGATCTTGGTCAGTCGCTCGACCTTCTTCTCCGCGCGGACGCTCGGATCGCACGCTTGCACCAGCTCCAGCGTCTTTCGAATCACGGTGAGCATCCCCAGGCCGAGCACGTCCACCTTGAAGAAGCCGAGCGTGTCGAGATCGTCTTTGTCCCACGGGATGATGGTGCGATCCTTCATGGTCGCGGGCTCCACGGGCGCCACGGCATCGAGGGGCTCGGCCGAGAGCACGAATCCTCCCACGTGAATCGACAGGTGCCTGGGAAAGCCTTGAATGGCCACCGCGCACGCCAGCGCCGCACGAACGCGCCCATCGTCGGGATCGAAGCCCACGGCGGCGAGGCGGGCGTCCCGCACCTCCTTCACTTTGTCCCACCAGGAGACGACCGCCGCCAGGCGATCCACCTGCTCGAGGGAGAAGCCGAACACTTTGCCGACCTCGCGCAACGCCGACTTGCCTCGATAACAAATGACCTCGCTCACCATGGCCGCGCGCTCGCGACCGTAGGTGGCATAAATCTCTTGAATGACCTCTTCGCGCCGCTCGTGCTCGAAGTCGACGTCGATGTCGGGGGGCTCGTGCCGCTCGACCGAAATGAAGCGCTCGAAGAGCAAGTTCGAGCGCGAGGGATCGACGGCCGTGATGCCCAAGCAGTAACAAACTGCGCTGTTGGCCGCGCTCCCCCGGCCTTGGCAGAGGATGTCTTTGTCCTTCGCGATCTCGACGATGCTCCGAACGCTGAGGAAATAAGGCGCTTTATCGATCTTCTCGATGAGCGCGAGCTCCTTCTCGATTTGCTCGCGCACGGCCTCGGGCACACTCTTCCCGTAACGCTCCTCGGCCCCGATGTACGTGAGGCGCCGCAAGGTCTCGTTGCACGTCTCGCCCTTGGCCGCGTAGGATCCCACGGGGAACTGGTACTTCAGCTCCTTCATCGAAAATCGGCAGGCGTCGGCGATGTCGCGCGCGCGGGCCAGGGCCTGGGGGTGATCCTTGAAGAGGACGCGCATCGAGGCCTCCGGCTTGAGGTGCGCCTCGGTGTTGCGCATGAGCGCGCGACCCGCTTGGTCGAGGGTGCAGCCTTCGCGGATGCAATGAAGGACGTCCAGGATTCGCTTGTCGGGCGGGGTGGCGAAGAGCACGCGGTTGCTCGCCACGAGCGGCATGTCGAACTGCTCCGAGAGGGCCGCCGCGTCGCGCGTGCGCGCGAAGTCTTCCCCGTCGAGGTGGCGGTAGAGTCCGACGCTGGCCCGTTCGCCGAAGGCCTCTTTGACCATCGAAGCATGCGCCGGGGGCGAGTCCGGGTGGACCACCGCCCAGAGCCCCTCCGCGTGATTGGCGATCGCCGAAAACGGGAGGCCGGCGTAGAGGTTTCGGGGGAGCGGCTCGCCCCACCGCGACGTGGGGCGAAAGGGGTTCGCTTTTCCTTTGCGATGGCGGCCGTGGCTGTCGGTCAGGACGCGGCAAAGATTCGTGTATCCTGCATGGTTTTGCACCACCACGAGCAGGGTGTGAAATGACGCGCCGTCGAGGACGGTGAGCTCGCAGCCGAGGACGATGCGAACGCCGAGCTTCTCTCCGGCTTGGAGCGCGCGGACGATGCCGTAGAGGCCGTCGCGATCGGCGATGCCGAGGGTGTCGTAGCCCAGGTTGGCGGCGCGCTCGACGAGGGTCTCGGGGGAGGAGGCGCCCATCAGGAAGGAGAAGTTGGTGCGCGTCCAGAGCTCGACGAAGTGGGATTTGGGGGGCGCGGTCGTGGCTTCGGGTGCGGGGCTGGGGTTGGAGGGGGATTTGCGGAATGGGAGGACGACGGCGTTCGGGGCGGCGATGTCCGGGGGCGTGGAGTCAGACATGGGCGATGTAGCCCCAGAGGGACAGCTGCTTCGTTCGGGCGTCGCGGACGAGCCAGATCATGCCGAGCTCCGGATCGAAGACGGCGAGCTCGTCGTAAGCGGCGTGCGAGGGGCCTCGCCACCACTCGGCCAGGCCGTTGCGCGCGAGGAAAAACGTGGGGGCCTCGGGGTTCGGGCTCGTATAGAGCAGCGGCTGGCGGAGAAAGCGTCCCGGCTCGATGGCGCGTGAGATTCGGCGCTCCGTTTCGAGACGTGGTCCTCGTCGTTCCGGTTCTTCTCGTCGTTCCCGGTCTCTTCGTTCTTTCGGGCGCTTCGCAAAGGGGACGAGGCGCATGCGCTGCGAGGGGTTCCAGCGGTTTTCGAGGCAGAGCATCCCGACTTGGCGCTCTCCGAGCTCCGCCTCGAGCTCGGCGACGAGCGGTGGAAGGCGGATGGCGGCGCGGGCCTCGGGGGTGAACAGATCGCGCGCGCGGAGCTCGTGGGCGACGAGCTTGGTGGCGCGCAAGGTGACGGCGAGAACGGGGGCCGAGAGCGCGTGGGCTTCGATGCGGGCGCGGAGCACGGCCATCAGCTCGGTCGACGTTCGAATGGGCGCCGAGAGGTTCGACGCGAGCACGGTGCGCGGGGGCTCTCCTTCGGGGAGGAGCGCGCGATCGAGGGCGAGAACGAGCTCGGTTCGGGCGATGCACTGCGCGCGTCCGGCGAGGCGGGCGCTCAGCCGATCGCAGAGGGTCTTGGCCACGAAGAGGAGCGACTCGTGCGAGTCGATGCCATATTCGAGCTCGATCGACTCCTCCGGCAGCGAAGGGGGCACGTACGGCGTGAGGGGGGTCTCGTCTTCGCCGCGCAAGAGCGCCATCACGGCCCGATCCCGAAGGCGCGGGCCGAGCTCGGAGGGCGGCAGCTTTTGCAGATCCGCGATGGTGGAGAGCCCCAATTTGCCGAGCCAATCGAGGTGCGAGCCATCGAGCCCCAGCGCGGTGATGGGAAGGCGCGCAAAGGCTTCATCATCGGGATCGACCTGCGCCATGCCGGCACGCGCATCGCTCTCCGAGCTACGCGCGTGCCGTGCAAATGCCGCGGCCATGCGCGGTCCGCGGGCGATGGCCACCCGCACGAAGGGATGCCCGAGCGACGCGGCGCACGCCCGAAGCCGCACCGCCAACGTGTGGGCGCCCGAGGGATCGCCCGGGCCGGCGTGCAAATGCTCGCAGCCGGTGACGTCGACGAACACCATATCGTCCGCGGTGCAAAACGCGGTGCTCCTCCCGAGGGCCAGCATCGCCTCCGCCACGCACGCCAAGGTCCTCTCGACGGCGCGCGCCGAGACCACCCGCACCGCGAGCTCCGACGATCGCGCCCGCGCCGCGGCCATGGTGAAGCCGGGCAGGATCCCGAGGGCCTGCGCCTCGGGCGACACCTCGTCGATGCGCGTGTTGCCGAGGAGCGAGCTTTCGCCCTCGATGGTGCTTCCAGGCTGCGCCATCACCACGGCCAAAGGACCTCGCGCAGGCGCGCGCTCGCGCGCGATGGCGACGCGCAGATGGGGGAAGGCCATGGCGGCGAAGCGCTTATTCTCGGTGCGGGAGTGGGTGGGCAGGTTCATGGTTGCGTCCTAAATCGTCGAGAGGAATCCACGTGCGCAGAGGTCCCATGCGGCCGCGGCGATCCTTGGCCACGCGCACGGAGAGCTCGTTCGGCCGGCGACCGAGCTCGAGGCGAAGCGCCACCGGCCACGGCAAGCTGCGCGGGATGTTCGAATCGGTCAGCAAGACGACCGTCGTTCCTTCTTTCGCCGCCAGGAGCGAGAGCTTGCGGACCATCACCTCGTTCGGCAGCGGTCTTCGCTTGCGCGCTCCCCGGGGTACCAGCGCCTCCGGCGCCGAAGCCCCTGGCACCGGGGCCATCTCCACCACGACCATCTCGAACGCCCCCGAGCCCACGACTTTGACCGCAATGCGCCCGAGGTCGGAGGGCGCGGGCCGCACCACCAAGAGCCGCTCCAGATCGATCCCTACCCGCGCGATCCCCGGCGCATACAACGTCTCATACGGGTCGAGCCACGCCACGAAGGCGTTCGCATCCTTCGAGAGCGCCGCCCGCACCGCGGCGAGGGCCACATGCATGCCCCCGCCGAGCATGTTCGGAGATGCAAGCTCGACCACGGTGCCCCGTAGAAAGCCGCGGTCGGGGAGCAGGGCTTCGAGATGGGGCCAACCCAACGCGTGGATCGCGTCGGGTTGGCTCGCCAGTTCTGCGCTCTTCGAGCCAAAATCGGCGAAAATCTCCTGAAGGCGTGCTACACCCATCCAACACTGATCGTACGATCAGTACGTAGCCGGAACAAGTCTTTCGCACATCGGCGCTGCTGGCGTGCTCGGCGGGGTTTCGGCTAGGTTTTTCCAATATTTACTTGGGTTTAGATATTGAAGAGGTCGTTTTCGGTTGCGACCGTAAGCGCCCGCTCGTGCCACTGTTCGAGGACGTGCACATCGGTGCAAGCGAGGAGGCGCGCGCGGCTGGCCGTACCGAGCGGCACGTTGCGCGCGGCGAGGGCCTTTTCGATGGCTCTCCGCCAGGCATCCGCCTCGCCTTTGGCGAATCCTTTCTCCTCGCCTTTGGCGAATCCCTTCTCCTCGCCTTTGGCAAATCCGATGTTCATGAGTTGTTCGGCCGCGGTCATGACGTCCTCTTTTCCTTCGGGCCCGGAGATCTCGATAAGTTTAGTGGAAACGACCGACGCGTCCACATCGCGCAGGACGCTGTTCAAGTACACGTAGAGCTGTACCAAGAGAGCGCGGGTGCTCGCGTCTCGCTTGGTCGATGCGGCCAGATCGCGCATCAAGGGTATGGCCTGTTCGAAGCGCTCCGTGGAGCGGGACGTCCAGAACGCGATTTGGACGAGACGTCCCAAGACGTGCAAGGTGCGCGTGGCCAGGGTTTCGAGCGGCAACGACGCGAGGTCGTCGAGGACGAAGTCGAAGTGGGGCACGTAAGGGCGGGTCGCTTCGATCGTGTCGGGATTGGCGTCGAGCACGGATGCGAAGTCGGGGCGGCCGCGCCAGCCTTTGGCGCCGTGGTGCAAAACCACCGATACGAGGATGGGCAGCTTGGTCCCGTTGCCCGGATGCTTCACCAACCACCGGTTCCATACGCGAACGGCATAGCGCAAAAGCCGAAAAGGGATTTGCGCATCGAATGAGGATTGGTGCTCGAACAAGACGTAAACGAGCGCGGGTACGTCGCAGACGGTGCGCGTTTCGTACAGAAGATCGGAGTGCGTGGACTCCAGCTCCTCGTCGACGAACGAACCTGGCTGCAACTCGAGCGACCTCAGATCGAGCCGCTCGCGCAACGCGGGCGGTAACACGGTTTCCAATTCACTCCGGGCGATGTCGGAGCGGCCAAACGCGGCTTTGAAGAGCGCGTCGTGCGGGGATTTGGTCGTCATTCACGGCCTCCTCCCGTCTCCCCTGCCTCGATTTTACGGCCCTCCGCCGCCCGATCGCAAATTTCTAAACATTGCCGCCGTCGACGAAATACAAAGCCTGCCTATCGATTGGGTTTGTCAATTTGCGCCAACGTGGCATCGTCCCATGCCGCGGCCGTCATCCGTGCCCGCCTTCTCCATTTTCCTACTTTTCTCTTTATTTCGACGATTTTCGTCGATGCGGAGCTCGCCCGCCCATGCCTCTTCTTGCTCACTTTGTCTCATCGACAGCCACTATGGCTCTTTTTGTCACATCCTGCAGCGGCACGGGCACCGAGGACGGAGGTCGACGCGCCGATGCGGGGCCCTCCCCTGTCGCGAGCTGCCCGGGCGCCAGCAACACGGGCGTGCCGCCGGGCACGGTGCTCCAGCCCATGACCGCCATGACGATTCGGACGGCGGGAACGGTGATTGAGAACAAAGAAATTACCGGCTGCGTGACCATTCTCGCCAACGACGTGACGATCCGCCGCTCGCGCATCTTTGCGAGCGTGGACTGCGCGATCCGCACGGGATTCGGTGACTACAGCGGCATTCTGATCGAGGATGTGGAGGTCGACGGGAGCAAGAACCCCAACGATCATTTGCTCGTGGGCTCGGCCGGCTACACCTGCCGCCGGTGCAACATTCATCACTCGCGAACGGCATTGGGGCTCGCCAAGGACGTTGTCATCGAAGATTCGTGGGTTCACGACACCGACGCAGCCACCAACGCGGTGCACAAAGCCGCGGCGTCGGGGCATGGGAGCGACAACATCGTCCTCCGTCACAACACACTCCTTTGCGATGCGGGCGCCGGCGACGCCGATGTCACGGGTGGTTGCTCGTCCGCCGTTTCATTCTATGGAACCAATTCGGCCATCACCAATGTGCGGGTCGAGGACAATTGCATGGCCACCACGGGCCGCTACTGCACATACGCCGGATCGCTCGATAGCAAGCCGTACCCGACGGGCTCCAACATCCAATACGTCAACAACCACTTCCTCCGGACCTTGAGCCCGTATTGTGGCGTGTCTGGCCCCGTCGCGGGGTGGAAAAATGGAAATGGAAACGTGTGGTCCGGCAATGTGTGGGACAACACCACCGATCCTGTCTGCATCGATCAGGCGCAGTGCCCTTCGGGGCTTACGTGCAATAACCGGGGCTCCTGCGTACAATAACGGTATTGCGCGCTCCGCGCGCTACCGCCACTTCGCCAGTTGCGCTTCGGCGTGCGATATCGCTTGGCGAATTGCGCTGGTCGGCGTGCGATATCGTCTCGCAAATTGCTCTTCGGCGTGCGGTACCTCTACTTCGTGCGTTGCGCTTCGGCGCGCGATACCGCTTCGCAAATTGCGCTTCGGCGTGCGGTGCCTCTACTTCGCGGGTTTGCGCTCGGCGCGCGATATCGCCTCGTGAATTGCGCTTCGGCGCGCCGTACCTTTACTTCGTGCGTTGCGCTTCGCGCGCGATACCGCTTCGCAAATTGCGCTTCGGCGGGCGGCACCTCTACTTCGCGGGTTTGCGCTCGGCGCGCGATATCGCCTCGTGAATTGCGCTTCGGCGCGCCGTACCTTTACTTCGTGCGTTGCGCTTCGCGCGCGATACCGCTTCGCAAATTGCGCTTCGGCGGGCGGCACCTCTACTTCGCGCGTTGCGCTTCGGCACGCGCTACCGCCACTTCGCCAGTTGCGCTTCGGCGCGCGATATCGCTTCGCCAGTTGCGCTTCGGCGCGCGATATCGCTTCGCCAGTTGCGCTTCGGCGCGCGATATCGCTTCGCGTGTTGCGCTTCGGCGCGCGATATCGCTTCGCGTGTTGCGCTTCGGCGCGGTACTACTTCGCGGGTTGCGCGGTACCTCTACTTCGCGAGTTGCGCGTTTGGCGCGCGGTACCCTCTACTTCGCGGGTTGCGCGTTCTGAAGGTCGAGGAGCGCGCGGGCGACGTCGTCGACCGTGGTGATTCGCGAAAGCATGTCCTCGGGGATGTTGATCTGGAAATAATCTTCGATGTCCGCCACGGCTTCCATCACGGCGAGGCTGTCGAGGCCCAGATCGTTCGTGATGTCGTCGTCGGGGCGAATGGGTCGATCGAGCTCTACGTGCTTGCTCAAGACCGTCGTCGTGCCCATCAGCGTTTCGTTGTACGTCGCCATCTCGATGTTCGTTTTAGTACTTCACCGGGCGCGTTGTCGACAGACGGGAGCCCGCTTTCGTTCGTTCATGGCTCGCTTGAGTACGATCTCGACGCAGTGAGCCACGGGCAACTGAGCGCCATGGCGGTTGCGATCGGATCGGGCGCATCGAAGAGCGCGCGAATGATCGCGACCCCATCCGCGCCAGCTCGATGGCACGCCGACACGTGCGACGCATCGACTCCGCCCAGCGCGTAAATGCGTGTTGCGCGCGCAATGCGTGACGCGCGAAGTACCTCGCGCGCCTCTGCAAGAGCACCTGTACCGCGCGCGGGCCCTTTGCCCGGGCTGTCGAAAATAGGGCTCACGAGGAGCGCATCGGCCCCCGCATCGCTTGCGAACACCACTTCGTCGCGCGTGTGTACCGGCACATGGATCGATCGCGCCGGTCCAACGATGGCCCGTGCGCGCGTAAGAACGTCGCGATCGCGCGTGAACCCCGGAACATGAACGCCGTCGGCGTCGACATCCGCCGCAAGCGCCGCATCGCCATTGACGATCAACGAAGCGCCACACGACGCTGTGAGCTCCCGCAGCTCGCGAGCACGCGCCCGCAACGCATCTGGCGCGGCAGCCTTGTCGCGCAACTGCACCGCAAAAATGCCGGCAACGGCCGCACGCTCACCCCCGTCTCCCGCACGCTCACCCCCGTCTCCCGCACGCTCACCCCCGTCTCCCGCACGCTCACCCCCGTCTCCCGCACGCTCACCCCCGTCTCCCGCATGCGCACGCCCATCGCCCGCATGCGCACGCCCGTCTCCCGCATGCGCACGCCCATCGCCCACATGCGCACGCCCAGCCCCCCCATACGCCGCAAGCGCACGCCCGACGGCGACGATGGTCGCATCGATGTGCGCAGGTTCGTACGACGGATCGGTGATGAGCAGGATGCGCGCGCCCAGCCCCCGCGGCCCGTCCCCGTCAGGGAGGCGGGGCGGATGCGTCGGAGGCATGGGTCGCAGCGGAAGGTGCGGAGGGACCGTCGAGGCGCGCCAGTTCCTCTTTGGCCGCCGAGGTGTAGCGGCTCGACGGGTACTTTTCGACCAAATAGGCGAGGGTCTCGCGCGCGGCGAGGTCGTTGTGGCGGGCGCGGAAGTTTTCGGCGAGCGCCCAGAGTGCGTCGCCGGCGGTGTCCTCGCGGCGGAGATTGGGATCGGGTTTGTGCGCGCACTGGAATGGGGCCAGCGCAAAGGACGAGAGGGTGACGGAGAGCAACGCCGCGCGCAGCATTACTCGATGAGCCCCGGCGTGGGGCTCGACGCGTTCGCGTAGCGGGATCGCGGCATGCGGCCCGCGAGGAATGCCTTGCGGCCCGAGCTCACCGCCTCCTTCATGGCGGTGGCCATGAGCACCGGATCTTTCGCGTGCGCGATGGCGGTGTTCATCAACACGCCGTGGCAGCCGAGCTCCATGGCGATGGATGCGTCGCTGGCCGTTCCCACGCCCGCGTCCACGATGACCGGGACCTTGGCGTGTTCGAGGATGATCGCCAGGTTGTGCGGGTTGCGGATCCCGAGGCCGCTGCCGATGGGCGCCGCGAGCGGCATCACCGCCGCGCACCCGAGATCTTCGAGCTTCCGGCATACGATGGGATCGTCGATGCAGTACGGAAGGACGGTGAAGCCCTCCTTGATGAGCAGACGCGCGGCCTCCAGGGTCTGCTCGTTGTCCGGGTACAAGGTCTTGGGATCGCCGATGACCTCGAGCTTGACGAGGCTGGCGATGCCGAGCTCGCGCGCGAGGCGAAGGGTGCGCACCGCTTCGTCGGCCGTGTAACAGCCGGCGGTGTTCGGTAGGAGCGTCCAGTCCTTGCGGCGCGTGAGGAGCGACATCAACGAGCCGCTGGATTTGTCGTGGAGATCGACGCGGCGCAGGGCCACGGTGATGATTTCGGCGCCCGAAGCGTCGAGCGCGCGCTCGGTTTCTTCGGTGCTCTTGTACTTCCCCGTGCCGACGATCAGACGACTGCGAAAGCTGCGACCGGCAATGACGAGCGAATCAGTCATGCCGCCTTTTTACTACATTCGCGGGCCTTCCGCGATCGGCTCCCGCGGCGCGCCTGGAGGGTGTTTCGGCAGGCGCTTCCAGCGGCGGTGCAACCAGAGCCACTCCGACGGGTGCTCGCGCACGAACCGCTCGAGCGCGTAGGTCGACCTTCGGGTCGCCTCCTCGATCCACGCGCGGCGGGCGTGCTCGCCGGGAAAGAGCACGTCGAGGACGCAAAGGTGGTGCAGCCCTTCGGGCCCGCGGCACGCGCCGGCCACGACCAAAGGTGCGCCCGCGCTGGCAGCGAGCGCGGCGGGAGCTTTGTCGGTGTGGGCGGGACGGCCAAAGAACGAGACGGTCACCGCGTGCTGCCATCGGACGGGCACTTGGTCGATCATCATGGCGACGGCGCCGCCCGCGCGAAGCATGCGCCGCCCTTCGTTCATGGCCCCCTTGGCCTCGCAGAGCCGGACGCCGTAGCCCCTTCGCGTCGATTGCCAAAAGTGGTCGAGCGCGCGCAGGGAGAGGCGCTTGGTGACCACCAAGAGCGGCCCTTCGCGCGCCATGGCGCACGCGGCGAGATCCCAATTGCCGGTGTGCGTCGCCGCGAGCACGATGCCGCGCCCGAGCGCCCTCGCCTCCGCCAGCGCGCGCCGTGAGCGTTCGTCCATGCGCACGCAGGCGTCGAGGCGCGCGGCATCGCCCCCCGCGAGCCAGAGAAATTCGAACAGGCTGGTCCCCAAGGACCGGTACATCGCCCGCGCGGACGAGCGCGGATGGCGGATCCCCCCCGCCTCCATGGCCTGCTCCACGTGCGCTCGCCGGATGCGCAAGAGGCTCCCGGCGAGAAAGCCGATGCAGGCGCCCAGCACCCGAAGAACGGCGGGCGGGAGCTTGGCGATCAGCCAGCCCAAGCCGGCGAGCAGCCGGCTCGGGCTGCCCGCCCCGATGGACCGTGCTTCGTCATCCAAATCCAGCCGTGCGGCGCGCGGGCTGGCCCTGGGCTCCCTCCACGGCTAGGGCGAAGACGTCGCTTTGCACCAGGGTGAAGGTCTCGCGCTTGGCGGTGCGGGCGTACACGAGCTCGCCATCGATGCGCAAGGATTCCACCTTGGAGATGGTGAGGCTCGCACCATCGTGGGCTACGTAAAGGGTGAGGACCGCACCGTCGGGGAGCGCGAGAAAGCCGTCTTTGTCCAACTTCGCCGACGCTTGCTTTAGGATTGCTTCGAGATGATTCCCGGTCATGACGAACGCCTACGCTAGGGGAGATGGTCCCAGAACGGGTCAGAAAAGTGATGACGAGCGTCCGTCTCGGCCCGCCATCCGTGCCGATGCCGCCAAAGGAGAGGCCCAGCGCGAGGGGATCGAGGGCGGCGGGGAAGAGCTCATCGTGCTCCGCCAGGTTCGGAAGGCGTTCGACGAAACGGTCGTGCTCAAGGGGATCGACCTGGTGGTGCGGCGCGGCGAGACCACGGTCATCATCGGCGGCTCGGGCGCGGGCAAGACGACCTTGCTGCGGCTCATCGTCGCGCTGGAGCAGCCGACCAGCGGCGAGATCCTGATCGCGGGGGAGAACATCGTGGGCTTGCCGGAGCGCGAGCTCAATCGGATCCGCACCAAGTTTGGAATGGTCTACCAGTATGCCGCCCTCCTCGACTCGTACACGGTCATGGAGAACGTGGCCTTTCCTTTGATCGAGCACACCAAGCTCTCGAAGAAGGAAATCCGTGAGCGCGTACTGGAGAAGCTCCGGATTTTGGGATTGGACCCCAAGAACGTCGAAAATAAATTCCCAAGTGAGCTCTCGGGCGGTATGCGGAAAAGGGTTGGGCTGGCGCGCGCGCTCATGCTCGAGCCTCCCATTTTGGTTTACGACGAACCGACCAGCGGGCTCGACCCGCTCACGAGCCGTCTGGTGGACGATCTCATCGAGGAGATGCGCGAACGCTTCAATGTGACGAGCCTCGTCATCTCGCACGACATCGCCAGCTGCTTCCGCATCGCGCACCAAGCCGTGCTCCTCATTCAAGGCGAGGTGGTCGCCGCAGGAAAGCCCGACTCCCTCGCCCGCGGCGAGAGCGAGATCGCGCGAAAGTTCATCGAGCAATCGGGGGTGGACATTGCTCGCCTCTCGCGCGTCCCTCGTACCGAGCGATCGGGACCATCCGAACCTTCCAAGACGAAACAGGAATAAAGGAGAACAACGTGACCTTATCCACCCGCGAGCCGATCCAATTGATGCGACTCGGTCCACCCGATCATGAACGCCCCGCCGTGCGCCACCGAGGAGCGCTCTACGATCTGCTCCCCCTCACCGCCGACATCGACGGTTCGTTCCTGGAGGCGGACGGGATCGAGCGGGTCCGCGCGGCCCTCGCGCGCAAAGAGCTCCCCATGCTCGACGATCCGGGCGACGGCAGCGCCCTCCGGGTCGGCGCGCCCATCGCGCGTCCGACCAAAGTGGTCTGCATCGGCCTCAATTACAAAAAGCACGCCGAGGAGACCAACGCGCCCATCCCCACCGAGCCGGTCTTGTTCATGAAGGCCGCCGATACCGTGGTGGGCGCCTACGACGATGTGCTGGTGCCGCGGGGCTCCACCAAGACGGATTGGGAGGTCGAGCTCGCCGTGGTGATTGGAAAGACCGCGCGCTACTTGCAGAGCCACGCCGAGGCCCTCTCCTGCGTCGCCGGCTATGCGATTTCGAACGACGTGTCCGAGCGCGAGTTCCAGCTCGAACGCGGCGGGCAGTGGGACAAGGGCAAGTCGTGTGAGACCTTCAACCCGCTCGGCCCCTGGCTGGTGCCGGCCGACGACGTGGGCGACGTGCAACAACTCGACCTGAAGCTGTGGGTCAACGGCCAGCTCCGACAGAATTTATCCACCTCGGACATGATTTTCCCCGTTGCGGAGGTGGTTCGTTATGTGAGCCAATTTTTGGTGCTCCGTCCGGGAGACGTCATCAACACCGGCACGCCGCCGGGGGTGGCCCTCGGGCAGCCGGACCCCAAACCGTATTTGCGCAAAGGTGATGTGATGGAACTCGAGATTCAACATCTCGGCCGGCAGCGCCAGAGCCTCGGGCAAGCATGATGGCACGCGTGACCGGTCTCGACGTCTTCGATATCCGCTTCCCCACCTCGCGCGAGCTCGATGGCTCGGACGCGATGAACCCCGATCCGGATTACTCCGCGGCCTATGTCGTTCTTCACACGGATGACACCGGTGACACAACGGCGCCGGCCGGCCCCGCGGCCTCCAAAGGCTACGGCCTGGCGTTCACCATCGGCCGCGGCAACGACGTGCAGGTCGCGGCCATTCGCGCGCTCACCGCGCACGTGGTCGGGAGGCCCGTTCCCACCACCGCCGCGGACTTGGGCGCGCTCTCGCGCGATTTGATGGGCGACTCGCAGCTGCGCTGGCTCGGGCCCGAAAAGGGCGTGATGCACATGGCCATCGGCGCGGTGATCAACGCCGCGTGGGATCTGGCGGCGCGGCGGGCGGGAAAGCCGCTCTGGCAGTTCCTCGCCTCCATGAGCCCGGAGGAGATCGTCAGCCTGGTCGACTTCCGCTACCTCACCGATGCGCTCACCCCGGAAGAGGCGCTGGCGATCCTGAACGCCGCCAAACCGGGGCGGGCCGAGCGCGAGAGGCGGCTGCTCGCCGAGGGCTACCCCGCGTACACCACATCGGCGGGCTGGCTCGGCTACAGCGACGAGAAGCTCTCGACCTTGGCCAAGCAGGCCATCGCGGACGGGTTCGCGATGATCAAGCTCAAGGTCGGCAGCGATCTGCACGACGACGTGCGGCGGATGAAATTGGCGCGCGAGGTGGCCGGGCCCGCGATGCGGATCGCGGTCGACGCCAACCAGCGGTGGGACGTGGGTACGGCCGTGAAATGGATGGAGGCGCTCGCGCCCTATCAGCCATACTGGATCGAGGAGCCCACCTCGCCGGACGATGTGCTCGGGCATCGGGCGGTGGCCAAGGCGGTGGCGCCCATCAAGGTGGCCACCGGGGAGCACGTGCAGAATCGCGTGGTGTTCAAGCAGCTGCTGCAGCTCTCGGCCATCGAGGTGCTGCAGCTCGATGCTTGCCGGGTGGGCGGCGTGAACGAGAACGTGGCCATCTTGCTGCTCGCCGCCAAATTCGGCGTGCCGGTGTGCCCGCACGCGGGCGGCGTCGGGCTGTGCGAGCTGGTGCGGCACCTTTCCATGTTCGATTACGTGGCCGTCAGCCAGACCATGGAGGACCGGGTGATCGAGTGGGTCGATCATCTGCACGCGCACTTCGTCGATCCCGCGGTGGTGAAGCGGGGCCGCTACATCACGCCGACGGCGCCGGGCTTCTCGGCGCAGATGTTCGATGCCACGTTGGAGCGCTTTCGCTTTCCGGATGGGCCCGAGTGGGCGAACGAGAACGCGGGTGCGGTGCAGGCACGCGCGCACGAGAACAAAGGACGAACGTCATGAGCATCGCGAGAGCTTCGGATTTCGACGGGTTGGTCGCCATCGTCACGGGGGGTGCGTCGGGCATCGGGCTGGCCACGGCGCAGTTGTTGGCCGCGCGGGGGGCGCAGGTGGCGTGCCTCGACATTGCGCCCGAGAGCGTCCAGGATCCCCTCGTTGGCGTGCGCTGCGATGTGTCCGACGATGCCTCGGTGCGCGCGGCCATCGATGCCGTGGTGGGCCGCTTTGGCCGGCTCGACGTGGTGATCAACAACGCGGGCATCGGCGCCATTGGCGACCTGGCCGCCAACGGCGATGACCAGTGGCACAAGGTGTACGACATCAACGTGGTCGGCATGGTGCGTGTGTCGCGCGCGGCGCTCCCGCATTTGCGGAAGTCCGAGGCTGCGGCCATCGTCAACACCTGTTCGATCGCGGCGTGGGCCGGCTTGCCGCAGCGCGCGCTCTACTCGGCCACGAAGGGCGCGGTGTACGCGCTCACCTTGGCCATGGCCGCCGATCATGTGCGCGAGGGTATCCGCGTGAACGCGGTGGCGCCGGGCACGGTCGATACGCCGTGGGTGGGTCGTTTGCTCGGCCAGGCCGCGGATCCGGCGGCGGAGAAGGCGGCGCTCTCCGCGCGGCAGCCCACGGGGAAGCTGGTCTCGGCCGATGAAGTGGCGAACGCCATCGCCTATCTGGCGAGCCCCACCTCGGGGGCCACCGTCGGCACCATCCTGGCGGTGGATGGGGGCATGTACGGGCTGCGTCTCCGTCCACCGCAGCCGCCGAAGTGACCATGCGAACGGCGCGCCTCGGCAAGTCCAAGGTCGACGTCACGGCGCTGGGGTTCGGCGCGGCGTCCATCGCAAACCTCTACTTCGAGGTGTCCGACGTGGACGCCCGCGCCGCGCTCGACGCGGCGTGGGACCACGGTGTTCGTTATTTCGACACGGCGCCGCACTATGGGCTCGGCTTGTCCGAGCGCAGGCTCGGCGCATTTCTGGCCGGAAAGCCGCGCGACACGTTCACGGTGTCGACCAAGGTCGGGCGGCGCTTGGTGCCGAACGATCGGGGCGCGAGCGCCGAGAGCGATCTGGCGGTGGGGGGCTTTGCGGTGCCGTCGACCTCGCGGCGGATCTGGGACTTCAGCGCCGATGGGGTGCGCCGTTCGCTCGAGGACTCGCTGCGAAGGCTCGGTCTCTCGCGGGTCGACGTGCTCCTCTTGCACGATCCGGACGATCACTGGGAGCAGGCGGTACGCGAGGGCTTTCCCGCGCTGGCCGATCTTCGCGCGCAAGGGGTGATCGGGGCCATCGGCGTGGGGATGAACCAATGGCAGATGCCCGCGCGCTTCGTGCGCGAAACCGATCTCGACGTGGTGATGCTGGCCGGGCGCTACACTTTGTTGGAGCAGGCGGCGCTCGACGAGCTCTTGCCGCTCTGTGCCGAGCGCGGCGTGTCGGTGGTGGTGGCGGCGGTGTTCAACTCGGGCATTTTGGCGCAGGCCACCGTGCCGGATGATGCACGATACAACTATGCCGAGGCGCCGAGGGAGCTCTTGAAGCGCGCGCGCCGGATGGCGGAGGTTTGCGCGCGGCACGGGATCATCTTGCCGGAGGCGGCGATTCAATTTCCGCTCGGTCACCCTGCGGTGGCGTCGGTGGTGGTGGGTGCACACCATGCATCGCAGATCGTCACCGACGCGGAGATGATCGCGACCAAGGTGCCGGGGGATCTCTGGATCGAGTTGAAGGCGTTGGGGCTTTTGCGCGAGGATGCTCCGATCCCCACGTGACGTTTTCGGTTCCTTCGTTCACGCGGGCATGCGTCGTTGCATTCATGGCCGCGTGATGGGACCAAGGAGCACTCCGTGATCGTCGATGCGCATCATCATGTGTGGGACCTGACCGTGCGGGATCAGGGTTGGATCGGCGACGATCTCAGGAAGATCCGCCGGAACTACTCGCTCGACGATCTGGCGCCGCTCGCGGCCGAGTCGGGTGTCTACGCCACCGTGCTGGTGCAAACGATCGCGGTGGCCGAGGAGACCCCGGAGCTGCTCGCGCTGGCGTCGTCGAGCGATCTGGTGGCCGCCGTGACGGGATGGGTCGATCTCACCTCTCCTTCGGTCGGCGACGACGTGGCGCGCTTGCTCGAGGGCCCGGGCGGGCGCGCGCTTCGGGCCATCCGCCACCCGGTGCAGGGAGAAGCCGATCCGAGCTGGTTGTGCCGCGAGGACGTGCGGCGCGGGCTCTCCGCGGTGGCCGATGCGGGGCTGGTGTACGAGCTGTTGATCCTCCCGCACCAATTGCCGGCCGCCGAGCGGACGGTGGCCGCCCTTCCCCACCTGCAATTCGTGCTGGATCATGGCGCAAAACCGCCCATTGCCGCGGGGCACATGGAGCCTTGGGGGAGCGCCTTGGAGCGGCTCGCCGCGCACCCCAATGTGACGTGCAAGCTGTCCGGATTGGTGACCGAGGCGCGATGGACCACGTGGACCGTGGAAGATTTGCGCCCGTATGTCATGCTCCTCGTGGAGGCGTTTGGCCCCGAGCGCCTGATCTTCGGCTCGGATTGGCCGGTATGCCTCTTGGCCGCCGAGTACGCCGAGGTCCTGGCCGCCTCGCAGCAACTTACGTCGGCGCTCTCCACCGCGGAGCGCGACGCCATTTTCTCCGGCACGGCGCGAAAGATCTACCGGCTCCCGGAGCCACGGGCTTAACGCAAGCCCCAAAGTCGCGGCCCGGCCACCGGTTACCGGACGTGCGGGCTTGTCGCGGACATCATCCGGACAGATATTGCTCAATATGGAGCAGCCGCCGCACGATCCGCCGATCCCGCCGCCGCCAGGGTCCCCCTCCGGCGAGACCGCGCAGGATACCAGTGGACCGCCGCAGCAGGTGCCCGCGCCGCAGCAGGTGCCCGCGCCGCAGCAGGTGCCCGCGCCGCAGCAGGTGTCCGCGCCCCAGCTGCCTCCATCGTATGCGGTAAATCCGCAGGGATATGCGCAGCAGCCCGGATATTCGGCACCCGGGTACCCCGCATCCCCTCCGCAAGCGGGCTATCCCGCGCCAGGTTACCCGGCCCCGCCTCCGCCCAACGCGTACCGCAACCCGGCTCCGCCCCCGGGGGGCTATTATGGTGCGCCGGCGCCCAACGAGGGCAAAGCGGTCGCGTCGTTGGTGCTGGGGATCCTCAGCATGATGTGCCTTGGCATCGTGGGCGGCATCCCGGCCATCGTGCTCGGCGTGATGGGGCGCAAGGACATCGCACGCTCGGGGGGTGCGCTGGGGGGAGGCGGAATGGCGAACGCGGGGATTGCCCTGGGCGCCGTGAGCTCGGTGCTCACCGTTGGCTCGATGTTGTTGGTGCTCGTCCCGCTGCTCATCGGGGGCATGTCGTTCGCGTCCTCGTCCGGGGTGAGCTCGGGTTCGACATCGCCCGCGCCGCCCGCATACAAGGCGCCTTCGTACACCACGCCCGCGCCGCAGAGCGAGAACGAGAACTCCACCTCGAGCACGCGCGGCACCCTCAAGGTCATCGAGCCGCACCGCGGCAGCGGATCGTTGGAGCGCCAGCTCATCGAAGCGTTCTCGCGCGCCAAGGAAAAGGGGCGCGGTGTTCTCGTGGAGACGGCGGCCGCGCAGTCGTCGGCCTCGCGCGAGTTCGATACATCGCTCAACGATCGGCGCATGCAGCGCGCGCTGGGCGCGGTCGATCTGGTGCGGGTCGACATCGAGGAGTTCGCCGCGGAGCTCGCGAGCTTGAGCATGTACACAGAGGCGGTCCCCTACTTTTACAAGATTGACGCGGCCGCCCGCCCCACCGATGCGATCAGCGCCGACGAGTGGGACGACAACGTTCCGCAGAATATGGCCCCGGTGCTGGAGTCGTTCGTGGCCGGTACCTTGCGAAAGCGTCGGAGTCCGTCGCCGTTGGGGACGAATCTTTGATCTGCGGGTAATGGTCGCACGGTCGACGGGCGTGGTCGCCGCGTGGGGCGCCAGGGGATGGGCACAACTGTTGAGCTAGCGACAAGAGGCGGTTTTTTGCGGTAGAACTTGGCCCCATGCGTCGTGGTTTTTCGTCTGCTGCTGGGGTTCTCGGGGTTTGTGCGTTGGGGGCCGCGGGCGCGGCGTGTGCCGGAACGGAGCACGCTGCGGCGCCGGGGTCGGTCGCTGCTCCGGGAGCCGTACCGGCTTCGGCGCCGGCCGCCGCGGCTTCGCCAAAGCCGGCCGCGGTGAAGCATACGCCGCGCGAGACGGTGAGCTTTCGGCTCTACAAGTTTCTCAACCACGTGGGGGGCGAGACCGACACGTACATCGCGGGCGACGACGGCGGCACCGAGGCGAAAGCCGCCTTTGGGTTCCGCGATCGGGGCGTCTTGGTGCCGCTGGCCGCGTCGTATCGCTTGGCGTCCGACGGAACGCCGCGGCAGTACGAGGTGTGGGGGAACACGGCGCGCAACGTTCGCATCGACGAGCGCCTGGTGGCGGAGGCGGGCGGCGAGTACTCGCTGTGGAAGCTCGACGCGATGCCGGCGCGCGTGCAGGCTCGAGCTCCATTCGTCGTAGCCAGCGGCTATGCGCCGATGCTGGGCCAGGATCTCATGTTCCGTGCGTGGGTGCGGGCGGGCCGGCCGGCCACCATGCCGCTCTTGCCCGCGGGCACCGTTTCGATCGTATCGCGCGGCAACGAGACGTTCGGCGCCGACGCAACGACCCCGGGCGCCGCAAAGAACGCGAGCGGCGCGGCCGACGCAAACGCTCCGAAGAACGCGAGCGGCGCGGCCGACACCAACGCTCCGAAGAACGCGAGCGGCGCGGCCGACGCAAAGCGGCCCACCTTGGAGCACGTGAGCGTGCGCGGTCTCTCGTGGGGCCGCGAAGATGCGTGGCTGGACGAGGCGGGAAAGCTGGTCGCGGTGGTGACGCACGACGCGGAGTTCGACCCTTTCCAAGGCGTCCGCGAGGACTCGGTCGAGCTCTTGCCGAAGCTCGTGGCGCGCGCGGGCGCCGACGCCGCGGCTTGGTTGGACGAGGTCGCGAAGACGGCGCTGATACCGCGCGGCGGCGCAGGCGGCGCAGGCGGCACGAAGGGCGCAGAGCTGGTGGCGCTGGTGGGCGGGCAGCTGGTGGACGGCACCGGACGTCCCCCGGTGAGCGACGCGGTGGTCGTGTACGACGGCGAGACGATCGTCGCCGCCGGCCCGCGCGCCTCGACGCCCATCCCCGCGGGCGCGACCTCGGTCGATGTAACGGGAAAGACGGTGCTCCCCGGGTTGTGGGACATGCATGCGCACGTCACGCAAATCGAGCAAGGCGCGGTCTACCTCGGGGCGGGCGTGACCACGGTGCGCGATCTGGGTAATGTGCTGGAGTTCATCACCGGCGTGCGCGACGCCATCGCCGCCGGCAAGGGGCTCGGGCCGCAGATCATCGTCGATGGCTTGGTCGACGGCGACGGCGACAGAGCGCTCGGCGTCATTCGCATCGCGTCGAAGGACGACATCGTGCCCGTGCTCGATCGGTTGAAGCGGGCCGGGTGCCCCGAGGTGAAGATCTACTCGAGCATCGCGCCCTCGCTGGTGAAGCCCATCGCGGCGGAGGCGCACCGGCGCGGGATGCGCGTGGTCGGCCACGTTCCCAACGGCATGAATGTCGTGGAGGCGCTCGACGCGGGCTTCGATGGCATAAGCCACATCGATTTTCTCTTCGGGATGCTCTTCGGGCCCAACGAGCGGCGCAGCCTCTCGCAGGGCGCGCAGCTCGATCGCATCGTGGGCAGCGACGTGTCGAGCGGGCCGCTGCAGCGGGCGATTCGCGCGTTCGTCGCCAAGAAGGCGTTCCTCGACGACACCTTGGCGCTCTACGAGCTCTTCACGCACTCGACCGAGGAGAACGCGCGGCGCGAGCCCGGGATCGCCAAGCTGCCGCGCGAGCTCTCGGAGGTGGCCCAAGGCCCGGCCGACGACGCGCTCGCAGAGCGCCGCGCGCGGCGGTTCGAGCGCATGGTCACGGTGCTGCGCGAGCTTCACCGGCAGGGCGTTCCCATCGTCGCGGGGACCGACATCGGGATCCCGGGGCACACCTTGCACCGCGAGCTCGAGCTCTATGTGGAGGCCGGCTTCACGCCGATGGAGGCCATTCAAGCCGCGACGAGCGTCCCCGCGCGCCTCATGCACCTCGACGGGCACGTGGGGACCGTGACCCCGGGAAAGCGCGCCGATCTCGTGATCGTCGCGGGCAATCCGCTGAGCAACATCCGCGACATCCGCAAGATCTCCGCCGTGGTCGCGCGGGGGCGGACGTACGATCCGGCCGCGTTGTGGCGGATCGCGGGCTTTACGCCGTAGCGGCCCTTTCGCCCGCAGCGGCCTTCGCCCGTAGCGGCCTTCGCCCGCAGCGGGCCTTTCGCCCGCAGCGACCTTTACGCGGTCGCGGCGACCATCGGGGCGCTGCCATTGAGGCGGCGTCCCTTGGCATCGAAGGCATCGAGGATGTAGTCGCGAAAGGCGCGCACCTTGGGCGGCAAGAAGCGCCCTCCGTTGTGCAGGAGGTAGAGCGCCGCGCCGCACAAGACGTACTGACGAAGCACGGGCACCAGCCTCCCCTCGTCCAGCTCACGGCGAACGCTGAGCGCGGGCATGAAGCAGATGCCGGCGCCGGCGACGGCCAGCTCCTTGACGAAGTTCAAGTCGGAGGCGGCGATGGCCGGGTGGGCGCGAAGCTCGATGATCGGCCCCGTGCCATCGACGCGGCGGAACGGAAGGGGGTGCTGCGAGCAGATGGTCGACATGTGGATGATGCGGTGCTTCTCCAGATCCGCGGGCTTCTTCGGCGGGCGATGCTCGCGGAGGTAGTCGGGCGAGGCCACGCCGAGCGCCTCGAGGTCGAACAGCTTGTGCGCGATGAGCGGCGAGTCGGGCAGCTTGGCGGCCACGCGAAACGCCAGATCGAGGTGCTCCGTTTCGAAGTCGAGGATCTTCTGCGCGATGAGCAGGTCGAGCAGCACCGCCGGATAGCGCTTGTTGAAGGCTGCAATGTGCGGGGCCAGCACACTTCCGAACTCCGGCGGCGCCGTGACCCGCAACCGCCCGCTCGGCGCCGCCCTCGATCCACGCACGGCCGTGTTGGCATCGCCGAGCAGCTCCAAAATTTCCCCGACCCGCAAGCGATAGGCGACACCATCCTCCGTCGGCTCGACCAAGCGCGGGCTGCGCCGCAAGAGCGCCACGTCGAGCGACTGCTCGAGCCGCGCGATGCGACGGCTCACCGTGGCCTTGCTCTCGCCCAGGATCTCGGCCGCCGCGGTCAGCGACCGCCGGTCGACCACCAGACAAAAGGCGCGGAGATCGCCGATGTCTGCGACCAATGTTTCAGATTCTGCAACATCACGTCCCAGGATGGCCACTTGTCCCATAATCCGCAACGTACCATCTTCCTGCCTGAAACAGCCCGCATCCAGGAGAGCAGCCCTTCCCGTACACGTGCCCGTGCCCGTTTCCCTTCCTGAGCTTCCGAATTTCCGAAGCTCCGAGGAAGATCGGGAACGTGCACGGGCACGGGAACGTGTACGGGAGCAAGACATTCCGGGATGCGGAGCCGAGCAAGGAGCCAACCTATGAGCCCGCACGTCCTCGCATCCGAAATCGACGAATCCGGTAACCGCCACCCGGCCGCACGCGCCTCGAGCGAGGGCGCGCAGCGTTACCTCGTCCCCCTCGGGCGGGTGCTCTTCTCTCTGATCTTCCTAATGGCGGGCCCCGGCCACTTCTCCGCACAATCCATCGGCTACGCCGCCGCCGCCGGCGTTCCGCTCGCGAGCGTGGCGGTACCTCTGTCCGGGATCATCGCGGCCGCCGGAGGGCTCAGCATCGCGCTCGGCTACAAGGCCAAGTGGGGCGCGTGGTTGATCGTGCTCTTCCTCGTGCCCGTCACCTTCATGCTGCACAACTTCTGGGCCCAGCCCGATCCGATGCAGGCGCAGATCCACATGGCCATGTTCATGAAGAACCTGGGCCTCCTGGGCACCGCGCTGCTCATCGCGCACTTTGGCTCAGGACCGTTCAGCCTCGACGCGCGAAAGCGATAGCACCGTGCGACGCTCCGCGCGCCATATCTCCCGACTGAAGATGTTGTGAGATCATCGTTGGTTCAGTCACGGTCGACTATATCGGTGGAGTGTCCATAAGATAATCCGCTGCGGTAACCTAGCGCTGCATTGCAGGAACTCACGCGACAGCTCCGCGAGCCGATCGTGGCTGCCATTCGCTTCTTCCGAGCGCGCCGCCGCGAAGAAGCAGCCCTCGCGCTGGCCCTCACGCTGTTCGGCCTTGGATATGGGTTCTCAGGGTTTTTGACGCCCGAGCTACGCGAATTCGTGCGCTCGTGGAACGGTCTCGTGATCGTCCCGGCCGCGTTGTACGTCAGCGCGCTCGGGATGCTCGCCTACGGCGCCTACCGCAGCTGGCGTTTGGTCCAAACCCCGGACCCTTTACCCGTCGAGGCCAGCGCGGCTGCGATCAAAGGGCCCATCGCGTTTCAGGCCCAGGACGGCAAGCTCTTTCGCGAATTGGGTCGCGAGAACGAGTTACTCAAGCTCTTCGGATACGTTCGTGACAACCAGACGCGCATGGTCATTCTGATGGGGGCCTCGGGCGCGGGCAAGACGTCGCTGCTGCACGCTGGCCTGACGGACATCCTCGCCGATAAGTCGGTCAAGTATCATTACTGGGAGGCCCTGCCGACGGACCCCGGCGAAGGGCTTATGCGCGCTTTGTTTGAAGGTGCTCGAAGCATTGAGCTGGGTGAGCACGATCGAGCTCGAGGTGAATCTGAGCCAAGTGATGGATCGGGGCGTGCTTGGGAGCCTTCGATCCTTGGGCGCTCTCCGTCTCAACGTTCGTGAGAGCGAGTTCCCTCGGAGGAGCGTGGCCTGTCGGCTCGCCATCTACAGGCGCTCTACGACCTCGGGGTGGGAAACCCGCCGACGATCGCCATCATGGCCGATGACCAGATGAAGGATATGCGCGCCCTGGAGAGCATGCGTTGGGCGCGCCGGCTCAAGATGTTCGTCGAAGATAGTCCCGTCTCGGATCTTCGGCCGCTCGGCAGCCTGAAATCGTTGAACGACCTCGAGCTTCACGTCGCGAACAGCCAGGTTGGTGATTTGGCCGAGCTCGGGAATTTGAAGTCGCTGAGCGAGCTCACGCTCCGCCTCGATCCGAGGCAGGGGATCGAGCTGACGTTCGTCGAGCATCTTCTCTCGCTTCAGAAGCTGCTCATCCACGATGCGAACAAGGGGCAGCGCCTGTCGCTGAAGAAGATACCCGACGCGCTGACGCATCTCGCCTTTTAGCGACGCGAGCGCCCGTGGCGCCAAGGGGCACGGCGCCAAGGGGCACGGCGCGAGCGCCTCTTACCCCAGCGCTTCGGCGGCTTCGCGCAAGGTGACGAAGGTGTAGCCGGCGTCGCGCAGTGTATCGAAGGTGGCGTGGAGGGATTCGAGCTTGCGCTCGCGGCGGACCTTGACGTCGGGTTGGAATGGGAGGAGCGCGTCGAGGCCGTCGTTGGCGTCGAGGACGTCGATGCCGTGGAGCTCCAGGTTGACGAGCGGGGCGCCGATGCACATGCGCGCCAGCATGCGCGCGCGCGCGGGGCCCGCCAAGGTGAGCGAGGTGCCGATGACGGGCAGACGCAGGCCGCGCGTGACTTGAATCGGGAGCTCCAGCACGCCGTCGCCCATTTTCCAGTAGGGCGTGCCCACGCGGTAAGGACGGGTCGGGGCCGAGAGGACGCGCGGGGTGTCGAGCACGGAGTGGCTCGTTCGGCCGCGCAGGCGGATCCAACCGAGGGCCGCGGCCTTGGCCGCGTAGTACGGCGGGCACGGGAAGACCGACGAGTCGTAGCGGACCTCGAGCTCGCGCAGCACCGAGAACACTTGGTCGGTGATGGTGTAGCCGGGGGCGCGAAAGCCCACGGGGCGCTCGCCGGTGGCGCGCTCGATGGCGTCGGCGCCGGCCGCGATCTGGTGCGCGATTTCGGCGCGCTCGAGGTGCGTCAGATCGTAGCGGTGGTCGAGCGTATGGTTGCCCATCTCATGGCCCGCCTCGCGCGCTTGCCGAAGCTTGGCCGCGGACTCGGGCCGCTCCAAGTCCGCCCCGATGGCGAACAGGGTCAAAGGAAAGCCCGACGATGCCGCCATCGCCAAGAGGCGATCGATCCCGCGATCGTAGACGGCATGTCGGGCCAGCGGGCTCGGTTCCCCGAGCCCGTGAATCCTGAAATAATTCGGGATCTCGTCGAGATCCACGCTGACCGCGCAGAGTTTCACTCGAGTCCTTCCCGCGTTCCTTCCTTCGAGAGGGCGCCGGCCTGAAATCAGCCCGCGGTCATCTTGGCCACTTCGGCCGCGAGATCGTCGCTCTTCTTCTCGATGCCCTCGCCGAGGCCGAAGCGCACGAACTCGTGCAGCTTCACCTCGCCGCCGAGCGACTTGCCAATCTCCTGGCGGACCGCGTCGATGGTGCCCTTCTCGGGCGCCCACACGTTGTCCTGGCCCAGGAGCGTGACCTCGGTGAACCACTTGGCCACCTTGCCCTCGATGATCTTGGGCCACGAAGCTTCCGGCTTCGGCTTGGGCTCCTCGCGGAGCTGCGCCTCGTAGATTTCCTTCTGCTTCGCCACCACCGCCTCGGAGACCTCCTCCTTGCGGACGACCAGCGGGCTCATGGCCGCGACCTGCATGGCCACGTTCTCCACGAACTCCTTGAAGGCGGCCGAGTTGCGCGCCTCGACGCTCGGGGCCTCCGCGCGCAGAAGAACGGCCAGCTTGCCGCCCATGTGCACGTAGGCGATCACCAGATCGTTGGGGCCGGCGGCCGTGAGCACGTCCCAGCGGCGAACGACCGTGTTCTCGCCGGTCTTGCCGACCAGGGCGAGGCGCACGGTGTCGAGCGTGTCGCTCGAGCCGGGGACGCTCTGCGTGAGCAGCGCGGCGGCGCCTTCGGTGGGCGAAGCGGGGCGCTTGGTGGTCTTCGCCAGGTCGACGACCTTGGTGACGAAGCCGCGGAAGTCGTCGCCGCGGGCCACGAAGTCCGTCTGACAGTTGACCTCGACGATGAGACCGCGCGAGCCGTCGCCCTCGACCCAGGTGCGCACTTCGCCCTCGGTCGCGACCTTTCCGGCGCGGGCCTGACCCTTGAGGAGGCCCTTCTTCTGGATGATCTCGATGGCCTTCTCGATATCCCCCTCGGCCTCGACGAGCGCGCTCTTGCAGTCGCTCATTCCAGCTTGGGTGCGCTCACGAAGTTCCTTGACCAATCCGACAGTAATCTCAGGCATCTTGAACTCTCCAGCGTCAGTACGAGCTCACCCCGCGCGCCCCGATACGTGAAGGGAAGCGAGCGGGGTGAAAATTCGAATAGGGCGCGCCGCGAGCTCTTCGAGCGCGGCGCGTTCTTGCAATCGAGCGTCGAGCGCTCTCAGTTGGGGGCTGCGCCGCCGTCGCGGGGTCCGCGATCGCCGCGATCGCCACGCTCACCGCGGTCGCCACCGCCGCGGCGGCCGCCCTGGTAAACCTCGGCCTGCGGGGCGCGGCTGCGCTCCTCACCGTCGCGTCCGACCGTGTCCTTGCGGCGCTGTGCGCCCTCGAGGACGGCGTCGGCCAGGCGGGCGGTGATGAGGCGGATGGAGCGGATCGCGTCGTCGTTGCCCGGGATGGGGTAGTCGATGAGATCGGGATCGCAGTTGGTGTCGGCGATGGCGACCAGCGGGATCTGAAGCTTCTTCGCCTCTTGCACGGCGATGACTTCCTTGGCCGGGTCGATGATGAACACCGCGCTGGGGAGCGCGCTCATGGCCTTGAGACCGCCGAGGTACTTCTCGAAGCGCTCGCGCTCCTTCTCGAGGCGCGAGACTTCCTTCTTCGGAAGCTGCAGGTACGTGCCGTCGTCCTTCATGCGCTCGAGCTGGCGCATGCGGTCGAGGCCCTGCTTGATGGTGCGGAAGTTCGTGAGCGTGCCGCCGAGCCAGCGGTTGACGACGAAGAAGGAGCCCGAGCGCGCGGCCTCCTCTTGCACGATCTCCTGCGCCTGGCGCTTGGTGCCAATCATGAGGAGGTGCCCGCCGCGGGCCACGGTCTCCTGCACGAAGTTGAACGCGCGCTGGAAGAGGCGCGCCGTCTGATCGAGGTCGATGATGTGGATGCCGTTGCGCGCACCGTAAATGTACGGGCGCATCTTCGGGTTCCAACGCTTGGTCTGGTGGCCGAAGTGAACACCGGCGTCGAGCAGCGACTTGAGCGGGAGCGGAAAATCACCACGGAGCTGCGGGAGACCTTGAGCGTTGATCGATTCTTGGGTCATTTTGAGAGCGCTTCCTTTCGGTTGAGCCTCCGCTCTTCCTCCGCAGCCAGCGCTGATCGGCAAGATCAGACGCACCGGGCTGTGGATTTGCGCGTGAAGAGCGTGTGGAGTGGGTGCCCTCCCGCAGGGTATGCAGGCGGGCGCAAAACAGCGGCGGCACCCTGACGCGGCGCGACTTCAAAGTCAAGTGGAACGATGGGAAGAAGTGCCGACCCCAGCTAGTATCACGGCCCATGCGACCCCACCATCCCCGCGCATTCGTTGGCATCTCGCTTCTTTCCTTCGCATCGCTCGCAACCGCGGTCGCCGCGTGCGGTGGCTCGGAGCCACCGGCGGCATCCCCCTCCCCTCTCACCTCAGCGGCCAACCCCACGATGGCGCCGCCACCACCCCCCAAGTCGATGGGTCCCGAGGCACCCTTGAAGAGCGAAGCCACGTTCGAGCGCGAGGTCGAGTTTCTGCGGGCGCATGGGGCCGTGGAGGTCCTGCAGTCGCCGAGCGGAGGACGCATCGCCATTTCCCCGGCCTACCAAGGGCGCGTGATGACGAGCGCGGTGGGGCCGAACGAGCGAAGCCTCGGCTGGGTGAATCGCAAATTCATCGAGGACAAGAAGACCGGTACGGCGTTCGACAACTACGGCGGCGAGGATCGCTTTTGGCTCGGGCCCGAGGGCGGTCAGTTCGGGCTGTTCTTCCCCGCGGGCGCCGACTTCAAGCTGAGCACCTGGCAGACCCCCGCCGGCCTCCAAGAGGGCGCGTGGACCGTGGCCGACAAATCGCCGACGCGCGTGGTCTTCCGGCGCAGCTTCAAGGTGAAGAACTTCAAGGGGACGGAGTTCTCGGTGGACGTGGAGCGCACGGTCGAGCTTCTCAACGCGAGCGACGTCGAGCACGCCCTCGGCACCAAGACCGGCGAAGGCGTGAAGTGGGTCGGCTTCGCCACCGCCAACCGCATCACCAACATGGGCGCCAAGCCTTGGAGCAAGGAGAACGGGCTGCCCAGCGTCTGGATCCTGGGGCAGTTCAACCCGCCGGCCGATACCTTGGTGATCGTCCCCTTCGATCCCGCGGGCAAGGGCGAGGTGGTCAACGATCGCTACTTCGGCAAGGTCCCCGCCAATCGGCTCGCGGTAAACAACACGGACGGCTACCTCCTCTTCAAGGCGGACGGTCAGCACCGCAGCAAGATCGGGCTGCGTCCGGAGAGGGCGAAGAGCCTCTTCGGGAGCTACAGCGACAGCACGAAGCTGCTCACCGTGGTGCAATACGACAAGCCCGCGCGCGCGACCGACTACGTCAACAGCATGTGGGAGCAGCAAAAGGCGCCCTACGCGGGGGACACGGTGAACAGCTACAACGACGGGCCCACCGATCCGGGCAAGCCCTCGCTGGGCGGCTTTTACGAGCTCGAGACATCGTCGCCCGCCGCGGCGCTCGCGCCCAAGGCGTCGCTGACGCACACCCAGCGCACGTTCCACTTTGCCGGGGACCGCGCGGCGCTCGAACCGATCGCGAAAAAGACGCTCAACGTGAGCCTCGCCAAGGTGGCCGAGGGCATTCGCTGATCGCACCTGCGCGGCGAACCTGGTAAGCACGGCGTCATGCCCCGTGCGTGGATTGGCCATCTCGCGTTCCCCCTCTTCGCCTTCGTGGCAACGAGCACCGCCGCCTGCGGAAGCCCGGCGCGCATGCCCAAAGGCCCTCCGCCCGAGTACGAGGAGCACGACGCGGGAACTCCCATCTTCGAGGGGCAGGCGCCCGCTTCGCCGGCGTCTCCTGCGCCGCCCGGCGCGCCGAGCGCGAAACCAGGCGCGACGGAAAGCGAGCCGCTGCTCCTGCCGGCGCCCCCATCGCCCGCCACCCCGCGGGCGCCGGCGCCGGAGAAGCGATAGACGCCGCTGTGTTGTGATACGCTGCGCGCGCCATGACGACACGCATCGATCGAGCGCAAATCGAGCATGTGGCCCAGCTCGCGTCGCTCATTTTGACGGACGCCGAAGCCGACCGCCTGACGCGCGAGCTCGCGGAGATGGTGGGCTATGTCGACGAGTTGAACGAGCTCGACACCTCCCACGTCGAGCCGACGGCGTCCGTGCAGCTCGAGCGAAGCGATTGGCGCACCGACGCGGTCGAACCGTCGCTGCCGCCGGGGGAGGCGCTCGCGCAAGCGCCGCGTTCGGAGCATGGTGGCTTTGCCGTGCCCACCTTCGTGGAGAGCTGATCGATGCCGACCGATGACGCCGTAGTCGCTCTCGCCGAGAAGGTTCGCGCGGGCCACGTCAAAGCGGTGGAGGTGGCCCAGGCCACCTTGGCCGACATCGACCGTCGCAATGGTGCGCTGAACGCCTTTTTGGCCGTGCCCCATGAATCGGTGCTGGAGCAAGCGCGCGCCATCGATGAAAAGCGAGCGCGCGGCGAGAGCCTCGGCGCGCTGGCGGGGGTGCCCATCGGGATCAAAGACGCGCTCTGCACGCGCGGTCTCGCGACCACCGCGGGCTCGAAGATCCTCGAGGGCTACATTCCGCCGTACGATGCCACCGTGGTGGCGCGCCTCCGCGCGGCCGACGCGATCATCGTGGGCAAGACGAACATGGACGAGTTCGCGATGGGCTCGTCGAACGAGAACAGCGCGTACGGCGCCGTCAAAAATCCGTGGGATCCGGAGCGCGCGCCGGGCGGTTCGTCGGGCGGGAGCGCGGCCGCCGTCGCCGCGCGCCTCGTGAGCGCGACCTTGGGCAGCGACACCGGGGGATCGATCCGGCAGCCGGCGGCGCTCAGCGGCACCTTCGGCGTCAAGCCGACATACGGGCGCGTGTCGCGCTTTGGGCTGATCGCGTTCGCCTCGAGCCTCGACCAAGTGGGCCCGTTCGCCACCGACGTGCGCGGCGCGGCGCGCGTGCTCACCACCATCTCCGGCAAGGATCCGAAGGACGCCACGTCGCTGGGCGCGCCGGTGGAGGATTTCGAGGCGGCGTGCGGCGCGTCGATCAAGGGGCTGCGCATCGGTGTTCCGGACGAGTACTTCGCCAAGGGGCTCGATCCCGAGGTGGAGGCGAGCATCCGCGCCGCCATCTCCGAGCTCGAGGCCGAGGGGTGCGTGGTCAAGCCCATCAAGCTGGCGCATACGCGCTATGCAGTGGCGACGTACTACGTGATCGCCGACGCGGAAGCGTCGAGCAATTTGGCGCGCTTCGATGGCGTACGCTACGGGCTTCGGGTGGAGCCGCCGCGCGCGGACGTGCGGGCCATGTACGGGGCCACCCGCGATGCGGGGTTTGGCGCCGAGGTGAAACGGCGGATTTTGCTCGGCACGTTCGTGCTGTCGGCCGGCTACTACGACGCGTACTACGTGAAGGCGCAGAAGGTCCGCACGCTCATCCGCCGCGACTTCGAAGAGGCGTTTCGCGAGGTGGACGTGATCTGCTCGCCCACGTCGCCGACCCCGGCGTTTCGCTTGGGCGAAAAGGTGGACGATCCGCTCGCGATGTATTTGAACGACGTGTACACGTTGCCGGCGAGCCTCGCGGGGCTCCCGGGGTGCAGCGTGCCGGCGGCGCCCACCCAAGCGGGGCTCCCCGTGGGGTTGCAGATCGTGGCGCCGTGGCTGCGGGAGACGACGCTCTTTTCCGTCGCCGCCGCCTTCGAGGCGCGCTCGCCGGCGCCGCGTTTTGCCGTTGAGGGTTGAGCCGGTGACATTCGAGGTCGTACCGCTCGATCGCGCGCACGTCGATGGGTGGGCGGCGCTGTTCGAGGCTTGCCACTGCGCGTGTTATTGCCGCTATTGGCATTTTTCGGGGACGACGAATGCGTGGCTCGAGAGGTCGGCGTTTTCGCCGGAGGTGAGCCGCGAGGAGCAGGTGCGCGCGCTGGAGGCGGGGGATCCGAGCGCGCGGGGGTTGGTGGCGGTGGCGGTGCCCGATAAGGTCGTGGGGTGGATCAAGGTCGCGCCACGGGCGGCCGTCCCCAAGCTGCGCAAGGGGCGCGTTTATGGGGCGCTCGATCTTGGAAGCGATGACGGGGTTTACAGCATCGCGTGCTTCTTGGTGCACCCGGAGCACCGCCGAAAGGGTGTGGCGCGGGCGCTGGTCGAGGCGGCGGAAGGTGCGGTGCGTGCGTGGGGCGGGCGGGCCATCGAGGCCTATCCGCGCCGCTCGGGCGAGCTCCTGCGCGACGAAGAGGTGTGGATGGGGCCGGAGCGCATCTACATCGATGCAGGATACACGCATTTCGCGGGCGAGGCCCCCTACCCCGTGTACCGCAAGCAGCTCGATTGACGCCCGCGCCCGCGCCGCGGCGAGCCCCACTGTCAGGGGCGCCCGAGCCGGACCTGGGCCGCGCCCGAGCGCCGGACCCCGCTGTCGGGGTGCAGCGCGGTCCAGCGGATGGAGCGTAGAATTTCGCACGAGAGCCCGATGAACACGGCGCGCATCACGTCTTCGGCGTCGGCGATCTTCAGGTTCGTCATTTGGCCGATGAGCGCGCGCAGCGAGCTCGTACCGTCGACCTTGCGCAAGATGTAGGACTCGCGCTCGGGCAGACGCAGGATCTCGATGCGCACCGGCGGGTTGGGTACGCGCTCGAGCACGTCGTCCTCGATGGGCCCCAACAGCCGCCCGAGCTCCGCCACGGTGTAGCCGTCGCGGATGCCGCGCGCGATCAGCTCGAAGGGATCGACGCCGAGCGGAAACGTCTCTTCGTGCGAGCGCGCGCCCAGCACGAAGCTGATCTCGGCCTCGGACCAGCGCAGCACGTCCATGTAGCGCGACTGCGTCTGATCGTGGATGGCGCGGAAAAGCTCGATGGGCCGCAGCACGCCAAGGCCGACCAGCGCATCCCCCAGGCGCCCCCCGAACTTCGGCAACATGGCCAGCGCCATCTCCACCTCCATGCGGAGCACCTGGCCGCTCGCCACCAAGTGCTCGCCGAGGAGCTCGCGCCGATCCGTGGAGGCCACGAACTCGGGGGCGCCTTCGACGAGGAAGATCTTTTTACGCTTCTCGTCGTTGCGGAAGACGAGGGCCCCCGTCTCGCGCTCCAGCGCCAGCTGGAACAAGTACGCGGGGAGGGTCGCGCGATCGAGGGTGGTGCGCTCGGTGCCTTCGGGGTCGTCGTCCCAGCGCAGGGCGGGGCTGGTCACGAAGCGGGCGAACTCTTTGTAGTGGAGCGCGGGCTTGAAGCGGCCCGACTCCCGCGCCACCAAGGAGCGGCTCCCGATGGCGCCGGTGGCGAACAGCTCGATGATGCGCGGGTAGGACATGGGCTGGCTGGCGGTGCCATCGCCCAAGTCCACCCGGTAGATCTGCGGCGCAACCTCGTAGGAGCCGCCGCTGTCGTAGGCGCCGTCGCCGCCGTCGCCCTTGCCGTCGACGCGCAGCGCGTCGCCCGGCTCGAGGATGGCGGTGCCCGGCCGGCTTGGCTCGTTCTCGCTGGAGACATCGGGGCCGTCGATCAGGCCGAGCCGCTCCACCCAGGCCGCGAGGCGGGCGGGCCCCACTTGAAGGCGACGGCGGCGGATGATCTCCTCGATGGCCTCCGCGAACACGGAGGCGTTGGAGTAGCGGAGCATCTTGTCGCGGGCGAGGGCGCGCAGGAGCACCGATTTCACGTCGTCGGGGAGGAACGAGCCGGCGCGGTCGAGCGGGCCGAGATCGGCGTCGCGGATGCGCAAGAGCACGTCGAGCTCGCGGCCGCCGGAGAAGAGCGGGCGCAGGGTCACGAGCTCCGCCAGCACGATGCCGACGGTGAAAAGGTCGCTGCGCGCGTCGAGCTCGCGGCCCGTCACCTGCTCGGGGGACATGTAGCCGAGCTTTCCTTTGAGCTGCCCCTGGTCGGTGCGGCGCTCGAAGTCCGAGGCGCGCGCGATGCCGAAGTCGGTCAGCTTGACGGCCCCGGACCGGTCGATGAGCACGTTCCCCGGGGAGACGTCGCGGTGCACCAGGTTGAGCGGCCGCCCTTTGCGGTCGCGGGCGGCGTGCGCGTACTCCAGGCCGCGCAGGATGCTCAGCGCCACGTGGAGCGAGACTTCGAGCGGCAGCTCCTCGCCCTTGGCGGCGGCGGCGCGAATCAGGCGGGCGCCGGTGGTGCCATCCACGTACTCCATGGCCATGTAAAGCTCGTCGTCCTGCTCCCCGAAGTCGAAGACCTGGACGATGTTCGGGTGCGAAAGGTTCGCACACACCCGCGCCTCGTCCACGAACATGGCGACGAAGTCGGGATCGCGCGCGAGCTGCGGCAGGATGCGCTTGACGGCGACGAGCTTCTGGAAACCGCGCGGTCCAGCTCGGCGCGCAAGATAGACCTCCGCCATCCCGCCCGTGGCGAGGCGTTCAATGAGCTCGTACGGCCCGAGCCTGGGCGGCACGGCATGGCTCGAGTTGCCCACGTTCCGATAAGATTATCGCACCACCCCTTATGCAACGAAGTACCAACTTCGGCCGCGGCGTACTACTGTCCGTCCGTCGGTTCACTCCGACCTCGTCGGTCGTCGTCTACCTCGAAGACTCGGTCTCCGACCCCCTCTGTTAACAACCGATGGCCTCTCGCCCCGATTCGAAGTCCGGACAGCTCGCCCCCACGGCTCCTTCCGCCCCCTCCTACTCCGGCGGCCAGCCGGGCGGCCGAAGGTCCCCCGTCACGAAGGGCCCTGTGGTGGCGCTGACCGGCGCAGCCTCTTTTCTCGGTACCAACGTCATCGGCTTGCTCGAGGAGGACGAGCGCATCGCGCGCATCGTGGCCATCGACATCAAGCCCCCCTCGACGGCCGGTAAGAAGACCCGGAGCTACGAGGTCGATTTTACCCAACCCACCGCCGAAGCGCGCCTGGGCGAGGTCCTCGCGGCCGAGCGGGCCGACATTTTGGTCCATCTGGCCTTTCTGTCCTCCCCCACCACCGCCAGCGCCTGGGCCCACGAGCTCGAAAGCGTGGGGACGATGCACGTCTTGGTCGCCGCGCGCCATGCCCAGGTCCGCAAAGTGGTGATGTGGTCGCAGACGTTGCTTTACGGTGCGCACCCGTCCAATCCGAATTTTCTTTCCGAGCGGCACCCGCTCCGGGCAGACCGACACGAGCCTTTCTTCAGCGACAAGGTGGAGGCCGAGGCGGAAGCAAGCAAATTTGCGCGCCGCGCGCCGGGCTCGGTGGTGACCATCCTACGGATGGCGCCCATCCTGGGCCCCACGGTGCACAACTACATGACACGCTACCTTGCGCACCGCATGGTACCGACCATGATGGGCTTCGACCCCCTGCTGCAATTCATTCACGAGGTGGATGCCATCGCTGCCATCAAGCTGGCCATCGATCGCGACGTGCCGGGCACCTTCAACATCGTCGGGGACGGCGTGCTCCCGCTCAGCACCGTCATCAAGCTGGCCGGGCGCATCGCGCTGCCCATCCCGCACCCGGTGGCCGAGTCCATCTGCGCGCTCGGCTGGCTCGCCCAAGTCGCCGACGTGCCGCCGACGTTCCTCAAATACCTGCGCTTTCTCTGCGTGGCCGACGGCACCAAAGCCCAAAAGGAAATGGGGTTCCGGCCCGCGTACACCACCCGCGAAGCGCTGCTCGATTTCGTGAGCGCCCAGCGTCTGCGCGACGTCAAGCTGCTGCAGGAGAACGTGGCATGACGCGCAAGAGGCGACATTTGCCCCCGTCCCCGCCCGCTCCGAACCAAGGTGCGCGCGGTCGTCCGTCCGTTCCGGGTGGCGCAGGTGGGCCGGGTGCCCGCCCCTCGGCTCCGGGCGCCCGTCCATCGGCGCCCCCAGGTGCTACGGGGGGTCGGCCGGCGGGGGTCGAGCGATTGCACGGCAGCGCTGCCGGTGCCAAGAGCACCGCCAATGGGGTCGAGGCCCACGCGGATCGGCCGCGCAAGAGGCGCCGGCGGCGAAAGCCGGGGGCACCGGCGAGTCCATCGGCTGCGGCGCCGCCGAGCAGGGCGCGCAGTCCGCATGCGCTGCGCACGGGCGCCAAACCCCTTCGCGAACGCGAGCGCGAGAGCGCAAGGCCCCCGCAAAACGAGGAAGACGACGCGCTCGAGGACTCGATGCGCTTCATTCCGCGCTCGCCCTCGTCGGTTCCGCCCGCCCCCTCGGTTCGCCACGAGACCTTGGAGTTCGGCGATTACCCCGAGGCGGCCGCCTACGCCGAGGGTGCGCTCGACGACGACGATCTCGAGGACGACGACGGCTACGGCGAGGAAGACGAGGAAGACGAGACCACGCCGACCATCCGCCGCCCGCGCGGCGCGGACGAGCCGGAGCTGGTGGCCGAGCAGATCCGCGAGCTCGAGGCGCGCCTCGACGCGATGATCGACCAAGCCTCGACCCACGTTCTGCCCCCGACCGAGGACGACGCGGACGATGACTGGCGGGGCGGCCCGCGGGGCACGGTCGACGACACCGACGCTGCGCCCACCGTCCTGAACGTGAACCCCAGCTTGGCCCCGGGATCGGCGCGCAGCCTGGGCACCGACGGCGAGCCCACCGTCTTCGACACGGCCCGCGAGCTCCTCTCCACCGATTATTACCTTCGGAAGTGGGGCCGCCTCGGCATGCGCAACCGCTCCGAGGAGATCGACGACTTCGGCTACGATCCCGTCTACGACGCGAAGGTCCGCCCGCTCTTCGACTTCCTCTACGATCGCTACTTCCGCGTGGAGACGCAGGGCGCGGGGAACATCCCGGCCGAGGGGCGCTGCCTCTTGGTCGCCAACCACTCGGGCACCCTTCCCTACGATGGGGCCATGATCAAAACGGCGGTCAAGCGCGAGCACCCGCAGCACCGCGACGTGCGCTGGCTGGCCGAGGACTTCATCTTCCACTTCCCGTTCCTGGGCTCGTTCACCAACCGCATCGGCGCGGTGCGCGCGTGCCAGGAGAACGCGGAGCGGCTGCTCCGGCAGGAAGCGCTGGTGGCCGTGTTCCCCGAGGGGGTGAAGGGCATCGGCAAGCTTTACCGGGATCGCTACCGCTTGCAGCGCTTCGGGCGCGGGGGCTTCATCAAGCTATGCCTTCGCACCAACACGCCCATCGTGCCATGCGTGGTGGTGGGCGCCGAGGAAGCGAACCCCATGCTCATGCGGCTCGAGTACCTCGCGCGCGTGCTGGGCGTGCCGTACATCCCCGTGACCCCCACGTTTCCGCTTCTGGGCCCCGCGGGCCTCGCGCCGGCGCCCACCAAGTGGAAAATCGTGTTCGGCGAGCTCTTGGACGTGGCGAGCTACGGTCCCGAGGCGGCCGACGACGAGCTGCTGGTCGGGCGTCTGGCCGAGCGGGTGCGCACGACCATCCAAGAGATGCTCGAGCGCGCGCTGGGCGAACGCAAATCCGTCTTCTTCGGTTGAGCGGCGCCGGGTGAGCAGCGCCGGGTCGAGCGGTTCGAAGGGGTTCGCATGGATGGCGTGATCGTCATCGACAAGCCCTCGGGGCTGACGAGCCACGATGTGGTGCAGCGGCTGCGCAAGCGGCTGAAGACGCGGGCCATCGGCCACGCGGGGACGCTCGATCCGATGGCCACGGGCGTCCTGGTGGTGGCCATCGGCACGGCGACCAAGCTCGTTCCGTACCTCACCTTGGCCGACAAGGCGTACGAGGTCACGGTGCGCCTGGGCGTCGCCACCGATTCGCTCGACGCCGACGGTGAAGTCACCGACCATGCCGATGTCCCCGCGGACTTTGGCGCGCGCCTGCCGGACGCCATCGCCTGCGAGCTTTCGCGCGAGGAGCAAGTGCCGCCCGCCGTCTCCGCCATCCATCACGGCGGCGTGCGCGCGCACGAGCTGGTGCGCCAGGGCAAGTCGTTCGAGCTCGCGGCCCGGCCCGTGCGCGTGCGAAGCATCGAGCTCCTGGCCACCGTGGACGATCCGCCGGGCTTCTCCGCGCGGCTCACGGTCGCCAAGGGCTACTACGTCCGCGCCTTCGCGCGCGATGCCGCCGCGCGGCTCGACACCAAGGGGCACGTGACGGCGCTCCGCCGCGTGCGCTCCGATCCGTTCGAGCTCGCCGAGGCGTCGCCGCCCGACGCGCCGGATCTCGAGCGCCGCATCCTGAGCTTGGAGACGGCGGCGGCGCGGGCGCTGCCCGTCGCGCACTTGACGGAGCAAGGGACGCGCGACGCGGGGTGCGGGCGCGCCGTCTCCAAGGAGAACATCGCGGGCGTCGCCTCCGGCGCGGTCCATGCGTGGTTCGATCCGGCAGGGCGGCTGGTGGCCCTCGGCGAACGGCGCGAGGGTGAGCGGCACTTCGTGGTGCGCGGGTTTCCGAGCTAGCGCGCAGGCCGTTCGCCCGCGGGGCTGCCGCGATCGATCCAGGAGCCCAGGCGCTCGCGGGAGAACAGCTCGTCGGTGACCATGAAGCCGGCGCCCATGAGGCCCGCGCGATCGTCCAGCGGGGAGAAGGCAATTTGCAGATCGCGCGTGGCCAGCGGCAGCGAGCGTCGGTACACGGCCTTGCGGATGGCCGTGAGCAGACGTTCGCCCGACGCCGCCACGCCGCCGCCGATGATGATGAGCGACGGGTTGTAGAAGTTCACGAGGGTGGCGAGCATCTCGCCGATGCGCTGCCCCGCGCGCGTGAGCAGCTCGATGCACGCGAGATCGCCCGACTCCGCGGCGCGGGCCACGTCGCGCGCGTCGATGGACTGGCCCGCCGCGCGCAAGGCGGCGAGCGCGGGGCTCTTCCCTTCCGCCGCGGCAAGGTTCGCGTCGCGCGCGATGGCCGCTCCGCCGGCGAGCGCCTCCAGGCACCCCACATTGCCGCATCGGCAGATGACGGAGGAATCGTCGACGATGGCCACGTGCCCGATGTCGCCCGCGCACCCTTGGGCCCCGCGATGGAGGCGGCCGTCGGAGATGAGCCCCGCGCCGATGCCGGTGCCGATCTTCACATAGATCAAGTCGCGAATTTTTTGTCCGAGGCCGGCGCGGAACTCGCCCAAGGCCATCGTATTGACCTCGTTGTCGACCCACACCGAGACGCCGTAGCGCGTGCTCAGTCGCTCGCGCACCGGGTAGCTGTGCCACCCCGGCATGATGGGCGGGGCCACCGGCTTTCCCGACGCAAACTCCACCGGCCCGGGCAAGCCGACGCCGATGCCCCAAAGCTTCCCCGCGTAGGCCTGGTCCGCCGCGAGCATCGCATCGAAGAGCTCCTCGACCCGGCTTAGCGATGCTTCGGGACCGGCCCCGATGTCCCAGGGCTCCTCCCGATGCTGCAAGAGGCGGCCGGCGAGGTTGGTGATGCCCGCCGCGAGGCTCGTCGCGCCAAACTCCACGGCGAGGATGATCCCGGCCTCGGCGCGGAAGCGCAGCCTTCGCGGTGCGCGGCCGCCGGTGGACGGTCCGAGCTCGTCGTCGATGACCAAGCCGCGCTCGATCAACTGAAGCACCCGCTGCGTGACCACGGTGCGACCGAGCCCCGACTGCCTGCCCACCTCGGGCCGCGTGGTCGCCGCGCCCGAGCGGACCAGGTTGAGCACCATCACCAAGGTGTCGAGTTGTTCGCCGGCGATGGCAGTATCGGGTTCGGCGGGGGTGGCCACGTTCGACCACCTTTCCTACCAGAGATTACCTTCTCGTTCCAAGAGACAGCGGTCTGCCTCTTTTTACCGCGGAGTGCTCGCGACATGCTCATCGGGCGTGGCCTCGGTGTGCGCCGACGTTCTCCTCGCCGAAGGGCACGATCCGCAGCGATGACCGCATCGCTCGCGCAGGGATCAGGGCGAAACCCGCGAGGACCATCCCGCAACGAAGGGACGATAGGACGCGTGCACACGCCGTTCGAAGCGCCGACGCATCCACGCCGCGGGAACGCGAGACGCGCACGACCGTTCCACGAAGCTATTTTTTGGGAGGCGCGCTCTTCGCCGGGGCGCCCTTGCGGGTCGTGGCTTTTACGGGCGCGACCTTCGCCGGCTCTTTTTTGCCGGCAGCGACGGCGCCCCCGGTCTTTTGCTTGGCGAGCTCGATGCGCTCTTGCGCCTGCCGCGCAAACGGGCCGCTCGGCGCGAGGCGCAGGTAGGCCTCGTACTCGGCGATGACGTCCTTCCAGCGTTCGAGCACGGCGTAGCGACCGGCGAGCCAGTAGTGCGGATCGGCGTGGTTTGGCGCCTTGGCCACGGCGAGCTGGAAGTCGAGCAGCGAGCCCGGCTCGTCGCGCAGGGCCACTTTGCAGAGACCGCGCTCGTAGCGCAGCTCCGGGGTGTCCTTGATGACGATGGCCTTGTCGAGCGTGGGCACGCAGTCGATGGCCGAGCCGGCGAGGCGCATTTCTTTGGCGATGGCGCCCAAGGTGTCCACGTTGTTTTCCGCCAGAGGGCGCGCCGCGCGGAGCTTGGCCTGCGCTTCCTCGTTTCGCTTCCACACGATCATCCAGTGCGCGTACGTCACTTGGAAGACGGGGTCCTCGGGGGCCAGCCGCGTGGCCTCGTCGAAGGCGCGGGTGGAGCCGCCGACGTCGCCCTTCATGGCCAAGGCCACGGCCAAGTTCAGGTGCAGCCCCGGGTGCTTCGCGTTCTTCTGCAGCCCTTGGCGGGTGACGAGCAGCGCTTCGTTGATGCGCTCCCCTTCGATGTAGAGCGCGCCGAGGTTGACGGCGGCGTTGTCCAGATCGGGCCTTTGCTTCAGCGCCGCCAAGTAGTTCTCCTCGGCCGCCTTCTTGTCCCCGGTCTGGTCGGCGACCAGCCCCAGGTAATAGAGCGCGTCGGCGTCCTGGGGGTTCTTTTTCACGGCCGCCTCGAAGTGCGTCTTGGCCGTGGGGATGTCCCCGCCCTGGAAGGCCTTGATGCCCCGCGCCGATTCCTCGCTCGTGGCCGGCGCGACCCCCCCGGATGCCGATGCGCTTGCGGCCGGCCCCTTGGAGGAGTCGGGCTGGGACGCTTGTCCCTGCGTGGCGGGCTCCTTTTTCGAGGAGCCTCCGCACGCCGCACCGCCCGCGATCAACGCAACGGAGAGCGTCGAGGCAACTACGAAGCCAGTTGTCGTTTTCATCTCATCCTCCCGTCTTCTCTGCCTTTTCCGAATCGATGGCGCGGGCGAGGGTCTCTTTAATCGCCTTGAATCGCTCGCCGGGCAAAACTTTCGACCCATCCAGTTCATTCACGTAAAAGACGTCGGCCACCTTGTTTCCCTCGGTGTTGATCTTCGAGAGGGCGATGGTGAGCCCCAGCTCGTGGAGCGCCTGCGAGAGCGTGTAGAGCAAACCTGGCCGGTCTTTGGCAAATGTCTCGATCACCGTGTGACGCGGGGAGGCGCGATCGTCGATGACGATGTCCGTGGGCACGGCCGGGCTGGGGCGCTCGCGCCAGGGCGATGTGCCCCCGATGCGCGAGCGCAAAAGCTCGGCCGGCGTCACCACACCGCGGCAAACATCGTCCAGATCGCGCAAGAGGCGCGGCATCGCGCGCTCGACCCCCACCGCGCCATCGGTTCGGCCGCGGACCAAGAACACGTCGACCGCCTCGCTGGCCCCGCCCGCCGCCACGGGGCGCGAGTAGACCTGCGCCGCCACGAACTCGAGCCGCGCCGCGGTAATGACCGCCGCGATGCGCGCGACCAGCCCAGGCATGTCCTCGGCCACGACGCACAGCTCCGCCACGTCGCCCGTCGGCCGCTCGCGGGTCGGCGCGATGATGGCCGCGTGCACCGGGCGCTCGCCCCGCTCGAGCGCAGTGTGCGCATGCGCCGCGATCGACTCGGGGCGGTTGGCGAGCAGGTAGCGCTCGGGCATGCTGCTCACGAAGGCGTCGAAGAACTCGGGCGGCCCCTGGAAGAACGGTCGCGCCTCTTCGCGCACGCGCAAGGTCCGCTCCTCGTCCACGCCGACGTGGCCGGACATGCTGGCCGACGCCACGATGTACAGCTCCTCCAGCATGCGCGCCTTCCACGAGGTCATGGCGGTGGGCGACGTGGTGGTGAGATCGGCCACCGTGAGCAAATAGAGATCGCGCAGCCCTTCGCGGCCGCGCACCAGGCGGCAGAACTCTTCGATGGTGGCCGGATCGTCCAGATCGCGCCGGGTGGCCACGTGGTACATCGCCAGGTGCTGCAGCACCAGGGCGCGCACCTCGGCCACCACCTCGGCCGAGAGCCCGAGCCGCGGCAGGATCACCTCGCAGAGCTCCGCGCCGCTCACCGAGTGGTTCTTGCGCGAGCCGCTGGCGTCCGGGTAGCCCTTGCCCACGTCGTGCAGCAAGGTGGCGAGAAAGAGCGGCTTGGGGCGCGCGATCTCGGCCGCCAGCCGGCTCGCCAGCGGGTGCGTGTGCGAGAGCTCACCGCGCGCCAGGGCCGAGAGGCAATCGACGGCGGCCACGCTGTGCACGTCCACCGTGTACACGTGGTAGACGTCGTGGTGCACCCGGCCGGTGACCGGTGAAAACTCCGGGATCATGGCGAGCAAGAGCCCCACGTCGTGCAGCTCGCCGACCATCGATCCGCGCTTGGTGGGCACCTCGGCCACCGTGCACACCAGATCGACGAAGAGCTGCTGCGCCTCCGGGCTCGCCCGCAGCGCCTCGCAAAATGCGGCATCGGCCGATGCGCGGGCGATGGCCTCGCGCGCAAACGGCAGGATGGGCGCGCGCAGCCGCACGCAGTCCGCGTACACGCGGAGCGCCAAGGCCGGCTCCTCGGTGAGCTCTTTGATGCCGGCGATGGTCACCTGCCCATCGAACATGCGGACCCCGCGGCCGATGTCCGTCTCCGTCGGCTTTCCGCGCCGCTTGGGCGGGCGCGCGCGCTCCAACATGCGCTCCTGCGCCCGCGTGACCACGCGCGCATGCACGTAATAATCCTGCATGAGCCGCTCGGCCGCCGTCGCGCGCTCGCGCGCCTCCAATTGCCGCTCCGAGCCCTCGGCCTTCGGCACCTCGGGCGCGCCGTCATCCTTCGCGGACGGCGCCTTGGCCGGCGCTTCCTTCGCCGGGGTGCGCGAGTCGACATAGCCGAGCTCCACGGCCATCGTCTCTTGGGCGTCGAAGGTCAGGCGATCGATTTTCCGCCCGGCGTACGCATGGAGCAAATTGCGGATGTTCCAGAGGAACTCCTCGGCGGTCGTGATCTCCTGCGCCTCCCGGGCGACCAGCACACCAAGGCGCACCAGCTCCTGCCACGTGTTCTTGGTCGAGACGCGAAAGCGCGCCCGCGCGGCCCAGCGCACCACATCGAGATCGCGCAGCCCCCCGGCGCCGCTCTTCACCTCGGGCTCGAGCAGGTACAGCGAGCCGCCGAAGCGGGTATGGCGCGCGGCGACCTCCTCCTCGAGCCGGTCGACCAAAATGCCCAGCGCCGACTCGGCGAACATCCCGTCCCAGGCGCGCGCCAAGAGCCGCTCCACCAGCTCGCGATCGCCGCACACGTGCCGCACGTCCAAGAGGGTGGTGGCCGCCGCCAAGTCGCGGTGCGCCAGGGCCAGCGCATCCTCGATGTCGACGACCTGGTGCCCGACGGGCAGCCCCGCATCCCACAGCGGGTAGAGAAACGCCTGGGCAAATTTTTCCGCGGCAGCCCGAGCGCGCCGTCCGCCGGTCAAGAGCCGCACATCGGCATCGCTGCCCATGGCGACCGCCCCCCGCCCATAGCTCCCCACCGCCGCCACGGCGAAGCTGCTCAGCGCCCCCACCCGTCTCTCCGCCCCCGCATAAGCCCTTTCGATGAGCGAATCGATGAAAGCCGCGTGATCTTGCCCCAGCGCGAGCCCGCGCACACCGGAGCGCATGCGGGAAAAGAGCTCCTCCCCGTGGTGGGAGAGCGCTTCGCCGAGGCCATTTTTCTTGGCCTCCGACTTATCCGACGTGTCCGGCGAGCCAGCCGAAGGCGAAACGGGCTTTGCGGTCGTCTTGGACGTCCGGGTGTGCATGGCCATCCTTCGAGTATTGCCCACACCCCGGCAAAGCCGAAGGCGTGGCATCGGTGGGTTGAAGCACCCGCCCCGGCAAAACCGGAGACGTGGCATCCTCCCCCAAGACGGTATCACGTTGAACGCCACGTTTTGACGCTTCACATCAATGCCGAGCTCGGCCGCTCTTTGCGTTGCGCCGCGACCGGCTCTGCCCACCCAAGGTAGCTCCACGACCCCATGCCGCTCGTTCGCGCCCGATGCCAAGCTTGCACGCAGCCCCTCGGTGATCCGCCGCACCTGCCCCTTTCCGTCCCATGCAGCGCGTGCGGCGTCCCCAACACGGTTGCGTTTGGCGCCGATGGGCAACCGGCCGACTTCGACGTGGCCTTCGAGCCGGCGCGTCTCTTCCGCTGGTTTGCCAGCGCGCGCACGGCCATGGCCCGCGGCGCCGTGGGGATCGCGCTCGGCGCCTGCTCGCGCTGCAGCAGCGCCCTCGTCCTCTCGTCGCGCCAGGCCTTGAGCCTCCCCTGCCCTCACTGCCAAGCCCCGGTGGAAGGCACCGCCGGCTCCCTGCTCGTCGATCAGTGGCCCGAGCCTTTTGGCATCGTCGCCAGCGGCGCCGCCTTGCACTTGGAGTACCGCCTCAGCGTGCTCGAAGACCGAGCGGGCATCAGCGCCGGCTGCGCGGCCTGCGGAGCCCCCACCCCGCCCAACGATCCACGTTCCCGCTGCGTGCGATGCAACGCCACCACCTGGGTCGAACGCCCTGGCCCCCCCGAAGATCCGACCCCGAGGCGCGTTCAGCTCGGCGTACGCATCGACGGCGTCCGGGGCGGCCAGCCGTATCACGCCATCGTCCCCATCCTCCAAGGCGAGCAGCTTCTACGGTCGGACATCGTGCAAGGGACGAGCGCCCGGTCGGGCTCGCGCATGATGGGCCTGACCGGCATCGGGTGCGCCGCCCTGTTTGCCTTCACCCTCCTCTTCGCCGTCCTAATCGCGATCCTGGTGCACTTTTTGTGAACCCCACTCCGAAACTCTTTGCGAAACGCCTTCAAGCCATGTAAACGCGGTTTGCAGCTCGCGAAGGTGGCGGAATTGGCAGACGCGCTGGATTCAGGTTCCAGTGGGGTAACTCCTGTACGGGTTCAACTCCCGTCCTTCGCACTTCTGGATCGTCGTTCGTACCCGGCCTACTCGTAGATGTCGCCGCGCGCGGCCCGGCATCGGCGACCAAGAGGGTGCACCTCCCGTCGTCCACGCTGCCGATGATTCGATCATCACCTACCCGGATGCGGAGGTAGCCGCGTAGCTCGCCGTGCCTTGCAGCCCGGCGGCCGCGGCTCACGGGCAAGCGCATCGATCTCGTCTCGGCCACCAGGGCGCTGTTGCCTTAGCAACGCGTCGCCCTGAGGTCGCCACACCCGTGGTCGAAAAAAGATTCGCGGGCCATGTCGATCCGCGCAAGGTTGCTTCGACGCTCCTTCAACGAGGAGGTCTTCTCATGGAATCGAAGCGCCGCGCGAGAATCTTTCCACATCTCTGGTACACCGAGGAGGCGGAGGAGGCCGCGCGATTTTATGCCGCCACGTTCCCCGATTCGCGCGTGGATCGGGTCACCTCGCTGTTGAGCGATTCGCCCAGTGGACCGGGTGGATCGGTCACGGTGGTGGATTTCACGCTGTTCGGTCAGCGCTTTCAGGCGATGAGCGCGGGGCCGCACCACCCGTTCAACGACGCCATTTCGATGGTGGTGCTGTGTGACGACCAGGCCGAGCTGGATCGCTACTGGAACGCGCTCCTCGAGGGCGGAGGCAAAGAGACGGCGTGCGGGTGGCTCATCGACCGGTTCGGCGTGAGGTGGCAAATCGTCCCCTCCATCATGGAGGAGCTGATGAACGACCACGATCCGGTTCGCGCGAAGCGGGTCACCGACGCCATGTTGAAGATGATCAAGCTCGACATCGCCGCGCTGGAAAAAGCCCACCGCGGCTGAGAGCGCCCCGCGCGCGCCATGAAGAGCGCGCTGCTTGGATGGCATCAGCCTGGATGTCGCGGCATCCAGGCTGAGTCGAACGTCCTATGCTTTCAGCTCGAAGATCGGCGCGAAACCGCCATAGATGAGCCGCTTGCCGTCGTAGGGCATGGGGTTGCTCTCCGACGTCATGCGCGGATCCTGCAGGACCTTGGCCATGCCCGCATCGCGGGCCGCCTTGTCGGGCCATTCGACCCACGAGAACACCACGGTCTCGTCGTCCTTGGCCTGCACGGCGCGGCGGAAGTCGGTGATCTTTCCGACGGGCACGTCATCGCCCCAACACTCGAAGACGCGCGTCGCGCCGTACTCGATGAAGATCGGATCACCCTTGCGGACGTGCTCGAGGAACTTGTCTTTGTTGGCGGTCGGTACGGCGATCACGAAACCATCGATATAGGACATGGTGGTCTCCTTTCCTGGGATCCTGGGAGGTATGGAGGCGCGAAGGCCTCCTTTCGTATCACGACGATCGAGGCGGGCCGAAATCGACAGACGTCGTTCCCAGGTACCGCATCGTGCGCCATCGATCCGGCCCCCGGCGCCAAAAATCGGCCATGGGCGTTTTCCTTTAGTCTCGTTGAACGGAGCCCGGCACGTTGGGCACTGCTTCGATGAAGGAGAACGAGCGGGGCATGAATCGACTCTTCGGACCGGCCATCGTCGAGCCGGGTGATCCGCGCTACCGGGACCTCGTGCTCGGCAAGAACGAGATCTTTGCGCCGGGCACCCCCGACTGTGTTCGCGTGGTCGGCTCGACCGAGCAAGTCGTGGAGGCCGTGGGTGACGCGGTGGGTGCAAGCAAGCGACTGGCCGTGCGCAGCGGCGGGCACGGCTACGAGAACTTCGTCGGCGATCCGGAGGTGCGGGTCGTGATCGACATGTCCGAGATGTCCGCCGTGTATTTCGATCCCGGGCGCCGCGCGTTTGCCGTGGAGGCGGGCGCCACCCTCGGGCACGTCTACCAACGGCTCTTCAAGCGTTGGGGATTGACCATCCCGGGCGGCGGCTGCCCCACCGTCGGCGCCGGCGGCCACTTCTGCGGCGGAGGCTATGGGCCCCTGAGCCGGGTGCATGGCTCGGTCGTCGACCATGTGTATGCCGTCGAGGTGGTGGTGGTCGATCCCCGCGGCACCGCACGGGCCGTCATCGCCACGCGCGAGCCCGCCGATCCGAACCGCGATTTGTGGTGGGCCCATACGGGCGGCGGCGGCGGAAACTTCGGGGTCGTCACCCGCTACTGGTTGCGCAGCGCGGAGCCGCGCGGCACGGAGCCCGCGGATTTGCTCCCCAGGGCGCCTGCGAGCGTGGTGCAGGCGTCCGCCGTCTGGCCGTGGGCCGCCTTGACGCGAGCGTCGTTCGTGCGCTTGGTCAAGAACCATGGCGCGTGGCACGAGCGCAACAGCACCCCGGACTCGCCGGAGGCGGCCTTGTTCAGCATGCTGCTCCTCTTTCCGCGAAAGGACGGCCCGGAGAGCGCGGGCGATGCGGGCTCGATCGTGCTCCAGATCGTCGTCGATGCGGCCACCCCGAACGCCGCGTCGTTGGTGAACGACTACGTGGCCGCGGTCAACGAGGGCGTGGGGGTCGAGGTCCGCCAGGGCTCGTCCACCACGCCGTGGCTGCGCGCCATCCTCGGAGGGAGCAGCGCCGAGGGTGATGGCACGCGCTCCAAACACAAAGCCGCTTATCTTCGCAAATGCTACGGCGATCCGCAGATCGCGGCGATTCATGATTATCTCGTCGGGCCCTACCCCGGCCAAGGCGCGCTGCTGGGGCTCGTCGGCTATGGCGGCAAGGTCTCGAGCGTGGAGCCGGAGGCGACCGCCATCGCCCAGCGCGACTCGATCCTCAAAGCCGTATTCGTCAACTCCTGGAACGAAGGAGAGGACGACGAGGCGCGCAGAGCTTGGGTTCGGAGCTTCTACCAGCGCGTGTACCGCGACACGGGCGGCGTGCCGGTGCCCAATGCCATCAACGATGGCTCCTCCATCAATTGCCCCGATGGAGATCTACTCGATCCCCGATTCAATCAATCCGGTGTACCGTGGTACACACTTTATTACAAAGACCATTATCCGCGCCTCCAAGCGATCAAGCGACGATGGGATCCGCGCAACGTCTTTCGACATGCCATGTCGATCCGCGTTTGAACCGGATCCCACGCGCCGCCGCGGCCGAGCGCCCCTCGCGGAGCGCTCACCGAGCAGCGCTCGCGGAGCGCTCACGCAGGAGAGGCGCGCGCAGCGACGCGCCCTACGCCGAGCAAGCTTCGAGCGGCTCCGAAGAGCCTTCGCCCGGAGGATCGGTCCGCGCCTCGCTCGCTGCCGGGGCAACGATGCTCGCGACGGGGGCGGCGATGGACCGAACCGTCGCGTCCTCCTCGCGGGCGCGAGCGTCCGCGCTGCTCACGATTCCGGCAGCCACATCGAGGAGGCGTTGCGACAGGCGCGCGAGCTCCTCGGCGAGTTGATCGCTGGGCACGTGCTCCACGCCGGTCGACGGCAACAAGCGTTCGACCTCATCGAGCAGGGTTCGCACGAGCGCGGTTTGAATGCGCGCCTCGGTGATTTGTCGTGCTACGGATCGCGCGGGATCGTCCGCGAACTGCGATGCAACGAACGGCACTCGGATCAGAATGGCCACGGTGGGTACCTCCCCGGGAGCAAACCCCCGACACAACCGACGGTCGTGGGGTCGCAGAGCAACAGCCGGACCATGCTGCACGTGCGCGCGCACCCGGGCGGTGCTCGAAAAATGCACGCGATGCATCGCATCATCGGTGCGCCGAGCGCCGCAAAAGTGTCACAGCCACGGGGCGTTCGTGCGCGCTGTTTGCGCGTGGATTGGTACGCGGGGGGCCTGGCCCTACCCGAAACAGAGGTGAAACGCTGTCTTGGAATGCTGGATTTTGTCATGAATGTCAGGTGTCGTCGTGCTGGATGCGGGTGATCGGGACCGGCGACTGGAACCAGAGCGGATCCGCCTCCTCCTCCCGTTGTTGCAGGTAAGTCTCGTCGGCGCCGGGCTCGGACGCGGCCGCCGCCGGTAATTTTTCGGGCGCGGATGCGGCGCCCAGCGCGTGGTGCGGCAGCGGCGCGGGACGAGCCGGCAGCTCGGATCGAAACGGAACGGCGCACGAAGGGAGCGGCGCCGTCCGCGAGCGCACCACGTCGGTGGGAGCGATGGGTGCTGCGCGAACGGCATCGGAGTCGCGCTCGAACGAGACGCGCGGCGCGGAGGCTGACCCTACCGGCGGCGACCAGCCCGCGAGCCCCACGGTGACCAGCGCGCCGAGGGCGACGGCAACCGACGCGGTGGTCGACTTGCGAAAGCGGCCCCGTGATCGCGAGAGCTCCGCGAACTGCCTCCAGGTGCCCTGCATCTCACCTTCCGGCCGCGGGCTCGCCGCGCGCGCAAACGCCTCCCCCATCTCGCGGGCCGACGCAAAGCGGTCCTCGATGGCCACGGCAAACGCCTTTCGAAACCACGCGTCGATGGCCGGCCCCAGCTCGGGCCGCAGCTCGCTCGGCGCCGTGTAGCTCGCGCGCACGGCGGCCAGGAAGATGGCGCTCAGGGTCATCCCGCCGAACGGCATGCGCCCGGTCAGCGCCTCGTAGGCCACCACGGCGAGGGCCCAGAGATCGCATCGACCGTCGACGTCGGAGGCGTTGGCAAACTGCTCGGGGCTCATGAAGAACGGCGTCCCGAACATCATCCCTTCTTCTTCGCCCACGTACTCCTCGAGCTCGCGTTGCACCTTGGCGACGCCGAAGTCGAGCACCTTCACCGTGCGCTCGGGCCCCTCGAGGAAGATGTTCTCCGGCTTGATGTCGCGGTGCACGATCCCGTGCTCGTGCGCCGCGTCGAGGACGCTCGCCACCGCCAGCACGATCGACGTCACCTCCTGCAGGTCGAGCTTTCCGCACTTGCGGATGCGCCGCTCGAGATCTTCCCCCTCGAGCAGCTCCATCACGATGTAGGGCGGCTCACCGCCAAGCGACTGGAATCGAAAATCGTAAATTCGAATCACATTGGGGTGACGCAGCTGCGCGGCCGCGCGTGCTTCGCGTGTGAAGCGGTCGACGGCGTCGGGCGCGTTGCGAAAGATGTTCGGCGACATGAACTTCATCGCCACCGGCAGGTCGAGGCCGAGATGACGGGCGCGCCACACGCTCCCCATCCCGCCTTCGGCGATGGGGCACACCAGCCGGAGGTTGTCGTTGATCAAGGCCCCAACGTTCGGCTCGAACGTTGGAGGCGAAGGAGGCAGAGGATCTTCCAAGAGATCCCCGGCCTCGAGGATCGCGGGCGATGAATCCGCCAACGATGCGCAATTCGCTGCACACGAATCGGATAAATTGGACGTCTCCATCGTGCGCTGCGCAGGAGCAATGCACATGCCGGCTACCGACCGGGTTTGGCCTCGGTTTCTCGCACAAATGGCTTCCTCGACGCGCATGCAAAACTGCCACATCCCTTCCGACCGTTGCCATTTGCGACATTTCGTCCCATTAGGCAGCCGCGCGGGGGTAGTCACCGGACAGCGCCGGCGCGAGATCTCGGGCCGTATCGCCGAAAAGCATGGCGCCGAGGCGCCGGCGGAAGTCCCGGCCGAGGATCGACTGCGCTTGCTTCACGGCAGCATCCATGAGACGCCCGTCGTCCCGTGCACGCTCGCGCACATAGGCGTCGATGACGCGCGTGTGCTCGAACTCGCCCTTGGCCAACCACTTCGAGACGCGCGTCACGGCCACGTGCAGGTCGTGGAGATCCCCGAGGAGGCCCTGCGCCTCGTGCAGCTCGTCGACGAGGGCTCGGGCCCCGTGGGTCGCGTCCTCGAACAGCTCGAGCAGGTAACGCAGCCGGCGGCACGCCGCCCGGAACTTGTGCAGAACCTCGTGATCGCCCGCCTCCACATAGGTCGTGAAGGCGAGCACCGCGTCGTAGGCCCGCGCGATCTCCTCGGCCGTGAAATGGCCCACGAGGACCGGGAGCACCTTGCCCGCCTTGGGTTTTCCCGGCCTGGGGGCCTCCGCCAAAGACGTAGGGCGGCGCAGATCCCGCGCCAGGGACAGCCCCTTGGCGAGCGTGCTCCGCGCGCGCCGCACCTCCTTCTTTCGCTTCGCGTCGACGTGGTGAACCAGCTCGCCGAGGTGCGGTTTGCCGGGGTGCTGGCGGGCGTGCTCGCGCAGCACATCCTGGTCGCGCACCCGCCCCAGCGCCTTGGCCAGCGCGTGCAGCCCCTCGTCGATCTTCTGGATTTTCGAGGAGTCGCGCACGTGCCGCGCGAGCACGTCGAGCTCCAGCCGAAGACGGCGCACGGTCGTGCGCGCATCGTGCACGCCCTCGGCGGTGTCACGATGCGCGGGGCTCGCGTCGTGCGAGCCCATGGCGCGGCGAAGGCGCTTTCGAAGCTGCTTCGCGTGCCGAGCGACCTCGCCCAGGAGCGCGGCGACCAGCGGTTCGTTGGCGTGCATCACCCGCCTCCGGGCCTACGCGTCACGCCTGTCCCGCGAGCCAGACCTCCAGCTCCTTCTCGGCCGCCTTGCGCTCCAGACCGTACAGCTCCTGCAGCTTGCCGACGAGACGCTCGCTCTGCCCTTCGATGGTCGCGATATCGTCGTCCGTGAGCCTGCCCCACTTCTCGCGCAAGCCACCTTTGAGGACGTGCCATTTGCCTTCGAGTTGATCGATATTCATCGTCGTTTCCTCCATGGATCAGACGCCGTCCCCCCGTAAGACTCCTGGGCTCCTCTCCTGGGGCCTCACCGAAGCAGGGTGCATGCCCGCCTAACGCTGTGCGGCTCGATTCGGGCACCTAGCTCGGGCCTTGGTGTCGCACTTGCACGATCTTGCGCGATATCGGCTCCTCAAGCGGGCCCCATTGGCCAGAAAAACGTTGTTTTGCGCTGCCGATCGTACCGAGTGGAAAGTGGTTCGCGAGGGTGCTAGCGTACGGCTCCTCACGTTACGTTTCCGGCACCACGACGATGCTCTCTCCTTCCGGGATCGGCTGGCTCTTGACTCTGGTTACGACACCGTGGGAACGCGCGGAGACTGTTTCTCCGGGCGCGCCCTCCGCTCCGATCTGCACGGCTCGTCAGACGGGTGGCTCCGTTCCCGCATCAGTGTTTAAGGTGTTTCGGGGCGGGATTTTCTAGAGCCGTGACGGATCGAGACGCGAGATGAGCAATCGACTTTATGTGGGCAACCTTTCCTTTCATGCCACGACCGAATCGGTGCGGGAGGTATTCACCGAGAGCGGGACGGTGACCGACGTCCATATCGTCACCGACCGTGAAACCGGTCGGTCGCGCGGCTTCGCATTCGTGACCATGGGCTCGCGCGAGGAAGCGCAGCGAGCAATCGCCAATGTTAACGGGGCCCTGGTGGACGGGCGCCCCCTGCGCGTCAACGAGGCGGAGGAGCGCGCTCCTCGCGGCGGCGGTGGCGGCGGCTTCGGCGGCGGCGGTGGTGGTGGTGGGGGCGGTGGTCGTCGCGGTGGCGGCGGCTACGGTGGCGGCGGCGGTGGCCGTCGCGGCGGTGGCGGTGGCGGTGACCGCTGGTGATGCAACGCCGCGGGACCGAAGCGTCCCAGCGCTACGAGGCCCGACGCCAGCGTGAGGACGAATCACCTCGGCTGCAGGCGGAGGTGCCAGCTCTCGAGAGCCTCAAGCTCGAGATCGAAGAGCGCCGCGGCGATGCTCGAAACCCCGAAACGACATACATCCGGCGCATCGTCGTGCCGAGCGCTCCGGCGCTCTTCGCGTTGATGTGCGGCGAGCGTGATTGCGAGGATGGTGGGCACGACATCACGTACCCCATCATGGCGAGCCTCCGCCGCGGCCAGACGACCTTCGAAGGCGAAGACGTCTGCCACGGCAGCGTGCGCACCACGACCTGTGGTCGTGTTCTGCACTACAAGGCTACCGCAACGTACCGCTCGTAAACCGAAGCAAAGTCCCGAGGGTCCCTCGTTCGCGAGCGGGCCCTCGGTTCTTTGTGATCCCGGCGGGCGCGCCCCGAACGCGTAGGCGCCGCGCGCGTGGGCCAAGGAGCGCGTGGGGTCCCGGCTTGGAGCTCGGGCACCGGTTCCGTGCGGCCCGCGCTCAAAGTCGGAACGTCGCCAAAATCGAGAGAAGCTCGTCGATGTCGGGCAGGCTCGTGAGAAGCCAATAGCGCCCGCGCCACGGGGGCGCCGGGACAATCCGAATCAGAACGCGATCGCGCACGAGGAAACGGCGCACCGAAATCGACTCGATGCCGTGCCGCTCGAATCGGTGTTTTCGTCCGTAGCGCTCAAACGCAATATGCCCGTCGCCGACTTCGACGCGCGTGGGGAAGTGCAAGGTGAGCCATCCCCACAGAAGAACGATTGGAATGGCGATGCGAAGCGCGGCGCCGAGCTCCCCCAAGGCGCCCTCGGGCCGCCACGCGAGGAGCGCTCCGAACACGCCGGCGAGAAGCGCGTCTTGGGCTACGAGCGAGACGCGGTCGCGCGATCGCTCGTAGGCAAAGACACGCATCGTCGCCTAGGCCGCGCCGGCGAGGATCTGTGCAATACGCTCGATGTCCCGATCGACGCCAATGCCGGTCAAAAAGCTCACCGTGCGGACCACGGGCTTTCCCTTCGAGTCACCGACCTCGGTGGTCGACACGACCAGATCGTAAAAAGCGATCTTGCTCTCCACCTCCGAAGCTTTGCACTGCTCGATCCGCACTTCCAAACCGCGCTTGCGCAATAGCTCACCGAGCTTTTGAACGACCACCGTGGAGGTCGCAATCCCCGTCCCACAAGCCACCAAAATTCGCTTCACGCCATCAAGGATCGCCCTTCGCGAGGGGCTCCGCAAGGGCACCTAATTGCTTTATTCTCGCCTCATCCATCCACATCCACGCGCGAACCTTGCAGGGCAAGCTTGATTGGCGTGATTCGAGCCGAGGTGACACTCAGAGCGTCCACCCCGAGCCCTACGAGCATGCGCGCGCCGAGTGCATCGCCCGCGAGCTCCCCGCAAACGGTCACCTTCCGACCACGAGCGTGCGCGCCCTCGACGATGCTTCGAATCACCGCGAGAAGGGATGCGTCGGTGGTTAAAGCGCCACGTGTCCGATCGACACCCAACATACTCGAAGCCAAATCGTTCGTACCAATCGATATAAAGTCCGAGATGCGCGCAATCGAATCGACCTCGCGCGCCGCCGCGAGCGACTCGATCATGGAGCCCACCGCGATATCCGTCTTCAAACTGCGCCGTACACGCTCCACGTCGTCCGCCGAGCGCACCATGGGAACGAGAATACGCACGTCGCTGTCCGGCGCACCGTGCGCGCGGTCGATCGCGCGCAGTTGTGCCCGGAGTACATCGGTGTTGGCGAAGAGGAGCCCGATGCCGCGAAGGTCTGGGTCATCCGGCGGCGCGGGCAACCATGCGAGCGGTTTGTCGCCGCCCGCGTCAAAGAGACGCACCACGCATGGCTTACCGGCAACGCGGCGCGCAAGCTCGCGGTAGACCGCCGCCTGCTCCAATTCACTGGGCGCCTTGTGCGCCGCCGCGAACAGGAGCTCCGTTCGCAAAAGGCCAATGCCATCCGCCACGTCGGGGATGCGCTCATCGCGCGCGCTCACATTGGCGCGAACGATGAACGCCGGCAGCGCCGCGGGTGACGAGGCGGACGCGGAGAGCTCGGCCGCGCGCGCCTGCTCCTCCGCCTCGCGCGTGCGCCAAAGGTCGCGGCGGGCGCGCGCCTTGGCCACGAACTCGGCGCTGGGCGAGACCCAGAAGTGGCACGATTGGACCGTCGACTCGATGACCACCACGTCGTCCTCCGCGATGGCCTCGACCGCGTGCGGCGGCGCGAACACCAGCGGCAAGCCGCGCCCCCGCGCCAGAATGGCGGCGTGCGACGTGTACCCCGCGCCCAGATGATCCGAGGCGACGATGCCGGAGAACGACGGGGGCAACGAGACGAGCAACGACGGCGTGAGCGTGTCGGTCACCAAGATGCGCTCCCCTTGCGCCGACTCCAGCGCCTCGTGCGCCTCCTGCCCCGAGGCCGCCCCGCCGCGCAGCCGCGCGCGCACCCGCCCGAACGCGTCGCGAACGAGATCGGTCCGCTCGGTGCGCACCTCGGTGGCGGCGGCATCGAGCGCGGCCTCCGCGCTCGTCTCGGTGACCGCGTGGCCGAGGGCACCTTGGAGCAGCTCCGTGAGGATGACCAGCTCCGGCTCGAAGAGCTGCGCCTCCCGGGGCGGGAGCGCGCCAATCAGCTTCGCGAGATCGAGCGCCGCCCCCTCGAAGGCGCCGCGCAGGCGCGCGCTCTGCGCCTCCGCGTTCTCCCCGACGGAGATGGGCGCGAAGCCGCGGAGCGACTCGGGGCTCTCCAGATCGGGCGCGCGCATCCACGACGCGCGCCCCACGGCCATCCCCAGCGCGGCGGCCGTTCCGCTCTCCGGGAGCGCATCGGAGACGAAGCCGCCGCGCACCAGCTCGGCGAGCTTCTCGAGCGAGGCGGCGGCGTCCTCGCCGCGCGCGGTCAGCTGCAGGCGGCTACCCCGCCGGGCGCCGAGCCGCAGCACCTCGAGGATCTTCTTGGCGTTGGCGCGGCGGCCTTCGCACACGAGCTCCACATCGGCCGTCTGGCGCGACGCCAGGCGGACCAGCATGCTCGCCGGGCGGGCGTGGAGCGCCTCGAGCAGCTCGAGATCGACCTGGACACACGCGGGCGCGGCACCCCGAGGGTCGTTGCCGTCGCCGGCCGCGCTCACGAAAGGTCCTCGTATTTGTATTGCATGCGCAGCTCGTCGCGCACCCAGTACCACGCGGCAAAGAACGCCATGGCGCCGAGGACCGCCAGCCAAAACCCGGGCGCGCTCGGACAGAACAAATGCAGAACGATCCACGGCACGATATGGCTCCCCAGCGCCACGCCGGACCACTCTTGGTACTGCCCCGCCTCCCCCATCACCTCGGGCCGAAATCCTGCCGCGCGCGCGAGCTCGGTGGTGAGCGGGCCCAGGCTCGTCCCGATCCACAAAATGAAGACCAGGATGACGATGGCGTTGAGCAGACCGCGCACCATATTTCCACGCGATGCGGCCACCCCCCAGAGCACGTAAAAGGGCAGCGCGGCCATGTCCGCGAAGGGCAGCATGCGGTTGCCGGGGAGAAACACCGACAGAAGAATCATGAGCGGCACGCACAAAAGCGCGATGGCCATGTTGGCGGGGTGCCCGATGACCACGGCCGCGTCGAGGCCAATCAAGAGATCGTGCCCGGGGAGGCGCCGCCGCAGATAGTCGCGCGCGCCCTCGGAGACGGGGATGAGCCCCTCCATGAGGATGGCCACCACCTTGGGCAGCACGATGAGCACGGCCGACATGGTCACCGCCAAGGTGAGCACCTCTTTCAGCCACGCGCCGTAGTGTCCTTCGTTCCACATGGGAATGGCGCCCAGCGCGCCGATGAGGGCGCCCAGCACGGCGCCCATCAAAATGGGCTCGCCGATCAGACCGAGCCGTTTGCGGATGGTCTCGGGGCGGATTTCCCACTTGGATAGCCCGGGGATCTTTCGCTCGATGCGCTCGAGGGCATACATGAACGGGGCCCAATTCACGGTTTCGGTGTGCGGGAGCGATATGCCCGGAAGCCCGAAATGATGCTCCACCGCCGGCGCCGTCCAATCGGCGAGCTTGAAGATCACGAAGGCGGTGATGCACGCGCCGAACACGCCCAGGGTGAGCGAGCCGGTGGCCGCGTGGATCAAGGCGCCCGTGTAAATGAAGTGCCAATAGTTCCAGAGGTCCACGTCCACCGTGCGGGTCACGCGGGTGACGACCAAGAGGACGTTGAGCAAGAGCACCGCCGGGATGAGCGCCGCCGCGATGGGCGAGGCAAACGAGACGGCCGCGCCCATGGGCCAGCCCACGTCGAGCACATCGAACTTCAGCCCCAAGACCTTGGCGAAGGCCATCGATTTGGGCCCCACCACCCCGACCAAGAGCCCGACCACCAAACCGATGGCGATGAAGCCCACGCCCACGGTGAGGCCCGCGCGAAAGGAGCGCGCGAAGCCTTGCCCGAGCAAAAGCCCGAAGGTCGTAATGATCAAGGGCATCATCACCGGCGCGCCCAGATCGAGAACGTAGCGAACGATGTCGTTCAGCATGTGCATCACCCCTCCCAGCGCTCCAAGAGCAAGCGCACGAGTCCCCGCTCATCTTGCGCGTCCACCAAGGCCGCACGCAAGCCATCGTCCTGCAGGAGCTCGATCAGGCGCGAAAGAGCGCCCGAAGCCTGATCGCTGGCCTCGAAGGCGGGCACGATCACGATCCGCACATCGAGGACCGACTGCGGGGAGCCCATCTCGCGAAACGCGAGCGGCGACGCGAGGGTCGCCACGGCGATGCTCGACGCGAGCACGTGCTCGGGCTCCACGTGCGGAATCGCGACGGCAAGCGATGCAAAAGGAACACCGGTGGGCGAGCGCCGCTCGCGCGCCACGGTCGCATGTCCAAACGACGCGCGCACCCGACCGTGCTTCACGAGCTTGGCGGCAATTTCCAAGATCGCACGTTCGGCCGTCGTGACATCGAGCTTCGCGAGACACCACGCTTCCGCGATCATCGCGCGAGCGTAACACTCCTACCGAAACTTCGTTCCGAGCCGAGCCAAACTCAAATGCACTCGCCCAAACCCGGAAAGGCATGGCTCTCTTTGCATGTCTTGCCCTGTGGGCAGCGATCGACGGAAGGCTCACAAAGGATGTGACCCGAACAACTCGTTTCGCATTGCGATCGCGTGGACTGTGGATCCGAGATCACGCAACAGACTTTTGCGTTTTGGCTCGCGCCATCGCTCCCGCTGTTGCAATCGCGGGCGCGCTCGCACGAGAGGTAATCGCCTGTCTCGCACTCGTTGGCCAATGTGCACGAGCCAGTTCGGTAGTTCATCTCTGCATATTTACGTGCGCAGCATACGGTGCGCGCGAGCGTGCATGCGCCATCGCCGCACAACAGGCCAGGATTCGCGGCGACGGCCCCGTCCGCCTGCCCGGCAGGGATCCGGCCTTCATCGATGGTCATCAAGCAACCGCCCGCGGCGCCGGCGACCGAGATCACGCCGATCGCTATCCCGAGAATCCACAAGGCCGCGCGCATGTGCCGGAGTTACAGTAGAACGAAGCTGTGGAGGAGCGCACGGAAACGTTTCGGATCGGCGGCGCGCACGAGCGCGCGGCGCAGGTGGCCGGACCGGCTGCACCGGACGAGGCGCGCGGGCGCGTCCCGAACGGCGCCCCGATGGCCGCGGGCCGGAGCGCGACGTTGGGCCCTTACGAGCTTCTCTATCCCTTGGGATCGGGCGGGATGGCGGAGGTGTGGGTCGCCATCCGCCGCGGGGGGTTTGGCTTTCGTCAGGTGTTTGCCGTCAAGACCATCCGGCCCGAGTACGCCAAGGATGCCGCGTTCCGCATGATGTTCTTGAACGAGGCGCGCCTCGCCTCCTACGTGCGCCACACCCATGTCGTGCCCGTGCTCGACCTGGGCGAAGAGGGTGAAACCGTTTACCAGGCGATGCCGTTGGTCGAAGGCGATTCGGTCGCGGCGCTGGTCAAGCGGCTGCGCGGCGCCATGCCCCTGGGGATCGCGCTTCGCATCTGCATCGACGCGGCGCGAGGGCTCCACGCCGCCCACGAGGCCAAGGACGAGGCCGGGCAGCGGCTCGAGCTCGTCCACCGCGACGTTTCGCCGCACAATGTGCTCGTGGGGCTCGACGGCGTCGCCAAGGTGGCGGACTTTGGCATCGCCAAGGCGTTCGGGCTCGCGCACGCCGGTTTGGAGTCGGGATCCATCATCGGCAAGCGCGCCTACTTGGCGCCGGAGCAGCTGGGCGGAAAGTCGGTGGATCGCCGCGCCGATGTGTTCGCGCTGGGGGTGATGCTCTGGGAGCTGATCACGGGCGAGCGGCTCTTCGATCCCGATGCGCGCGGTACACCGCGCCCCGGGTCGGATTTTGCCGATGCGGCGGCGCTCGTGGAGCGAAGCCTCGCGGCCCCCGATGTGCGCGCACGGCGCCCCGAGGTGCCGGAGGCGATCGCCGTCACGGTGGCGCAGGCGCTATGTGTCGAGCCTTCGCGGCGCCATGCGACGGCGGAGTCGTTCGCCGATGCGATGGAGCACGCGGCGCGGCGCGCGGAGCTCGATCTTTCGTCCAAGCAGGTTGGCGGCTTGGTCGAACGGCTGGTGGGCACCGAGCTCGACGCGCGCGGACGCAAGCTGCGCGAGGATGCGACGTTGGTCGAAGGGGCGGAGCGGGCGGGCGCGGGCGATCCGGCGGATGAAGGGACGCATGCGCCCACCACGTCGGGCGTTCCGTCGATGCGCGCGCGGCGCGCGTGGCCGATGGTGGTGTTCGTGTGCGCGCTCGTCGCGTTCACGGGCGCGGCGTTCGTGGCGAAGCGTTGGCGCCCGGCGGCTTCGGTCGCCATGCTTCCCGCGGGGGTGACGGCGTCGGCCGAGCGGGTCGGTGTGGCAACGGGCGCGGCGGCCGTGACAGGTGTAACGACGGCGTCGGGCGTGACGGGCGGAACGGGCGCGGGCGAGGCTGCCGTGTCTGCCGGCGCGGGCGTCGCCGCGTTGCCATCTTCATCGGCGGTGAAGCATGCTTCGCCCTCGCCTGCGGCGCGTCCCTTACCGCGGCGAAAAGCCATGCCGGCTCCGAAATTTTCCGATAATCCTTATGCGCATTAAGACCCACGGCGCCCTCTTCGTTCTAGCCGCGACCTTCCTTGTTGCTTCCGCCCTCCCGACCCCGGCCAACGCCGAGCCCACGGCGCACGAGCGCGCCTCGGCGAGCTTTCAGCAGGCGCGCGCGGCCTTTGCGCGGCGTGAGTTCACGGCCGCCGCCGCCGCCTTCGAGCAGGCCGCCGAGTACGAGCCGCACCCGGTGGCGTGGCTGAACGCGGCCGAAGCATGGGCGCGCGCCGACGATGCCGTGCGCGCCGCGAGCGACTGCGATCATGTGCTCGCCGATCCCAACGCCGCCGCCTCGTACCGCACCGAGGCCGAGAGCCGGCTGAAGACGCTCGGCCAGCGCGTGGCCACCGTGCAGATCCGCGGGCGCTCGGGCACAGTCGCCTCCCTCGACGGCGGCGCCAATTTTTCGCTCCCGGCGCAAAAGCGTATGACGGCCGGCGCCCACACCGTCACCGTCTTCGACGGCTCGGCGCCGCGTCGTTTCGAGGTCCATGTGGGCCTCGGCGAAACGAAGGAGCTCGAGACGGCCCTTCCTTCGTCGCCGTCCACGGCCACCGGCGATCCGCCTGCCGGTGCGGGCGGTACGCCGTCGGCTCTCGCGAAGCCCACGGTGTTGGCTGCGCCGGCAAAATCGTCCAAGCCGCCGCCCACGGCGACATGGATCGCCTTTGGCGTATCCGGCGCGGCCCTCGCCTGTGCGGGCATCTTCGGTCTGCGAACGGCGAGCGCGCGCGACGATTTTTCCAGCTCGCCCACCGACGCGACGCGCGATGCATTCTACCGCGAGCGCCTGGTGACCAACGCGTCGCTCGGCGTTGCCCTGGTGGCGGCCGGAGCCGGTTTGACGATCTGGCTCTTGTCGCCGGCGAAGACGCGCACCAACCTCGGTGGCGCCACGCTGTTCGAAGGTCGCGTAGCATCCTGGTGACTGGTGACACGTGATTGGTGACTTGGTGACGTCATGCCCTCCATGAAATCCGACGGAGAAACCAACGCTCTATCCTCGGCGCACGCATCGGTCCGCGTGCGCGCCGCGTGGCTCGAGGTGGTCTCCGGGCCCGACACGGGGCGAAGGGCACGGGTGGATCGCCCGGTGTTCGTGGTCGGCAAGGGCGAAGGCTGCGATTTGCGCCTCACGGACGGCACGGTGTCGCGCGAGCACCTTCGCCTTGCGCTCTCGCCCATCGGCATCGTGGTCACCGACGGCGGCAGCAAAAATGGAACGCTGTGCGGCGCGCTGCGCATCGAGCGCATCACGTTGGTCGCCGACGCCACCTTGATCCTGGGGGCCACCACCCTGGCCGTGCGCCTCGACACGGGCGAGACCGAGCTCGAGGTGAGCGCGCGCGAGCAGTTCGGCGGCGCCTTCGGCGTATCGCCCGCCATGCGCAACGTCTTTGCGCTGCTCGAGCGCGCGGCGCCGTCGGACGCGCCCGTTCTCATCGAGGGGGAGAGCGGCGTCGGCAAGGAGGTGCTGGTGCGCGCGGTTCACTCCGAGTCGCGCCGGCGCGAGGGGCCGTTCGTGGCCATCGACTGCGGCGCCATCCCCGCGTCGCTCATCGAGAGCGAGCTGTTCGGCCACGAGCGCGGCGCCTTCACGGGCGCCGATCGCGCGCGCGATGGGGTGTTTCAACAAGCGCACGGCGGCACGCTCTTCCTCGACGAAATTGGCGAGCTGCCGGTGGATCTGCAACCGAAGCTGCTTCGCGCATTGGAGACGGGCGAGGTGCGACCGGTGGGAGGTCGCCCGCACTCGGTCGATGTGCGCGTGCTGGCCGCCACCAACCGCCGCCTTGGCGAGGCCGTTCACCGCGGCGAGTTTCGCATCGATTTGTTCTACCGCCTGGCGGTGCTGCGCGTGGTCGTTCCCCCGCTGCGAGATCGACGCGAGGACATCGTCCCCTTGGCTCTCTCGTTCCTCCGCCGCACCACGCGCGATCCGAAGAGCGAGCTACCCCCCGATTTCGCGGCCCTCCTCTCGTCCTACGCGTGGCCCGGCAATGTCCGCGAGCTCCGCAACGTCATCGACCGCTATGCCCTCTTCGGCGCCGCGAACCCCAAACAACTCTTCGACACCCAAGCGGGCCCCATCGCGCGCATCGGCGGCGCGAGCTCCACGTCGACCGCTGCTCTCGACGCGGAGCTCTTCGATTCCCCTTTCCACGAAGCCAAGCAAGAGCTCCTCGAGCGCTTCGAGCGGGCCTACCTCACCCACGCCCTCGCCGCCACCGGCGGCATCGTCACCAAAGCCGTAGAACGCACCGGCATCGCCCGCCCCACCATCTACCGCATGATGAACCGCCTCGGCATGGGCAAAACGAGCGACGACGATACCACCTAGCCGTCGCTCGACCTCGAACACCTGCTCCCCAATCAAGGAGCATTGCGAAATCCGCTCACGAAGACCGCACACCGCTCCACGAGCAACAGCATTGCGAAACCCGCTCACGAGCCCGCGCCACTCACGAGCAACAGCATTGCGAAATTCGCTCACGAAGACCGCACACCGCTCCACGAGCAACGAGCATCGCGAAATCCGCTCACGAGCCCGCGCCACTTTACGTGCAACAGCATGCGAAATCCGCTCACGAAGACCGCACCGCGCATCGCGAAATCCGCTCACGAAGATCGCACACCGCTCCACGAGCAACGAGCATCGCAAAATCCGCTCACAAAAATCGCACACCGCTCCACGAGCAACGAATAGGCCGCGAAGCGGCCATCCCCCCAATCACCACGTGTCGCGGTTGTCGGGCACGCAGGGCTTGTACAAGTACTTCCTGTTTTTCGGCCCCGTCACTTGGAGATCGCGCTGGGACGAGTTGATGTGCCACGCGTTGGCGCTCGCGCAGTTCGGGGCCTTCTTGTACTCGACGTTGAATACGGTTTTGTTCTTTTTGACGAAGGAGTCCTTGAACAGCTTGCACTCGTTGAACTCCCAGCACTGCTCGGTCAGCGCCCAATCGAAATACGGCTCGAGGATGTCGGCCTCCGTGTTGTTGCCCTTGAGGCCGATCGAGAGATTCAGGGAGTGCGCGAGATCGGAGAGCGCCTTGTGGAACGCGGTATTCTGCTCTTTGGTGATGGGGAAGCCGGAGTCGTTGCTCCACACCTCGGTTTCGTCGGGCTCGATCGCGTCGAAGCCCTTGTTCTTGCACCAGTTGATGATGCGATCTTTCATGATCGGCATGATGATGTCGAGCTGGCGGATATCGAGCCAGTAGCTCCCTTCCCATCCTACGTCGGGCTTTCCGATGACGGACTTCGGAAATCGGCCGGCGTCCGATCGGTAATCTTCCCACACGCCCGCGTCGAAATAGCAAATGGCTTTGTTGTTGGGGCTCGCGGCTTTCAGCTTGGCCACCGTCGCGGCGGGGGTCAGCTCCCCATCGATGTCGTAGACCGATACGTTGGGAAGCACGTCGCGTGGGTGCGTGAACGTGTCCGAGAGTTGCCAATGCCAATGAATCGGCTTGTCGCTCGTCGGCTTCCACCAGCTGCCCGGAGCCGCCGGGGTGCCGCCGCGCACGGAGTCCTCGGAGTTTTCGGAGCCGGCGCTCGCCGCGCCGCTGTCGGAACACGCAAGAAAGACGAGCATCGGAGCAGCCGAGAGAAGAGTCGCGCAGCGTCGGGTCAACGTCGAAAAGGTCATGTAGCCTCCTGCGAGACCCCTAAGCACGATTGGGGCCGCACAAAGAACGGCCATAAATCGCCGTATTTCGTCGCGCGCAGGACCTCGGGTGTCTCACGCGTGAGAAAGCGCATCTCGAAGCGTAGACACCTCGCAGCGACGAGACACTTCGCGCCAAGGCCGTGGGATAGTCTCGCCGCCATGGAAATTTCCGACGCGCTTTCCTTGCTCGACTCGCTCCACCTCGGCTTTCGCCAGCGCTACCTCGACTACGAGACCTTGACCGCGCAAGCGCGCGCGTGGGCCGAGCGCTTTCCCGACTTGGTGCGCCTTCGCTCCATCGGCAAGAGCCTCGAGGGGCGCGATCTATGGCTCCTCACCATCGGGCCCGATCCGGATCGCGTGCGGCCGTCGGTGTGGGTCGATGGAAATATGCACGCCGGGGAGCTCTGTGGATCGAGCGCCGCCCTCGCCATCGCCGAGGACGTGATCCGGCTGCACCTCGCCTCCGCGTCCTCTCCCGAGTCGCACGCGCGCGACGGCGCACCGAACCTCCCGCCGCGGGTTCGGGCGTCTGCCGCCAAGGTGCTCTTTCACGTATTGCCGCGCATGTGCCCCGATGGCGCCGAGGCCGTGCTCCACGAGGGACGGTGGGTTCGCTCCAACCCGCGCGATCGCCGCCACGAGCGGCACCAAGTTCCGCGATGGGTCGCGCGCGATGTCGACGGCGATGGCCTTTCGCTGGCCATGCGCAAACGCGACCCGGGCGGTGAGTTCGTCGAGTCGGCGGAGATCCCCGGGTTGATGCTCCCGCGCACCTTCGAGGACGAGGGCCCTTTCTACAAGCTCTACCCCGAGGGCGTCATCGAGCCCTTCGACGGCGTCACCATCCCGGTCCCGAATTACCTCTCCGACAATGACACCGATCTCAATCGCAACTTCCCCTGGTCGTGGGCGCCAGAGCACGAGCAGTTCGGCGCGGGCGCGTTTGCGGCCAGCGAGCCCGAGTCGCGCGCGGTGGTCGAATTCGTCGGCGAGCACCCCGAGATTTTCGCCTGGCTCAACCTGCACACCTTCGGCGGGGTGTTCATTCGCCCGCTCGGCGACGCGCCGGACAAAAAGATGAACCCCGACGATCTCGCCCTCTTTCGCGCGATTGGCGCGTTCAGCGAGTCCATCACCGGCTACCCCATGGTCTCGGGCTTCGAAGAGTTCCTGTACTCCCCCGACACCCCCATCCGCGGCGATCTCTCCGCGTTCGCGTACCACCAGCGCGGCACCATCGGCTACGTGTGCGAGCTCTGGGATCTGTTTGCTCAAGCTGGCCTCGAGCGCAAAAAGCCCTTCATTGCCAATTACGATTCGCTGTCGCGCGATGATTTGTTGAAGGTCGCGCGCTGGGATCGCGATCACAACCAATCGCGGGTCACCCGGCCATGGCGGACCTTCCAGCACCCGCAGCTGGGCGAGGTGGAGGTCGGCGGACGCGATGCGCGCGTGGGCATCCAGAACCCGCCGTTCGAGCGGATCGCCGAGGTGTGCGCGAAGCAATCGGCCGCGTTCCTTCGGGTGGCCGCCCTCGCGCCCGACATCGTGCTCTCGACTCCCACCGTCACCGCCCTCGGCGAAGATCTGTTCCGCGTCGAGGTCACGGTCGAAAACCACGGGTACCTGCCCAGCTATGTCCTGAGCTCGGCCAAATCGCTCCCCTGGAACCAGCCGCTCCTTGCCGAGGTGGTCACGGAGGGCGCGGCCGCGCTCGTCTCACCCACCGAAGCGCGGTGCGACGTCGGCCACCTGGCCGGTTGGGGACATGGGCAGGACGCCGCCTACCTGCTGCTCCAGCACAGTCACAACGGCTCCTCGAGCCGGAAGCTCACATGGGTCGTCTCCCGCGCGACGGCGAACGCGAGCTCGCCGGCCGCCGTGGGTGCCGGGCTCGTAACGATTCGCGTTCGCGGGGCGCGGACCGGTCTCATCGAGCGAAGAATCGAGCTACCGGGCCGATAGCTCGTGCTATGACGGCGCCGACCCGAGACCGCCCACAAAGGACCCACGTTGGATCGCCTCATCGTTTTCCGTCATGTGCGCGCGATTGACCCGTCTTCGGCACTCGATGCCGTGATCGATGTGGTGATCGAGAAGGATCGCATCGTTCGCTTGGGCCCCGATGCGGGCGCCGAGGCGGCCAAGGCCGAGTGGGCGCAGGTGATCACGGCGCCTGGCGCGTGGCTTCTGCCCGGCCTCGTCGACCTGCACGCCCACCTGCGCGAGCCGGGCCAGGAGTACAAGGAGGACATCCGCAGCGGTCTCGCCGCCGCGGCCGCGGGGGGCTTTACCGACATCTGCGCGATGCCGAACACCCTCCCGGTGAACGACAGCCGCATGGTCACCGAGGCCATGCTCGCGCGCGCGCACGAGGTCGGCGGCACCCGCCTGCACCCCATCGGCGCCATCACCGTCGGGCAGCGCGGCGAATCGCTCACCGAGATGGGGGATCTGCGCGAGGCCGGCGCGGTGGCCGTGTCCGACGACGGGCGGTGCGTCACGAACAGCGCGGTCATGCGCCGGGCGCTCGAATACGCCAGCGTGTTCGATCTCCCCGTCATCCAGCACGCCGAAGATCACGCCCTCACCGAAGGGGCGCAGATGCACGAGGGCTCCGTCTCCACGCGGCTCGGGCTTCGCGGCTGGCCGCGGGTCGCCGAGGACATCATCGTCTCGCGCGATCTGCTCCTTGCAGAGTACACGGGTGCCCGCTACCACGTGGCCCACGCGTCCACCGAAGGGACCGTACGCCTCTTGCGCGAGGCCAAGTCGCGCGGCTTGCGGGTCACCGCCGAGGTCACCCCGCATCACCTTTTGCTCACCCACGAAGCGGTGGGCCTCTACGACACGGCGTGCAAGGTCAACCCGCCGCTGCGCGAACAGCGCGATATCGAGGCGCTCCGCCAAGGGCTCGCCGATGGAACCATCGACGCGGTCGCCACCGACCATGCGCCGCACGCCACCATCGACAAGGGATGCGAGTGGAGCGAGGCCAAGCCGGGGATGATCGGGCTCGAGCTCTGTCTTCCGCTGTTGCTGGGGTTGGTCGCGGAGGGCGCGCTTCCCCTCGCCCGCCTGGTCACCTCGCTCACCCAGGCGCCGGCGGGCATCGCGCGGCTGCCGGACAAGCGCATTCGCGAGGGCGCGCGCGCCGACCTCGTCCTCATCGATCCGGAAGAACGCTGGACGATCGACGCTTCGTGCCTACGCTCCAAGTCGCACAACACCCCCTTCCTGGGAAGAACCGTCAAAGGGCGCGTAAAAATGACCATGGTCGCTGGAAACGTCGTATTCGAATCGACCCCGAGGAGCTCGTAATGGACGCCGAGCGCGCATACATCGCCCTTGCCGACGGAACCGTCTTCCCCGGCCGCCCCTTCGGAGCCCGCGAGCTCGCCACCGGCGAAGCGGTCTTCACCACTACGATGACCGGCTACCAAGAGGTGCTCACCGATCCCTCGTACTCGGGGCAAATCGTGGTGATGACCGCGTCGGAGATCGGCAACGTCGGGGTGAACGCCGACGACGCCGAGTCGGTGGACGGCCGGGTGCACGTCGCCGGCTTCGTGGTGCGCGATCTGAGCCCCATCGCCTCCAACTGGCGCTCCGAGGAGTCGCTCGACGCCTACCTGGCGCGCCACGGCAAGGCCGGCATCACGGGCGTGGATACGCGCAAGCTCACCCGCCACCTGCGCGACCACGGCTCGCAGAACGCCGCCATCGGCACCGAGGCGCCCGAGGTGCTCATCCGCCGCGCACGCGAGGCCCCCGATATGAACGGCCTCGACCTGGTCGAGGTGGTGACCCCGCGCGAGCCCTACTCGTGGACCGAGGGCCGCGGCGGCTGGAACGTCCCGCCGCCCGAGGGCGGGGCGGCCAAGGCGAAGGACATCAAGCACCACGTGGTGGCTATCGACTACGGCATCAAGAAGAACATCCTGCGCTGCCTGGTCGATGCCGGTTGCCGGGTGACCGCGGTCCCGGCGCGCACCAAGGCCTCCGAGATCCTGGCGCTGAAGCCCGACGGCATCTTCCTCTCCAACGGCCCCGGCGATCCCGCCGCCGTCGGCTACGCGGTCGCCACCGTGCGCGAGCTCGCGGGCAAGCTCCCCATCTTCGGCATCTGCCTGGGGCACCAGCTGCTCGGCCTCGCCCTCGGCGGCAAGACGTACAAGCTCAAGTTCGGCCACCGCGGCGCGAACCAGCCCGTGAAAGACCTCACCACGGGCCGCATCGAGATCACCACGCAAAACCACGGCTTCTGCGTCGATCTCGACTCGCTCCCCTCCCGCGCGCAGCGCACGCACATTCACCTCAACGACGGCACCAGCGAGGGCCTCGCCGTCCCCGAGCTGCGCGCCTTCAGCGTGCAATACCACCCCGAGGCCGCCGCCGGCCCGCACGACTCCATGTACCTGTTCGACCGCTTCACGCAGTCGATGGGGTGACGCCCGCGCGCGTCCACGACCCGCGCGCGCGGATCGACGACCCGGCCGCGCGCCAAATCCGACCCGAGCTCGCGCATTTCACCCGGTGAACCGGGCGAGACGGCCCGGATTTGGCCGCAATTTGCAACAACGGCGTGCGGCCGCGCAGCCTGCGTGCTACGAGGATGCCCCCCGCAAATGGAAACACCGAGAAAAAGCGTCTACTTCGTCAGCCTGGGTTGCCCGAAGAACCGGGTGGACAGCGAGGTCATGGTCGGCGTCGCGCGCTCCTCGGGGTACGAGATCGTGGCCGAGGCGGACGAGGCCGAGACCATCGTCATCAACACCTGCGGCTTCATCGGCGAGGCGAAGAAGGAGTCGATCGACACGATCTTGGAGCTGTCGGAGCTGAAGAAGCACGGCAGCTTGGAGCGCCTGGTGGTCACCGGCTGCCTCTCGCAGCGCTACCCCACCGAGCTCGCGAGCCAGATGCCGGAGGTCGACCACTTTTTGGGCTCCAGCGACATGCTCAAGCTGGGCGACGTGCTGCGCGGCGGCGCCGAGCGCATGCTCGTCGGCCACCCGGCGGATTGGGTGGTGAGCGCCAAGGATCCCCGCGTCCTCACCGGCAACCGCGTGCACGCGTACGTGAAGATCGCCGAGGGCTGCAACCGCGTTTGCTCGTTCTGCACCATCCCCGAGTTCCGCGGCAAACAGCGCTCGCGCCCGGCCGACGACATCGTGCGCGAGGCCGAGCAGCTCGCGGCCCAAGGCGTGGTCGAGCTCAATTTGATCTCGCAGGACACCATCGCCTATGGCCGCGATCTCGCCAAGTCCGAGCGCGGCTCGCTCGCGTCCCTGGTGGAGCGCGTGGCCGAGGTGGAAGGCATCCGCTGGGTGCGGCTCTTTTACCTCTACCCCGAGACCATCGACGACGCGCTCATCGAGCTCTTGGCCAACCACCCGCGGGTGGTGCCCTATGTCGACATGCCGCTGCAGCACGCGTCCGACGCCATGTTGAAGCGCATGAAGCGCGGCCATGGCATCGACCGCCAGCGCAAGGTCGTCGAGCGGATGCGCAAGGAGATCCCCGGGCTCACCTTCCGCACCGCGTTCATCGTGGGGCACCCCGGCGAGACCGACGACGAGTTTCAAGAGCTGTGCGACTTCGTCAGCTGGGCGCGGTTCGAGCACGTGGGCGTCTTTCGGTACTCCGACGAGGAGAGCTGCAAGAGCTTCGGCTTCGACGACAAGGTGAGCGCCAAGGTGGCGTCGGCCCGCTACCGCAAGCTGATGGCCCTCCAGCGCCGCATCGCGCGCGCCGCCAACCGCACGCGCATCGGGCAAGAGCTCGACATTTTGGTCGAAGGGCCAAGTGAGGAGCACGAGTTCGTCATGGCGGGTCGCCACGCGGGCCAAGCCCCCGAGATCGACGGCCAGGTGTACCTCTCGGGCGCCGAGGTGCTCCCCGGCCAGATCCGCAGGGTCCGCATCTCCCAAGCCAGCGACTACGATCTGGTGGGCGACGTGATCGACGAAGCCGCCTTCGAGGCGATGCCGCAACCCAAGAAGAAGAAGCGGGTCGCGCTCAAGATGCTCGAGCAAGCCCCCGCCCCCCTCGCGTCGCCCACCACCGAGTGGCGCTAACGCCCAAACGCATTGGCCGCGTGCATCGCGCGCAGCGTAATGCATCGCGTCAATAAAAGAAAAAGGCGCCGGGCGCAGGAAGCGCTGTGCGCCGTTGCGTCTTTGCGGCCATCATAACGGAATCGGCCCTATATAATTGCCGGTCGGCCAGAATGACTGCACGCGCCAGCTACAAGAAGAGCGAAGTAAGTCGTCGCTCCGTCGTCGAGGCGGCGGTTCGCGCCCTTGCCAATCAAGGCTTTGCGCACACCAGCGTCAGCGACATTGCTCACTCCGCGGGCATGAGCAAAGGCGTGGTGCACTACCACTTTGCCAACAAAGACGATCTCATTGCGCGCGTGCTCGAGCACTGTTCGATGGTCGTCGCCACCCGCACCCGCGAAGCGTGGGAGCTCGGCGGAACACCGACGGAGCGCATTCGCCGCGCCCTGCGCGAAGCGTGGCAAATGCGGCGCGAAGGCATCCCCGAGATCCGCGTGATCATGGATCTGATGGCGCAAGCCGTTCACGAGCCGCACCTGCGCGGGGCGGTGCGCTCGATGATGCACGCCATCCGCAATCAGATCATTCAGGACCTCATCGGGAGCCTCGAAACGCTCGGGCTCCGTCCGAAGGTTTCGCCCTGTGTCATTACACGTATGCTGATGGCGGCTTTGGACGGGTTGTGCTTACAACAGCTGTTCGACCCCTCGGAACCGGAAGAAGAAGAAGAGCTTTTGCGCGCCGTCGAAGTGGTCGCGTTCTCTCTTTTTCAGCTGTGACAGCTGCCAAGTAGCCGAAAGGTCTCAACTTTCGTCAGCGTCGTCAATTCATGACGCATGGCGTTGTGGGATCTTGACATTTTGGTCGTTTGGCCAAAAGATACTGGTCGGCCAGTTTTATTTGGTCAACCCGGCAGGTGGCACATGTTTGATTACCTCTTTACCATGATGGGTCCGGTAGGCAGCTCGGCCGCGCTGGCGGTCGTTCTTCTCACCGTGAGCGGTGTCGTCGGCCTCGCCAAGTGCGCGGGCACACGGCGGCTCGTGGGCCCGCGGATCTAACCTCCGCTACCTCGTAGGTACGCGGAAGGTCGTCTGGGCCGAGCGCATCGAGCCGTACTCTTGCGTCACGTCGAGGACGTCGCCCGGGGAGGCGTAAACGACCTGCTCCCAGGTGCCCTCGGCGTTGGCCAAGGTGGCGGCCGCGCGCTTGTTCAACGGCAAGGTCTGGTTGTTGTTCAGAATGACGACCACGGCATTGGGCTCGACCCCATGCTCGGAGCGGAGCGCATACTGCCCTTCGCCGGCGGGCGCGATCGAGGGAATGGCCGGGGGCGGCAGCGGCAAGGTGGGGCTCGCGCACGCGGCCACCAGCAGCACCACGAGCGCCGAAAACAGGACGTGCAGGACGTGCAGCAGCCGACGCCTTCCTAGCCTGGCCATGGCGTAAACTTGGTAGCACATTTTGCGCCGAGGCGGCTTCTCGTCTTTGCTCGGAAAAAGTCCAGCAATCGTACGTATCGCGCAGGGCTACGCCAACCGAGTTGGCCAAGGTGCCAATGCACGAGACGGAGCGCCTTCACCCGAGCTAATAGCTAGGAGGCTACGAAGGCCGCGAGGCGACGAGCTAGACGAGATAGAGAAGCTGCGAGAGCTGATGTCCACTTTGCGCGAACGCCTGCGTCCCTTTGGGCGCTCCCTCCGACCCCTACCGTACGGCCTTGGACTGGCCCTGCTCGTCGCCGCATCGTCCGGGGAGGCCATCGACCCGCGGGCGCCCAATCGCTCGGCGGCGCTGGCCGAGGTCCTCTCGGCGCGCGGTCTTCTCTGCGAGGAGGCGGACATCACGTGGGTCTCGGGCCCGCGCGGCGTGCAAGGCGCCATGTTCGGCGGCGCGCGGGCGCTGGTTCGCGCGCACACGGCCCACGAGCCCAGCGATCTTTATCTGGTCGCGGCGCGGCTCTCGCCCGAAGGGGTGCTGCTCGCGGCCGGGAGCGCGTGGAACCTCACGCACTCGATGGGCGTCGATGAAGCGCGCCCGGTGCTCGCGTCCAACGCGGCCAGCGCGGGCGCCGCTCCTGCCGACGGCGAGACGAGCACCTTGGTGGCCACCACCACGTCGCTCGACGGGATCGTCCAAGACGTGCACCTCATCGATCTCGCGGGGCAATCGCCTGCACTCTACACGGATTTTACAGCGGTGCAGCGCGCGCAGACGGCGGTCACCAACCTGCAGCAAACCGGGCAGACGTCGGGCGTCGTTCATCAGGTGTTCGAGCTCGATCCGCCTGCGAGCCGGGTGGAGCTCGGCTGGGAGCCGGCCAGCACGGGCGCGAAGCTCACCGTCGTCGCCGACAACCGGCGCGTCGTCATCGACGTGCAGCGGCCCGCGGCGTTGGTGGTCGAAGGCGGCGGCTGGGTGCGCGCACGAACGGCGGTGAAGGCGCCGCCGGGCCGTCTCTTGACGTGGGCGGTGGATCGCGTGCGGGCCATACCGTGGTTCGGCGAGGAGAAGATGCAGGTCGTCAAGGCGCTGGCCTTCACGGCGCTCGATTGGGTGATGCGTGTACGCGCACGCATTTCGCCCGACTCCACCGAGCAAGAGGTCGCGCAGGATCTGGCGGGCATCAACCGCGGCTCGCCGCAGATCGTGATCACGGATCCGGAGCTCGGCTGGCCGCCGGCCGCCATCAAGCCGATCCTCTCGCCGCCGCTGCCGGGCGAAGGGCAGTGGATCTCGCTCGACAAAGATCCATTCATCCGGCAGACGCCGGGGCTCCCCTCCCCCTTCGTCACGTCGTTCGTGCGCGCCGACAAATCGCGGCACGAGACGCGCGTGTATGTCACCCTCTGGGATCCGCGGCAGATTGCGCTTCATATGCAAGCGGGCACCGTGGAGCCCGTGAGCGCCACCGGCGAGGCGGGTCCGGGCGAGATCCCGCGAACGCCCGAGGTGTTCAATCACCTGGTGGCCGGCTTCAACGGTGGCTTTCAAGCCATGCACGGCGAGTACGGCATGCAAGCCGACGGCGTGCTCTATCTCCCGCCCAAGCCTTACGCGGCCAGCGTGCTGGAGATGAAAGATGGCTCCACCACCTTTGGCGCGTGGCCGGCCGCGGCCGAGGTCCCCGACGACGTGCTCTCGTTCCGGCAGAACCTCACGGCCCTGGTGCAGGACGATCGCTTCAACCCGTGGGGCCGCACCTGGTGGGGCGGCACGCCCAAAGGCTGGGCGGACGAGGTGCACACCACGCGCAGCGGTCTATGCATCACCAAGGAGAACTTCGTCGGCTACTTCTGGGGAAACGATATCTCCGCCGATGTCCTCGCCAATGCCATGCTGGCCGGCCGCTGCGCCTTCGGGCTGCACCTCGATATGAATACGGGGCACGCGGGCTTCGAGTTCTTCAATGCGCAGCCGAAGGGCGAGCTGCTGCCCCTGGGCCGTCCGCTGCAGCAGGATTGGGAGTTCGAAGGCTCGCTCAAGTCGATGCCCGACTTCCGGGTGCGCGCGCGGCGCATGGTCAAAGGGATGGGGCATATGAATTTCCCCCGCTACATCCACCGCGACGAGCGCGATTTCTTCTATTTGACGCGGCGCCCCCTGCTGCCCGGCCGCGACATTCCACCCGCCGCCGCGGGCGATGCATCGGCCGGCGAAGGGGTATGGCGCGTCAAAGGGCTTCCCCAGCACGGATTTCCCTATGCCATGGCCGCCACATGGCGAAAGCCCATTCCAAACCGCCCCGATGTGAAGGTGCGGGTGCTGCGCATCGATCCCAGGACGGTGCGCGCGGCGGCGAGCGCGGGGACCACGGAGGCCACCCCCACCGTCGTCTCGTTCTCGGGCGGCGCGCGCGCAAAGCCGGGGGAGCTCGCCATTTGGTTGACGCAAGGTGAGTCGGGCGACGCGGCGCTCTTTTTGGCCGGCCCCGCCCCGGCGAGCGACGCACCGCGTGTTTGGATCCTTGCCGCTGGCGAAGCGTCATCGGCGCCGTCGGCCAAAGGTGCGCGGGCCTTTGCTGGAATCGATGACGAAGAGGGCATGCTGGTGTGGATCGAGCTTGATCCGGCTTCGCCCGCGGATGCCGAAACGACGGCGGCCATCGACGCGCTTTTGGGCCAAATGGGCTGCGGGACCCGCTTGGCCGTTCATGGCGACGCGCATGCGTTTCCCGGCGGACACCTCGATGTCGCGGGCGAACCGGCGACCCCGGCCAGCACGACCGTGCGCCTCGTGCGCGGCGAGACCCCGGGGGCGCACCTGCAATTCGCGTCCACCCCCATCGTACGGCCGTCGGTATGGCAGCCACTTCAAAGTCAGCGGGTACGCTATTTCAATAAGAAGTCAAAGAGCGTTCCCGATGGCGGCGCCCCGAGGTAAAAAGGAGGCGTTGAATTTCCCGCGCCCATTCGGCCCGTACACCTTGCTTGCCCGCGTCAATTCCGGCGGGATGGCCGAGGTATTCCGCGCGCGCCAAAATGAACACGGATATTTCGTCGCGCTGAAAAAGATCCTCCCGGATATCGCGGAAGACGAGCAATTCATTTCGATGTTCGAGGACGAAGCGCGCATCGTCTCGCGCCTGGAGCACCCGCACATCGCGCGCATGCTCGACTTCGGGCGGGTGGACGAGAGCTATTACATCGCCTTCGAGTACGTGCACGGCAAGGATCTGCGGGCGGTGTTCGAGCGCTCCATCCAGAAGCGCACGCCGATCCCCCTCCCCTTCGTGCTCTATGCCTTCACCCGCATCGGCGAGGGATTGAGCTACGCGCACGCGCGCCGCGATGAAAAGGGGCTGCCCGTATCGATCGTTCATCGCGATATCAGCCCGCAGAACATCGTCGTTTCGTCCGACGGGGACATCAAGCTCATCGACTTCGGCATCGCCAAGGCCAAGGGCAAGGCCTCGCAGACGGCGGTCGGCTCCATCAAAGGGAGCTTCGGGTACATGAGCCCCGAGCAAGTGAGCGGCGCCGCGGTGGACGCGCAGACCGATGTCTTCGCCATGGGCATTTGCCTCTGGGAGCTGCTCACGCAACGGCGGCTGTTCGACGGCGACAACGAGTTCGTCATCCTTCAAAAAATCCGCGGCGCCGCGCAGCTGGTGGCGCCCCCATCGCGCTATCGCGCGGACATTCCCCCCGCGCTCGATCGGGTGGTGCTGCGCGCGCTGGCCACGGATCTTGCCCTGCGGTATCGCTCGGCGAAGGAGCTCTACCGAGAGCTGCACGCGGTCGCCATTGCCACGGGAGCTCTGGCGTCTCGGGTGGAGATGGCCACCTACATGCTGCAGCTCTTTCCGGAATTGAGCGCAGCGCCGCAAGCGAGCGAAAGTGGACGGCCCTCGGGCACCTCGCGTACCTCCGGCGCCTTGAGCACCTCGCGCATCTCCAGCACCTCCAGCATGTCGCGCCGGGCGAGCAAAAACGACAGGAACACGTCGGACGGCGAACGCATCGGATGGCAAGATGCGCCGGCACGCGACGAGCCAGCGCGCAACCCGTTGGCACGCGACCGCCGGTTCGACGCCGGCCAGGTAAGCGGTAACATGTCCGCCAGGGCCGAGCAGTCGCCAGCCCTGCAGGAGAGCACGACGATGTCCGAGGACGACGGAGGCAACCAGCTGCGGCGCGAGCCGCACGAGCTGGAGGCGCGGCGAAAGGAGGAGCGCGAGGCCGAGAAAAAGGAGATGGGGGAGCAGGACGAGGACGAAGCCGACACCATCAACGGACCGTTGCCCCTCAAGCCCCCTCCGCCCGAAAAGCCTCCGCTGCCGGCGAAGCCCCGTACGGCGATGCTGCGCGACAAGCTGCGCGCGAGCCATCCGCCGCCGGTTGCGAACCCCGTTGCCGTGACCAGCGGAGCACCGCGTCCGCCCGATCCGCCTCCGGCGCCGCCGCGTCCCAACCCTCATGCCACGATGCAGTCGCTCGGTGGCGGTGGCAGGCCTGTGCGCCAGCAGACCATCCCCGGGGTGCATGCCCCACCGATTCCCGGTGACATATCGTCATCGGATCTCACCCCGGTGGCCGTTCCCTTTTCGGCGGCGACACCGGTCACCTACCCGGCTGCTGCGTATGCCGCGCAGGCTTACCCCAGCCAGCACGCGCTCCAGGCGGTTCCCGGGCCGAGCGCCAAGCCGTTGCCGGTCGATTGGGACGATGAGCACGAGGCCAGCAATGTGCTCGATCACGATGACGGTCCGCGTCCGCGTCCGCGCCTCGGGGCACCTCCGCCGCCCGAGCCCCCGCCGGTCCAGGCGCCGATCAGCCTTGGCGGCGCACCGCCCATCAGCGGATACCGCCCGCAGCAAGCCTCCATCGAGCCATTTCCGCCGAGCAGCGGTCCCAAGCCCGTCGCGGCGACATCGGGGTACCTCACGCAACCTTCGCGCCGCTATGGATCGGCGCCGCCGGCTTCATCGCGGCAGCCCGCCGCGCTGGCGATCCCCATGTCCGTGCCCATCGTGCCGCCGGCCACCGCGAACCATGGCGCCTCGCACCTGCCGTCGCATGCGCCGGCCGCGGCCCTGCCGCAGCCGAATCGAAACGAAGCGACGGCGCTGGTGCGTCCTCCGCCGGGTCGGTGGGGGCTCATCGTGGGGCTCGGGCTCGCGCTCGTCATCGTGATGGCCATGGCGCTGCTCATCGTCTTCTTCCCGCGCGCGGGAAAGGTGGCGATCCGGGTGACCGACGCCAAAGGCGCGAACTACGACCGGGTCGAGATCTTCGTGGACGGCCGCAAGCACTGCGACACCTCGCCATGCCTCGTGGAGGGGGTGAGCACCGGAGCGCACCTCGTCAAAGCGATCGCGGAGGGCGGCGCGGTGAGCGAGCGTTCCATCCTCGCCGAGGCGCGCAAGCAAACGCCGGTGGACATCGCGTTTGCCAATGTGGCGCGCGCGGTCACGGGGCTCAAGCTGGCGGCGAGCCAGCCCGGCATGAAGCTCTATGTGGATGGCCGCGAGATCGGGCTGCTCCCGCAGGAGGTCAAGGAGCTCGTGCCGGGCGATCACAAGGTCCGCATCGTGGGCAGTGAGCGCTACGAGCCGCTCGAGCGCACGGTGACGGTGACCAAGGACGAGATGCACGATCTCGGGACGCTGTCGCTCAAGGTGCTGCGCGGAAAGGTGACCATCACCTTGGGCACGCCGGGGGCGAAGGTCTACCTGGTCTCGGGCCTCGATCGGCGCGATCTTCCGACCTTTCCCATTTCGGTCGACATCGATGCGTCCAACACCACCAAGGCGTGGGTGCTGGAGGCGTCGCGCGCGGGGTTCTCCGAGTACAAGCAGCCCATCTCGTTCGCCGATGGGAAAGCCGAAAAGTCGTACCACATCTTGCTCGAGCCCAAGTCGGTCGCGGCTCCTGCTGCGCCTGCCCCGCGTCCGGCGGCCCCTGCCTCTGTCCCTACCTCCGTCCCCGTGTTGGGCGGGAGCAAGGCGGAGGCGCCGGTCGCCGAGCCCGCGGGCGAAGCTTTCTTGAACATCAATTCGATCCCGGCGTCTTCCGTGGTGCTCGATGGAAAGCCCATCGGGAGCACGCCCAAGGTTCGCTACTCCGTTCCACCGGGAAACCATACGGTGGTCTTCGTCAACACCGAACAGGGCCTCCGAAAATCCGTGCAGGTGACCGTGGCATCGGGCGACACCAAGCCGGTGATTGGGAAGCTTCGGGAATAGAGCTCAACATGCGCCGCGTTCTTCGCAATGGCTTCACATTGGTCAAGATGCTGGTGGTCGTCGCCATGGTCGGGCTGCTCGCCGGTCTGGCGCTTTATGGAGTCCGCGCGTCGCGTCGAACGTTCCCGGACATGCCTGGCTCGCATTCGCGCTAGCGAAACTCAGCTAAAAAGGCAGCCGCGTTCGCGCCACGCCGCGCTCGTCGAGGTAGGCATGCACGCGCTCGCGTTCTTCAGGGGTGAGAATTTCACCCAGCCACGACTCCAGCTCCGCGCGTCGCTTGAAGATGCGCCGCGCCGGATTTCCGGCCTCGCGGATCATGCGCATGAACTGAAGACCGAAGGTGGGCGCGTCGCCGATCAAAAAGGCGCTTCGCTCCATGTGTGCGTTGTGGCTTCGCATCAACTGCGTCAATTTGTCGGCCACCTCGGGCGCGAAAATATCGATGGCCGTCAAGTCGGCCACCCCTGCAATCTTGCCGCCAACGGCTTGAATGCACGCGCGAAGCTCGAGGAACGCGCGATGGGCCTCCTCGATGGTCACGGGCGTTACGATCGTCAGCTCGACGAGCCGGCCCACCTTGTTCGCAATCGAGTACACCGCACACGAGCCCCCAGGGTGAGTCATTCACTCAAACAGACACGGTGGCAGTACGCAAGAGCCCGCCGACAGTTTCATGCAAAAATTGAAAGGCTGTCCGAGTCGTTCGGGACAGCGGGCGAGACGTGCATGCGACGGAGCCCCTCCTCGATGGTCATGAAACCTTGGTAGCCAATCTCACGGCGCGCCTTGCTGTCATCGACGGTGACCTCCTGTCCCATGAGCAAAAACGAGGCGTACGGGAGCGGCGGGCGGCCGTTCAGACGCAGAAGGCGCCAGAGGGTCTCGGTGGTGCGCGCGAGCATGCGCGCGAGCCAGCGCGGCATCGACTTGGTGGGCGGCGCGACGCCTTGCGTGCGAAGCATGGCCGAGATCATCCGGCGGAACTCGACCGGCTTTCCGTCGGTGAGAAAGTACACCTCGCCCGGGCGGCCATGCTCGGCCGCCTTGAGCAAGCCTTCGCACACATTGTCGATGTGGCACGTGGACGTGAGATAGCGCCCACCGTCGAACCAGCGCAGAACACCGGACTGCGCGGCCTCGACCAACTTGGGAAGCAAGGTCGTGTCACCCTTGCCCCAGATGAAACGAGGGCGCACCACCACGGTGGCAAACTTGGGCACGTTGGCGCGCAGGACGCGGCGCTCGGCCTCCGCCTTGGTGCGCGGGTAGATGCCGATGCTCGCGCGTGGAATGGGCTTTTCCTCGGTGGCCATCACGATGGGCGCTCCATCCAGGAGCACGGCCTCGGTGCCGACGTGCACGAAGCGCGGGACACCCGCGCGCTGCGCCAGATCGAGCATGTTCTCCGTGCCCACGACGGTGACGTCCCACGCTTCGTTCGCGTCGCCCCAGTCCTGGGTGAAGGCCGCGGCGTGGTACACGACGTCGCACTCTTTCATGGCCTCGAGCACGGCTTCGTTGCCGTGAACATCCCCATCGACGGCGGATGCCCCGAGCGCGCGCACGGTCTCGGCTGCGGCGCTCGAGCGTGCCAGCGCGCGCACCTGAAATCCGCGCCGGACCAAGTATCCGATCAGCGCGCGACCGACGAACCCCGAGCCTCCCGTCACGAAAGCGACTCCCATTCCCAAATTCGTATCGCAGCTCGTTCGGCACGTCAGAAAATCGTGCGCGACCGTGGGGAAGACCGCTCGCTGCACAAAAGCGACCGCTTGCCGCGATGCCGTTGGCGTTCACTTCAGAGTTGCGCGAAATATTGGACGATTTCCTAGGGTGACCCCATACCAGGACCTACGTTCTCCGCAGAAGCGACTTCTGCATTGTCGGGAAATGCTGCCGAAATGGAGCAACGGCGCGCACCCGTGAAATTTTACGGATGCCTCGGGGGAAGAAAGCTTTTCACAACGTATGTGGCTCGTTCGGATCGCTCTCAAACGCCCTTACACCTTCGTCGTGATGTCGATGCTCATCGTCATCCTCGGCGTGGTCACCATCGTGCGCATGCCGACCGATATCTTTCCGGATATCGACATTCCGGTGGTCTCGATCATCTGGCGTTACGGCGGGCTCGCACCGGAGGAGATGGAGAAGCGCATCGTCAGCAACTGCGAGCGCATCCTCACCACCACCGTCAACGACATCGAGCACATCGAGAGCCAGTCGCTGCACGGGGTGGCGGTCATCAAGGTGTTCTTCCAGCCGGGCGCGAATGTCGATGGCGCGACCGCGCAGACATCGGCGTCGGTGCAGACGATGATGGGCGGGTTGCCCCAAGGCACCACGCCCCCGCTCATCATCCGCTACAGCGCATCCAACGTGCCCATCCTTCAGGCGGCGATGGGGAGCGATTCGCTGAGCGAGCAACAGCTCTTCGACTACGGCGTGAACTTCGTGCGCGCGGACATGGCCACCGTGCAAGGCGTTCAGATCCCCTGGCCCTACGGCGGCAAGCAGCGCCAAATCATGATCGACATCGACCCCAAGCGCCTGTTCGCCTGGGGTCTATCGCCACGGGACGTGCAAGCCGCGCTGAGCCAGCAGAACCTGGTGGTGCCCGGCGGCACGGCCAAAATCGGCGCCGATGAGTACCCCGTCGCCATCAACACCAGCCCCGATGCGCTCGAGCAACTCGGCGCCTTGCCGGTGAAGACGGCCGCCAACGGGGCGACGGTCTACATCCGCGACGTGGCCAATGTCCGCGACGGAAACTCGCCGCAGACGAGCATGGTGCACGTGGAGGGAAAAAAGTCGGTGCTGATGAGCGTCCTCAAGGCGGGGAGCGCCAGCACGTTGGACGTGGTCGCGCGCATCCGGGAGATGCTTCCGACCACCTTGGCCAAGCTCCCCAAGGAGCTGAAGGTCTCGCTGCTCTTCGATCAGTCGGTGTTCGTGCGCTCGGCGGTGGGCGGGGTGGTGACGGAGGCGGGCATCGCCGCGGGGCTGACGGCCATCATGCTCCTGATCTTTTTGGGGAGCTGGCGCAGCACGATCATCGTGGTCATCTCCATCCCGCTGTCGATCCTGGTGTCCATCGTCATCCTGCGGTTCCTCGGTCAGACGCTCAACGTGATGACCTTGGGCGGTATGGCGCTGGCCGTCGGGATCTTGGTCGACGACGCCACGGTGGCCATCGAGAACGTGCACCGTCAGTTCGCGATGAAGAAGCCGCTCATCCAAGCCATCGTCGACGGCGCCTCGGAGATCGCGGTGCCGGCGTTCGTGTCGACCTTGTGCATCTGCATCGTGTTCGTGCCCGTGATGTTCATCACGGGGGCGGCCAAGTCGCTCTTCAGTCCCCTGGCGCTGGCCGTGGTGTTCGCGATGATGACGTCGTACTTCCTGTCGCGCACCCTGGTGCCCACCTTGATGATGATGCTGCTGGGGCGCGAGGCGCTCGAGCACACCGAGGGGCATGCGCACGGTCCGAAGAGCTTGGCGGCGCGCATGTTCGCGCGGTTCAACCAGGGCTTCGAGAAGCTGCGCAGCTTCTATGGCGGCTGGCTGGCGTGGGCGCTCGCCAACCGGCGCATGGCCATCGGTTCGTTCGGTGTGTTCGTGGTGATCTCGTGCGCGCTCTTTCCGCTGGTGGGGCGCGACTTCTTCCCCACGGTCGACGCGGGGCTCATCAAACTCCACGTGCGCGGGGTTCCGGGGACGCGGGTGGAGGAGACCGAGAAGGAGTTCATGCGGATCGAAGATGCGATCCGCGCCGTCATCCCCGCCCACGAGATCGATACGATGCTCGACAACATCGGGGTGCCCAACAGCGGCATCAACCTGTCGCTCAGCGAGGGCGCGCTGATTTCGCCGGCCGACGGGCAGATCTTCATCGCGTTGAAGAAGGAGCACGCGCCCACCGCCGACTATGTGCGGCGCATCCGAAGGAAGCTCCACGAGCAGTTCCCGAACACGACGTTCTTCTTCCTCGCGCCGGACATCTCGACCCAAGTGCTCAACTTCGGTCTCGCCGCCCCCATCGACGTGCAAGTGACGGGCGCGCCTGGAAACGAGGAGCAAACCTTCGGCGTTGCGCAAAAAATCGCCAATGAAATGGCGAAGATCCCGGGCGCAGCCGACATTCACTTCGCGCAGGTGACGCGGGCTCCTCAGCTTCGGGTCGATGTGGACCGGACGATGGCGGCCCAGCTCGGGATGACCGAGCGGGACGTGGCCGGCGATCTGCTCGTGTCGCTCTCCTCCAGCTCGCAAGTGTCGCCGAGCTTCTGGGTCGACAAGCGCGGCGTACAATACTCGATCGCCGTGCAAACCCCGCAGTACCAGCTCGATTCCATCGATGCGCTCCACACCATGCCGCTGTCGGCCGGTGAAGGCGCGCCCGCGCAGCTGCTCTCCAACGTCGCCTCCATTTCGCGCAGCGAAGGGGCGCAGAACGTCACGCACTACAACGTGGCGCGCACGTTCGATGTGCAGGCCAATGTGGACGGGGCGGATCTGGGCTCGGTGGGCAGCGCGGTCTCGAAGATCGTGGAGCAGATGAAGCCAGAGATGCCGCGCGGGACCACGGTGCGCATCAAGGGTCAGGTGGAGAGCATGGAGTCGTCGTTCCGCGGGCTCGGCTACGGGCTCTTGTTCGCGGTGCTCCTGGTCTACCTGCTGATGGTGGTCAACTTCCAGTCGTGGCTCGATCCGCTCATCATTCTGATGGCGCTCCCGGGTGCCATCGCCGGCATCGCGTGGATACTCTTTCTGTCGAACACGACGCTCAGCGTGCCGGCGCTCATGGGCTCGATCATGTGCGTGGGCGTGGCCACGGCCAACAGCATCCTGGTCGTGACCTTCGCCAACGATCAACGCAAGATTGGCTTCGACGCGAACAAGGCCGCGCTCGCCGCTGGAATGACGCGGCTTCGCCCGGTGTTGATGACGGCGCTCGCCATGATCATCGGGATGCTGCCGATGGCGCTCGGGCTGGAAGAGGGGGGAGAGCAAAATGCACCGCTCGGGCGCGCGGTCATCGGAGGGCTCCTGCTCGCGACCCTGACCACGCTCTTCTTCGTTCCGGTGATGTACAGCGTCCTGCGCCGACGCACGCCAGCTGCCCTCGATCCTCTCCTGGAGAACGTATGAGTACGCACGACGAATCGCCCAACCCCGGCGAACCGCTAGGTTTCTCGCTCCCCCAGCCCGCCGCGCTCTCCAAGACCCGCGCCGTCTCCCTGGCCGTCGGCGCCGCGGTGCTCCTGAGCGGCGCCTTCGTGCTCGGCTACCTGCCGAAGCGGCACGCGCGCGCCGAGCTCGAGGCCAGCACGCAAACGGCCGCCCAGGCGCCGACCCGCCTCGCCGTCTTCACCGCCAAGGTCTCGGCGAGCGATCGCGCCATCTTGCTGCCGGGCAGCGCGCAGCCGCTGGAGGAGACGACCATTTACGCGCGCGCCAATGGCTACACGCGCCGCTGGCTGGTCGACATTGGCGACAAGGTGAAAGAGGGGCAGCTGCTCGCCGAGATCGATACACCGGAGCTCGATCAGGAGCTGGAGCAGGCGCGGGCGCAGCTGGCGCAAGCCAAGGCGGCCATCGCGCAGTCGAACGCGAACCGCGATTTTTCGAAGAGCACGTTCGAGCGTTACAAGCAGCTCACGTCGGCGGGGCTGGCGTCGCAGCAGGATCTCGAGCAGCGGCGGGCGCAGTCGCTCGTGGACGAAGCCAATGTCGGGGTTTCGCAGGCGGACGTGGCCGCAAAAGAGGCGAACATCCGGCGTCTGACGCAGCTCAAGTCGTTTGCGCGGGTGATCGCGCCGTTCGAGGGGACCATCACGCAAAGGACGATCGAGCGCGGCGCGCTGGTCACCTCGGGGAACGCCACGCCGCTTTACAAGATTGCCGCCACCGATCCGATGCGCGTCTTGATTCAGGTGCCGCAAGACGTGGCGCCGAGCGTGAAGGTGGGCGCCGCGGTGAAGGTCACGGTGCGCGAGTATCCTCAGCGGGTCTTCGAGGGGACGGTGGCGCGCGCGGCGGGGGCGCTCGATTCGGCGACGCGCACGATGAACACCATCGTGCGGATTCCCAATCCGAACGGGGAGCTGCTCGCGGGGATGTACGCGCAGGTGTCTCTCACCTTGCCCACGCCGCATCGGGTGCTCGAGATCCCCTCGACGGCCTTGATCAACGACGCCAAGGGCGTGCGCGTGGCCATCATCGACGGCGAGAGCAAGATCCGCTTCGTGCCCATCGTCATCGAGCGGGACACGGGCGCGACCATCGAGATATCGAGCGGTCTGGAGGGGAGCGAGCGCATCGTGAAGATCGCGACCGCCGATCTCTATGAGGGCAAGGCGGTGGAGGTAGTTCCGTAATAAGCTCGCCATCATGCGAGAAGGACGACCGAGTTACACCGCTGCATGGGTGGCGGCCATGCGCGGGCTTTCGCGCTCCCCATCGGACCATCACGGCGGTGCGCTCGATCATGTTGCGCGCGATCTCGTTCCACAGCCCTATGCGTGGGCGCTCGATCTGGCGGATCGGTTTCCAGGCGTGTGGGAGCGGATCCACCACATGGCCGATCGCGCGAGCTTCTACCATTTCAGCCATGTGGGGCTGCGGACGCGCGCCATCGACGAAGGGGTGCACGAGGCGATTCGGAGAGGGGCGCGCCAGTTGGTGCTGCTGGGGGCGGGGCTCGATGCGCGGGCGTGGCGGCTTTCGGATCTACGGGACTCGGTGGTGTTCGAGGTGGATCATCCTTCTACGCAAGCGTACAAGCGCAAGAAGATTGGCGCTCGGCCGAGCCTCGCGCGCGAGGTGCGCTTCGTGGCCGTGGACTTCGAGCGGGATGCGCTGGATGAGCGGCTCGTGGGGGCGGGCTACGATCCGGGTGTGCTGTCGGTGTTCGTTTGGGAGGGGGTGACGATGTATCTGTTGCCCGAGTCGGTGGATTATACGCTTTCGCAGCTTTCGAGCTTGATTGCGCCGGGTGGGTCGCTACTCGTGACCTATGGGCAGCGCCATCATGGGCGTGTCGGGACACGGGCGGTGCGATGGTTGGTGCGGCGTTCGGGCGAGCCGTTTCGTGCGCTCTACACGAAAGAGAACATGGCGGGGTTGCTCGGCCGTCATGGGTTCGATGTCGTGGCCGATGAAGGGCTCGACGACTGGGTGCGGCGCTACTTCGGTGCGGAGTCGGGGCGAGGTACGGTCGAGCGGCTCGTGCGGGCGGTGCGGGTGTAGGGCGGGGGGCGGTGCGGGTTGGGGGCTCGACTCGGTTGAGGTATGGGGTGGGTGCGCGGTGCCGAGGGTGTCCGGGACAGGTGGGGGACGGGCCTGGACGCGTCCATGGGGTGCTGCGGTTGCGGATTTTGTCGGTGAAAATGCGAGGGGGTGGCGTTGGCCTTTTAATCGCAAGGAACCGAGCAGGTTTTGCTGCGTGGCGCTCCGGACGCCACCTTGCGGGACCGCAGACGATGGGTTGACCTTGGGTACGATCGGGTGTCAACAGCCCCCGCGTGCCTCGTGAGCTCCGCCAGACAGAGTTCCCATTGGGAGTCGGGATAAGCGAGGACGTACACGCGACGGGTGATGGGTTACGCAGCGGGCGCAGACCGGTGGCTGAATTCCTCGTTGGGGCAGCTGCTAGAACTGATCGCTTCCACCGGACCTTTTCTATCCACCTTTTTCGTCTGGTTCGAAAGAAAGCCAGCAGTAGAACGTGTGCGATTGCGCGGAGCGCTTCGTTGACGCCGCCGTTTTGTTCCACCCCGGCCCCCTTGCCGATTCCGCTTCGGCGCAGGCTTTGCCCACGCCGACCCGTTGGACGACGGTGCCCGACTCAGTGACGGAAGTGCCGCACGCCCGTGAAGACCATGGCGAGACCGAGCGAATCGGCAGCGGCAATGACATCCGGATCTTTGACGCTACCTCCCGGCTGCGCGATGGCGGTAATTCCAGCTTTGGCCGCCGCTTCGACCCCATCGGGGAACGGGAAGAACGCATCGGACGAAAGCACGCTCCCGCGCGCCTTGTCGCCCGCTTTCTCACATGCAATTTGCACGGAAATCACGCGCGACATCTGCCCGGCGCCGACGCCGACCGTGCGCGCCCCTTGCGTCAGCACGATCGCGTTGGATTTCACGTGCTTGCACACCCGCCATCCAAACGCGAGCGAGCGCAGCTCCTCGGCGGTGGGCGCACGGCGGGTCACGACCTTGCCGTTTTCGACCTCGCCCTTCACCCCCGGATCCCGCGCCTGCACCACCAACCCACCCCCCACGCGCTTGTACTGAAGCGCCTCGTGCTCGGCGCCCAACCACGCGCCCGTGGCCAAAAGACGGAGGTTCTTCTTTGCGCGCAACACCTCCAGCGCCGCCGGCTCGAACGACGGGGCCACGATGCACTCGAGGAACGTCTCGGCCAACACCGCCGCCGTAGCCGGATCCACCGGTCGATTGAGCGCCACGATCCCGCCGAATGCGCTGAGCGCGTCCGCCTCGCGGGCCTCGCGGTAAGCCTCCACCAACGACGCCCCCTCGGCCACCCCGCAGGGATTCGTGTGCTTTACGACCACGGCCGCAGGTGCATCGAACTCGCGCACCGCATCGAGCGCCGCCTCGACGTCGACCAGGTTGTTGAAGCTGAGCTCTTTTCCACCCGCGCCGAGGCTCTCGGCGCCCGCCAACGAACCCGCCGGAGCGCCACGCTCGACATAAAAGGCGCCTTTTTGGTGCGGATTTTCACCGTATCGGAGTGCGTATGCCCGCTCGAACGGCAAGGTGAGGTAGCGCGGAAACGCGTCGCGCTCCCCGTCCTCACGCCGCGACGAAAGATAGCCGCTGATGGCGGCGTCGTAGGCCGCCGTGTGGGCAAACGCCTTGGCCGCCAGCTCGGAGCGCGCACGGGCGCTCACCTCGCCGTGGGCCGCCAGCTCGTCCAGCACGCGATCGTAGTCCCGCGGATCGCATACCACGGTGACGCGCGCGTGGTTCTTGGCCGCCGAACGCACCATCGAAGGGCCGCCAATATCGATGTTCTCCACGATTTCCTCGTGGCTCGACGTGCTCGACTGGGCCACCCGCTCGAACGGGTAGAGGTTCACCACCACCAGATCGATTTCGCGCGCCCCGAGGCGCTCCAGGTCGGCGCGATCGCGGTCGCCGCGCGCCAGGATGCCGCCGTGCACGCGGGGGTGCAGGGTCTTGACGCGACCATCCATCACCTCGGGCGATCCCGTGTAGTTTTCGACGGTTTCGACGGCGATCCCCGCCTCTGCGAGCGAGCGGGCGGTGCCTCCGCTCGAGAGCAGGGTCACCCCGCGTTCCGCTAGGGCTCGCGCGAACGGGATGAGGCCGGTTTTATCGGAAACGGAGAGAAGGGCGGTTCGGACGGGCATGATCCGCCCCCGTTATCTTCTCTCGGCCCCCCGGTCAAGAGCCGCTCAAGAGACTGTGCGCGGCTCGTCGGAAGCCTCGTTGCTTCAGTCCAGATCGGCGCTCGCGAACGCTTCGACGTCGAAGTCGTCGCCGGACGCCCCGCTCTTGGCAGCAAAGCCCTCGTCCTCGTCTTCGTCCATGTCCTCTTCGTCGACCTCTTCCTCTTCGGCCGCCTTCCCCTTGGTGAGAACCGGCAGACGGCGCTTGCCGACGGGACCCTCGTCGACGTAGTCGCGCAGAGAGGCCATTTCACGCAGCGCTTCGAGCTTGGCGAGGCCCTTCACCTCGACTTGGCGAATGCGCTCGCGGGTGAGGTTCATGATGGCGCCCACCTCTTCCAAGGTGGTGCCCCCGCGATCGGCCACGTCGAGCGCGCAGGTCTCCGTCATGTCCCAGACCTCGAGATCGGGAAAGTTCAACTTGATGGCGCCGGTCTTGGCCGACACATCGAGATAGAGGTGGTGCTTGCACGAAACGAACGGGCACGGACGCATCCCATTGGCGCACTCCTCGCGCGTGCGCGGGTGCTCGACACCTTCCGTATCCGGATATAGAAGGCGCCCGATTTCGAGCTCGCGTTTGGTCATGCGCTTGACGCTGATCGTCCGAGCGCGCACCGCTCGCTTGCGGCGCGAGCGACGCTGCTCGCGCGTGACTTGATCTTCGCCGTTTTCGGCGGGTTGGAGCGCGAGTGCAAGGGCTCCCTCGGTCGAGGGTTCCATGGCAGTGGACGCGCTTTCGTGGTCGTTGGCGCTCGAACTCTCCGCAGTCGAAGTCGAAGAAGAAGTTGAAGGTGGAGTCGCGCGATGGCCGTCGCGCGAAGCTTCTGTGCCTGTCACGTGCTGCAGATTCTTCGGGTCCATTCGTCGTTCCTCCCAGGTCCTTGCATCGGCCTGCCGCAGATCACGAGCGGCACGATGCACCCCCACCTCCACCATGCAGGTCGCCTCCGGCCCGCACGTGGTCCCTAATGGCGCGCCGTACTCCGCGCACCAAGCCATTTTTGTAGTCGTCGGTCGTTGCTCGACGCTCGTTCCCGAAAAATCGAAAACCTAAGAGACGTCGATCCGTTCGCTCGTCTAACTGCGACGATTGGTCCCCACCCCTACGCGGGCTGCTGATGCCGTGCTGCTCGCCAGGGAAAATTTCCACACCAAGAAAGCGGTCCACTCCGGCCTCGGCCGTCGTTTACCTCGATCCTCGGTTCAGCAAGAAACGCCAACCACGTATCGAACGCCGGCGACTGTATGGCAGGCGGAAGATTACGGTCAACGCCTCTCCAACGTTTTTTTCTCAATGTTTCCATAATGGAAGGGAGTCGCGTAGTTAGGTCGTCGGTGTGACAAAGAATGTCATAGCAAAAGTGCATTCCCAGGCGCGGATCGACATCGAGAACAAGAACGAAAACGAGACCTTAATGAGGGTCCATGTGTGTCCATCCCGCCGGGTTCGCGAGCTCTTCCGTCCGTCCCCGCTGGACGATCGTCCGGAGCTCGCGGCACTTGGGCTATGGTGCACGCCACGGTGGCCAGTTCTTCACGTGAAGTCATGCGATCCCATGCGTCGCTCATTGCAACGCGCGACGTGAGCGCACGCGGGGCGCGCGTCCGCCTCGTGGAGGCAGGCGAAGGGCCCGCGCTCCTTCTGGTGCATGGATGTTTGTCGAGTCGTCTCGTCTGGGAGGACGTGCTCCCGAAGTTGGCGACGCACTTTCGCGTGATCGCGCCCGATTTGCCAGGATTTGGCCAAAGTGAGAAACCGCCTCCGGCGCGTTACGCTTATGGATTCAACGCGTTCGCCGAGTCGCTGGTCGATGTGGTGGCCGCCCTCGGGCTAGGACGCATCTCCATTTGCGGCCATGGAATGGGCGGCTCGGTGGCCCTGACATTGGCCGCGCGCCACGCGGCGTTGGTCGACAAACTCGTCTTGGTCGATCCCATCGTCTACCCTCCCCGCACCGACGCGCTGTCGCGCCTGGCGAACATGCCCATCGTCGGGCCGTTTGCGTTCAAGCAGCTGTGCGGGCGCACCGTCTTTCGAAGCTATTTCAAAGATCGCGTGTACGCGCCCGACTCGACCATCCCGTGGAACCGGGTCGATCATCACTTCGACCTGTTCAACGCGCCGGCCGCGCGTGAAGCGGCGCTCGCTACCCTGCGCGCGCTCCACGATACGCGCCCGCTGGTGGCGCTTCTGCCCCGGGTGGCCGCCCCCACCTTGCTGGTGTGGGGCCGCTCGGATCGCACGCTCCCGGTGGCGCAAGGCCGGCGGCTCGCGCGCGAGCTTCGCAACGCGCGCTACGAAGTCTTCGAGTGCGGTCACTCGCCACCCGAAGAAGTGCCCGACGCCTTCGCGGAGATCGCCGCTTCGTTTCTTGCCACGCAGGGAGGCAAAGCGGCATAGTGGAGGATCGAGGCCTGACACCGTGCTGGATCGCCGCGCGCGAGCTCGATTCCGTCAACATCGCGGTGCGATGGTCGGCTCCGCGATCGTCCTCGGCTTGGCGGCCTTCGCCTTATTTGGTCCCCTGCTATCGGGAAAAGACCCGTACGCGAGCGACTTCGTCCACGGCGTGTTGCCCGACACGGGCTTGCCGGCGCCCCCCAGCGGTGCGTTCGTTCTTGGCGCCGATCGCCTCTTTCGCGATCAGTTCGTACGCCTCGCCGTCGGCGCGCGCCTCTCGCTTCTGATCGCCCTTTCGGCCGCCGCCCTCGCGAACGTCCTCGGCGCCGCCGTCGGCATTTTGGCGGGCTACTACGAAGGCACCGACGGCGTTCGGCTCCCCTGGCCTTTTCTGACGTCGCTCGCCTTCGCGTTCCTGCTCATCGTCGCGCAGGGCCATTGGCTCGCGCCGGTCGCCACCTTGGTCGCCGGTGCCCTCGTCGGCGTCTTCGCCGTCAAACGGAAGATCGCCTGGCTCGCGCGCGGACCGCAGTTGAACCTCGACATCGCGCTGATGCGCCTCGTCGATGTGGGGCTCTGCTTTCCGTTTTTGCTCTTGGTCATGGCCATCGGCGCCGCGCTGGAGCGAACGACCGCCATTTCGGTCTTCGTGGTGCTGGGCCTCACCGGCTGGCTGGGCGCAGCCCGAATTTTTCGCGCCAAGACCTTGCAGGTGCGCCACTTGGAGTACGTGCAAGCCTCGCGGGCGCTCGGTCAGAGCACGCCCTGGATCCTCATCCGCCATATCCTCCCGAACCTCTCGGGCACGTTCATCGTGCTCTCGAGCAGCGCCGTCGCGCAGATGATCCTGTACGAGAGCATGCTCTCGTACCTGGGCGTGGGCGTAGCTCCACCCACCCCCACTTGGGGGCATATGCTATTTCAAGGACAGGACATTTACGCGGCGGCGCCGTGGGTCGTGCTGGCGCCGGCGGCGGCGATCCTCGCGGCCGTGTTCGGGTTCAACCTCCTCGGAGAAGGGCTGCGCGATGCGCTGGATCCGCGGGAAAGCTAAGCTATTTTACGCGCGCATCGCGTGCAGCGGCTTGGCCATGGCGCTGATGGCGTCGGCGACCGCGGGTTGCCGCGAACCTTTGGCGGCGCCCATCCCCTCCGCACAATCCGACGAAGCATCGCCGCGGCGCGGCGGAACGTTGCATCTTGCATCTTTTGGCGATGTGCGCGGCCTCGACAGCGTCACGGGCGAGGCCTTGGCGTCGCAAATGGGCGAGCTTATCTATGCGGGCTTGGTCGATCTGGACGCGAAGGCCAACGTCATCCCCGATCTCGCCACGCACTGGGAGCGGACCTCGGACGGGCTCACATACACCTTTTTCTTGCGCTCGAACGTGCGCTTCCACGATGGCGAAGAGCTCACGGCCGACGACGTGAAGCGCTCGATGGAGCGCGCCCTTCATCCTACGACGCCCAACGCCCTCGGCAGCTTCTACGAGAACCTCGCGGGCTTCGACGAGTACACCACCAAGAACGCGCCCGAGCTGCCGGGCGTGGAGGTGGTCGGGCGCTACGCCGTCGCGTTTCACCTCAAAAAGCCGGATGCCACCTTCCTCACCTTGATGGCCCTCATGCCCGCGCGCCCCGTTTGCAAGAGCGCGGGCCATCGCTACGTCGATACGTGGTCGCCGTGCGGCGCGGGTCCGTTCAAGCTCTTGCCCGGAGGGTGGGAGCACGGCCGGAGCCTCACCCTCGTGCGGCACGAGGGCTACTTCAGACCCGGGCTGCCGTACCTCGATGCCGTCAATGTCACGTATGGGATGAACTTGGTCACGCAGCGGTTCAAGTTCGAGGCGGGCGTCCTCGACGTGCTGCGCGAGACGCTGCAAGCCGATGCGCTTCGATTCCAGAACGATCCGCGCTGGAAGCCTTACGCCACCTTGGAGCCATCGATCCAGAGCTTTGGCGAGAACATGAACACGGAGATGCCGCCCTTCGACAATGTCGAGGTGCGGCGCGCGGTGGCCTGCGCCATCGATCGCGAGCAGTACCATTTGCTCCGAGCGAGCAACGTGTCGGCCCATACGCACGCCGTTCCCGCCGACGTACCCGGATACAACCCGAACGTCCCGGGCCAGAAGCTCGATTTGGCCGAGGCCCTCGAGCACATGCGAAAGGCGGGCTTCCCGTACGATCCGGCCACCGGCCGCGGAGGCTACGAGCCGCACATCGAGTACGTGGTCCAGCGGCAAAGCTTCGGCGAGTACACGGCGCAGGTCCTCAAGCAAAGCCTCGCCAAGATTGGGATCCGCATCGACATTCGGGCGGTGAACTTCCCCACCTACCTGGCGCTCACCCACCGCCGCCACCGCGTCGCCTTTTCGCCGCAAGGGTGGAGCCAGGATTACCCCGACGCCATCGACTTCTACGACTCGCTCTTTGCGTCGAAGTCGATCAACGACGAGGACAGCAGCAACTCCGCATTTTACAAGAATCCGACCCTCGACGACGTCTTGGAGCAGGCGCACCACGAGCTCGACCCCGCCGCGCGGCAAGCGCTCCTCGATCGCGCGGAGAGCATCGTGCAAGGCGATGCGCCGTGGGCCTTCACGCATAGTTACCGCTTCGTCAACGTGCGCCAGCCCTACGTGCGCAACTACCGGCTCCACCCCTCGTGGACCTTCGAGGTGCGCGAGATGTGGTTCGATCGCATCAAAGACGTCATGGTCACGGGCGCGCTGGGGCCTTTGCTGCGCTCCCGCACGCCGGAGCGCGCGGGGATGGCCACGCGGCGGAGCCTGCGTTGAAGCGCCTGGCGGAGAGGCTGGTGTGGGCCGTCCTGGTGCTCTGGGCCGTGATCACCTTGACCTTCGTCATCAACAACGTGCTCCCCGGCGATCCGGCCCGCATGGTGGCGGGACCGGCGGCGCGGCCCGCCGACATCGAACGCATCCGCCAGCAGCTCGGGCTCGATCGCCCTCTGCTCGCGCAATATGCGCGCTTCATGTCACGGCTCGTGCACACCCCGCGCGCGGCGGCCGACGACGTCCCCGACAAAGAGCACGCGAGCTGCGCGGCCTGGGGCCAGCTCCACATCGACTTGGGAAAGAGCTACCAGCAAAGGCGCCCGGTCACGACCATCCTCGCCGAGAAGCTCCCGCGCACCGCCATGTTGGCCATGGCGGCGCTGCTCGTGCAGCTCGTGCTCGGTGTGCTCATGGGGATCCTGGCGGCCATGAAGAGAGGGACGCGCGCCGATCTCGGCATCGTCGGGGTGAGCCTGCTCGGGGTCAGCATGCCCACGTTCATGTTGGGCATCGGCCTCCAATACGTGTTCGCGCACCGGCTCAAATGGCTGCCGCTCGACGGCTTCGGCAAAACGCCGCGCGAGAACCTGCTCTCGCTCGTTCTCCCCGCGCTCACCCTGGGGATCTTCGGGGCGGCTTATTACACGCGCCTCGTCCGCGACGAGATGATCGGCCTCTTGCAACAAGATTACATTCGAACGGCCCTCGCCAAGGGAGCTTCGCGCTACCGCGCGGTGCTGGTTCATGCCTTGCGCAACGCGCTCGTCCCCATCGTCACGGTGGTCGCGCTGGATCTGGGGGCCTTGGTCGGCGGCGCGGTGGTCACCGAGACGCTCTTTCGCTGGCCCGGCATCGGTGCCCTCAGCGTCAATGCGCTGCTCGACCGCGATGGTCCCGTCATCCTCGGCACCGTGTTGCTCACGTCGACGGCCATCGTATTGAGCAACGTCGTCGCCGATTTTCTCTACGTGCTCCTCGACCCGCGCATCCGCGCTTCATCCGGCGATACGCCGCGCTGACGAAGAAAGTCGCCCGCTACGGGCCGCCGGCCAACGCGCGGCACTCGCTCACCCGCGGCCCTTGCCCGCTGTCGACGCAGCTCTTGTACGCGCCGCGTGCCAGCGCATGGTTGCCCGCGGCGTCGTGCGCGGCGCCCAATGTCAGCCACGCTTCGGCGTTCGTCGGATCGCCGTTCACCGCCTTGCGCGCCAGCTCGGCGGCACCCGTGGGGTTGCCCCGCTCCAGCAAGCGTTGCGCTTGTTGCGTCAAGGTGCCACCGCCCGCGCCCGCGGGAGCAACGGCGGCCCCCGCGGATCCCGAGGGGCTTGCACCGCCACCCGCCGCCGCGACGGTGCTCGCATCGGCTTCCGCCGCCTCCGAACGAGGCGGATGCCGCCTGCGCGAGCTCGCCGACGCAGCCGACGAAGGCGTCCCCTCGGACGACGACGATCCCGCTCCAGCGGGCGCCTTCCCCACGTCCGCCGTCGCCGCCTTGACGAGCCCCGCGTCCGCCTCGGCCACGGGGCTCGCCGAGCTCGAAGCCGTGGTCACCGCGCTCGAGATGGCAAGCTTCGGCCCATCGGCCACCACCTTCGCGGGGGCCGCTCCCTTCTCCGACGACGGCGACGAGGCGGCCGCCGCTTGAATCGCCGGCCCCTCCTGCCCATCTTGCCAGCGGAAATAGAGCACCGCGAGCACCACCACCACCAGCGCTCCCCCGACCAACGCCGCCGCGCGCTGCGCGACCCCGGACCCCTGGTTGCGCATCGGCAAAAAGACGGCCGCGTCGTCCTCCGTGCGGCGCCGATACGCGCGCCCCACCGGCACCGTGACGTCGGAGTCCGACTCCGCCTCCTCCACCAGCGCACGCAGCTTGGCCTTCGAAACAGGCACCTCCGGCTGCGTCGTCTCGTCCTGATCGTCCGGAGAGAAGGCCGCGTGGCCTACGCCGTTCTCGTCGTCGTAGTCGTCCTCGCGCGCGTCCTCTTCGTCGTCTTCGTCGTCTTCTCGATCGTCGTCTTCGCCGTCGTCACCGGCATCCCCGCCGACGCCGTGATCGTCTTTGGCGTCCGCCTCGGCGCCGCCCTTCCCATCTTGCGTAAAGAGCGCCGCCAGATCGCGCGACGCGGCCGGCGGCGGCGTCAGGCTATCGGGCCCGGGGACCACCAGCATCTCCTCGATGGCCGACGGAGGCGGCCGCGTGGTGTCCGCCAACCCCAGCTCGGCAGGGACGACCGAATCGTCCGCGGACGGCTCGGTGTCGTGCACCTCGTCGGCGACGTCATCGAGCTCGATCAGAAGACCCTCGAAGTACAGCTTCGAGATGGTCGACAGGGTCGACAGATCTTCGAACGGCGACTCGTCGACCACGTCCATCAACGAGCGCTGCCCGTCGAAGAGCCGCAAAATCCCATTCAGCTCGTCGGGGATCTCGTTCAGCCGCTCGAGCAGCTGCGCATGATCGATCTCGAAGATGGTCGAAAGCGGAGGGAGCTGCTCGAGGAGGCGCGTCCACTCGTCGACCCGGCGCATGCCCTCCATGAGGATGCCCTGCGTCGACGTGCCGATGATGTCCTCGTTCTTGACCTGGGTGAACTCGACCTCGAAGTCGGCCTCGTTCCAGATCAAGATCCGGTAAATGGCCTCCTCGCCGCGCAGGCGACCGAGGTTCGCGTCCACGATCTTCCCATCCCGGAAGAAGACGTGCGCCTGCTGCGGCCCGCTCGACAGGTGCACCACCCCGCTCTTGCGCGAGACCTCGAAGGTCTGCAGCAGGTCCACCACCGCCATGTCTTGGATGGACCCCGTGAACCGGGTGCGCCCGGGCACCGAGTTGCGGGTGGAGATCGTGTCGTGCGTGCGGCGCGCGAGCAGAAGATTGACCCGCGCGAGCAGCTCGCGAACGAAGATGGGCTTGGTCAGGTAATCTTCGACCCCGAGCTCGAGCCCGCGGATTTTGTCCTCCACCGACTTCTGGCTGGTGAGGAACACCACCGGGATGCTCGCCCACTCGACCCGCTCCTTCAGACGGCGCACCAGCGCGTAACCATCGAGCCGCGGTAGGCGCGTGTCCGACAGCACCAAGTCGGGGGTCGAGACTTCCAGCTTGCTGATGGCATCGAGCCCATCGGACGCAGTCGTGACGCTGTAGCCAGCCTTTTTCAGGCTGACTTCCAGGACCCGCGTGCTACGCGGGTCGGCATCGACGAGCAGGAGCTGTTGCTTGGCCACGGCGTGGAAGAGGCTAACCGAGCTTCGCGAGAAATCTTCGCATCATTTCGACCGTACCACCAGGGCTTGTCCCGTGCCCTAATCCGGCCGCCCATCCGCGGCCGCGTCCGGCTCGCCCCCCTCGCCTGCCCCGGCGTCGCGCGGCTGCCCCCCGCCTCCGCCGTCGCGCTCACCGGGCCATACGCACACGCCCCGATCGCACACCAAACCGTTCCTGCAGTCGCGATCGCGCGTACAGGGGGAGTTGGGGATCCCTTCGGAGCTCGTGGCCGAACTGCTGCACCCGCCCGCGACGAAGCCGATCGCCAAAGCCCATGTTGCTGCTCGTCGAATCACTACGGCTCGAGTCTAGCGTGGATCCATGGGATCACGGCCATCCCTCCACCGATTCACGCAGGATTCGCGGGCGCAGCCGTAGAGGTTCCGCAGTTGGCGCAAAACTTTACCGTCGGGGGAACGAGCTCCTGGCTGCATCCCGCGCAGATTTTCTTGGCCGCCAAGGAGGTGCCGCACTCGGAGCAGAACTTCCCCACCGGTTGGCGTGCGCCGCATTTGCTGCAGGTGAGCAGAGCACCTTGCACCGACGCACCACCACCTCCCGCCGGCCCGGCTTGTCCAGCTTGCGGCGCACCGCCCACCCCAAACTGCGGTTGGTTCTGAAACGCACCCGCCATCGCGCCGCCGACGCTCGCCCCAATCGCGACTTCCGCGCCGAGCCCCGCGAGCCCTCCGCCCACGCCGTGCTCCGCCATGCCTTGGCCGGCGCCGATGATGGCCTGCCCCGCCGCGTAGTTTTGCCAGTTTCCAGCGAGGTTCTGGACGTAGCGCGCGTCTTGATTGAACTTTTGATCGAGCCCGAACTGGCGCGCGTCGGCCTCCGCTTTGGCCGCCGCCACCAGCTTTTGCTTCATCTTCACCTCGCGATCGACGGCCGCCACCTCGGCCTGCGCGCGCACCAGCCGCGCCCGATCCTCGTCGTTGAAGTTGATGTTCGGCGGGCCCATGCCCACGATGCGCACGCCCATCTCGGCCAGGTTGGGGGCCCGCGCCATGATGGCCTGCACCAGCTTCTCCGTGATGGAGACCACCTGCAGGAGGCTCTTGCCCTCGACCTCGCACACCTCCCCCAGCACGGTGCGCACGCCGATCATGAAGAGTTTTTTGATCCAATCGTCGTTGTCGCGATCCCCGTAGCCGGATTGGCCGTGGTAGCCGATGACGAAGCGCACGGGATCGACCACCTGCAGCGAGAACTCGCCATAGACGCGCGGGCCCACCACCTCGCTGGTGAGCGGATCGACCATGTCGCCCAGCTTGTCGCCGTAGGGGATGTTGCGCTTGGGCGTCATCCGCACGAAATACAGCTCGGCGATGAAGACTTGCCCGCCCGTGAAGTGGTTCACGATGTTGTTCAGGAACGGGATGTTCTGCGTCTGGAGCGTGTGACGCCCGGGCGGGAGCACGCCGACGACGCGACCATCTTTGAAGAAGACCGCAACCTCGTCGCTGTCGACGGTGAGCTGCGAGTACATGGGGAAGTTCTGGTCGGGGTGCTTGAAGCAAAGAAGATGCTTCTGGTTGTCCGGCCGCGCGATCATCATCTCGCGCACCCCGTTCTTTACGAAATCGAACACTCCCATCGTCTTGTCTCCTTCCCAACAGGATAATGACGATTGGAGCGGGGCGCTACCGCCGCTTCATCCGTTGCGCTCGGCGCCTCAAATCGGCCGCGATGAGCAGGAGCTCGGCGGTGGTCTTCACCATGCTTCCGATGTGCAGCTTCGAGCCGGGGACGTCGGTCCAGATGCGAAGCGGCACCTCGAGGAAATCCTCCTCCCGAAGCGGCAAAACACGGTCGCTGCCCGTCAGGAGCCGGCCGATTAGCTCCACGTCGAAAGCCCAGCGCGACACGAACGGATCCGCGAGCGCTGCGCGCAACGCCGGCGTGGACGCAAAGAGCTTCGCGCCGCATTGCGTGTCGTAAATGCGCAGGCCCAACGTGAGCGACGCAAAGGTCGCAAACACGCGCCCGGAATAGTGGCGCGCCGCGCGGCGTTCGATGCTGGTGCCGAGGAGCCCCACCCGCGTGCCCAGTAGAACGGAATAATCCCTTTCATGGAGGATATTCCACATGCGCAACAATTCCGAAGTCGGGGTCGATAAGTCGGCATCCAAGTAGCCAACGGCATCGGGCCCCTCGTCGAGCGCCGCAAAGAGCCCGCGCCGCACGGCCTCGCCCTTGCCGCAGTTTTCGGTGAGGGAAAGAACGCTCACCTTGGACGGGTGGCTCCGCTCGATGGCGCGCAGTCGCTCCTCTGTGTTGTCGCGGGAGCCATCGTTCACGAAGAGGAGCGACACGCCGGCGACGGCCGCGAGCTCCCCGAAGGCCCCCGCGTCCAGACGCTGGCCTTCGTTGTAGCAGGGCACCACCACGACGAGACGGTTCACCGACCGATGTTCCAGGTCTCGCCGGTGGTCCATGTGGCATCTAGCAAGGCGAGGACCACGTGGGCGACCTCCTCGGGTGTGCCAAAGCGACCGAGGGAGGAGCGGGCGGCCAGACGGTGCGTTCGCAGCGGATCGAGGTCGGCCTCGGGATCGGCCACGATGCCGAGCTGCAACATATTGATGCGGACATCGGGCGCGAGCTCGGCGGAGAGGGCGCGAAGACCCGCCTTGAGGGCCCCTTTGGCCGTGATGTAGGCCACATGGTTCGTGTACGGCCGGGACGTTCCCACGTCCCCCAGCGCGACCACCGCGCCTTGCGCCGCCGCCAGATCGCCCGCGAGGGCGTGCACCAGGAGCAGGGGCGCGACGGCGTGCACGGTGAGGGTGTGGTGCAAATCTTCCCGCCGCAGCGTCTCGAAGGGGGTGCGGGGAAAGGGGCCGCAGGCAAGGACGATGTCGTCGATGCGGCCGACTGTGTTGCGGACACCGGCCACGATGAGCGAGGCGGCGTCCTCCCGGGTCAAATCGGCGCAGACGACGGCTGGCTCGGAATTCTCCGGCCCGCCAAGCTCGTGGGCCATGGACGCCAGTTTGTCCGGATCCCGGGCGGTGAGGACCACACGGCTCTGCCTTTTGACCAGGGCCGCCGCGATGGCCACCCCCAGACGCCCAGTTGCGCCAACAACGAGAACGGTGCGACGTTTTTGGGGCTCGCCGTGGGCGGTGCCCGACCTCGAATTGTCGGCCATATCTACTTTTCCCATTTCGCACGCCAGGGCGGCGTATTCCAGTGTAAAAAAGGGGTAATATGGGCAACGGCGTCCGAGCCGCAGAATCGACCGAGGCGATGAATGAAGAGCACGTGACCTTGCTATGGTCCGCCTTCAAAGAGGGAAAAGCCATCACGTGCCCCCGCGACGAGAATCAAATGGCGGTCGCGGTCGACGGCGCCATGGGCCTCTATCGATTGATCTGCGTGGGCTGCGGGCACGCCACCCCGTGGTTCGAAGCCAAGATGCGGGGTGTGCGCATTCGGGGGATGAGCTCGCGCCCGCCGCCTGGTAGCATCCGCGGCGGTTGATGCGGCTCGGAACGGAATGGATTGTCGACGCAAGCGGATGCGACCCTGAAAAACTGCGCGATCCGACCGCGGTCGACCGCTTCGTCGACGCCGTGATCGAGGGCTTGGCGCTCACCGTGCTCCCGCCGCGGCGCGTGCATCGCTTCCCCGGCGAAGGAGGCATCACGGCGCTGGTGCTCCTCACCGAGTCGCACTTGGCGCTGCACACCTTCCCCGAACACGGCGCCCTCACCGTGAACCTTTACTGCTGCCGCGAACGGCCGCCGTACGCCTGGGAGGCCGCGCTGCACGCGTCCTTCGGCGCTGCGCGCGTGCACGTCGTGGAAGCGCCGCGCGGGGTCCCATGACGTTCCAAGTTCGTCTGGTTCGCAGCGGCCCTTGCCCGCAGTGCGGGGCCCCCGTGGAGTTCGCGTCGGGCACGGCGCCCGCCCAGATCTGCAAACACTGCCGCTTCGTGGTGGTGCGCACCGATCGCGACTTTCGCTCCATGGGGCGGGTGGCCGATCTGGTCCCCATGGCGACCCCCTTTGGCCTGGAGGCGCGCGGCACCCTCGAAGGGCGCCCGTTTCGCGTGGCAGGCCGGGTGCAATACGACCGGATCCAGGCGCCGGGCGCGCCCTGGGAGGAGATCTACCTGGAGATGGACGGCGGCGCGTGGGCCTGGCTCGCGCACGCCCAGGGGCGTTGGCTCCTCACCTCGCTCTACGGAGGACCGCCGCTGCCGATGCGGCCGCCGAGCTTTGCCGAGGCCAACCCCGGCGTCGTCTTTCCCGTCCCCAACATGCCGGGGCTGGCCGTGGTGGAGCGCGGGCAGCGCCGCTTCGTGTCGGGCGAGGGCGAGCTCCCCTTCCCCATGGTGCCGAGCCAAGTCGAGGCCTACGCCGATCTCGCGGGCCAGGGCGGCACCTTCGCCACCATCGACTACGACGCGCAAGGCTGGCCGGCGCACGTCTACTTCGGGCGCGCCATCGATCCGCGCGCCCTGGCGATCACCTCGGCCGCGCCGCTGGCCGAGGCCCCGCGCGCCCAGGTCACCACCTTGGTTTGCCCCAAGTGCGGCGGCAACCTCCCGCTGGTCGCACCGGACCAAGCGGAGCGCATCGCCTGCCGGTATTGCGGCATGCTGTGCGACGTCCGTCAGGGCGCGCTGGTGGCGCTCCGGGAGCTTCCGTTGCCGGAGCAACCACCGGCCATTCCGCTCGGCACCAAGGGGACGCTCCGCGGGCAGGAGGTGACCCTGCTCGGGTACATGGTGCGCGCGACCGTGGTGGACGGCGAGACGTACTCCTGGCGGGAGTACCTCTTTTATGCGTCGACCCCTCCCCCCGCAGGCGCGCCGCCGGCCGCGAGCTCGTTCGTCTTTCTGCTCGAGGAGGACGGCGACTGGCAGTACATCGTCCCGATCCACGCGGGCGAGGTGCAGCGCAGCGGGCCCGATAGCGTAGCCCTTCGCGGGCAGAATTACCGCCACCTGCAGACGGTGCAAGCGGTGGTCACCAGCGTGCTGGGGGAGTTCTACTGGCAGGTGGAGCTCGGCGAGACGGTCACCGCGACCGAGTACGAGGGGCCGCACCGCCAGAAGGTGAGCCAGGAGTCGACGAGGGACGAGGTTCAGTTCTCGCACTCCAGCGTGATCCTCGGCCACGAGCTGCGGGCCGCGTTTCCGTCCGCCTTTACGGCGCCCAGAGAGACGAGCGCGCGCGCCGCGAACAGCAAAGCGAACGTGTTCTTCCTCGTGCTGTTCGCGCTCTGGTTCGTGGTGACCATGGCGGGGTGCCTGATGGCACGGGACACGGTCGTCCTCGAGAAGAGCGTGCCGGTGGTGGTCAAAAAGGGGAACTTCCTTGCGGACGCGCCGAAGGCCGAGCCCTGGTTCTCCGAGCCGTTCGTGATCCCGGGGGGGCACAACATGGAGATGGAGATCGAGGTGCACTCCGCCTGCATGGTGGCGGACGACGCCTGGGTCACCGCCGACATCGCGCTCGTGCACATGGACTCGGGGGAGGTCTGGGAGGACTCGGTCGACTTCTCGGACAACGAGAAATCGATCTGGTACTCACGGCTGCCCGATGGCCAATACGTGCTGCGGGTGGAGCCGGACAGCAACAAGGTGGGGGTCATGTGCGGCCCGCTCAAGTTCCGGCTCGTGAGCGGGGCGAGGCCGTTCGGCTATATGTGGGCGTCGTTCGGAGTCCTGTTCGTCATATGGCTCTTCAGCCGGAGAACCACCTGAGCAACCAGGAGCAAACTCGAAACTCGAGGCACCGGAGGGAAAAGGCCGTATGGGATATCTGACGAAAGCGCTCGGAGGCGCGCTCCTCATTGGCTACGGGGTCGTCATCTTCGGTGGACTCGACTTCGCGAGCCATACGCGATCGCAAGTTGCACCGAGCATGCGGCAATCGCCAGGGGGCTACCGCACGTGGAGTTTCTGGCATTCGGGATCGGGTGGAGGAAAGTAAATGAATGCGATGGCGATCGTGCAGTCGGCTGTCATGTCGCTCGTCTTTAGCGGGATCGGGCTGGTGATGTTTCTCATCGCGTTCAAGGCCATTCAGTGGCTCGCGCCCTTCTCCATCCGCAAGGAGCTCGAGGAGGATCAGAACACCGCCGTGGGCATTCTGATGGGCGCCGTCATGCTCGGGCTCGCGATCATCATCGCCGCGGCGATCCACGGATAGGCGCGATGAGTCTCCCCCGCCCCAATCCTCCCGCCGAGGGGGAGGGGGAGCCCGCGCTCCCCGACGTTTCTCCCGAGGGGGAGCCTGCGCTGCCAAACGTTTCCCCCAAGGGAGAGTCTGCGCTGCCGAACACTTCCTCCGGCGGGGAGGCCGCCCACCCCGACGTTTCCTCCGGCGACGAGCGAGACGAGCGAGACGAGGGAGACGGCGCGCCCAAGCCGTGGCTTTTGTTCGCCACGGTGCTGGTCATCGCCACCGCGGGCATCGTCTATGAGCTGGTGGCCGGGGCGGTGGCGTCGTATGTGCTGGGCGACTCGATCACGCAATTTTCCATCGTGATCGGGGTGTACCTCTCGGCCCTCGGCCTGGGCTCCTACCTGTCGCGCTTCATCGATACGCGGCTGGCGCGCGCGTTCGTCGAAGTGGAGTTCTCGACCGCGCTCGCCGGCGGAGCCTCTGCGCCCGTGTTGTTCTTGGCGTATGCGCACACCAAAGCGTTTCCGGTGGTGCTCTATGCCACGGTGACGGTGGTGGGCACCTTGGTGGGGCTCGAGCTCCCGCTGCTCATCCGCATTCTCCGCGAACGAGTGGTCATCAAGGAGCTCATCGCGCGCGCCCTCGCCTTCGATTACCTGGGCGCGCTGGTCGGCTCGCTCCTCTTTTCGCTGTTGTTGGTGCCCCGCCTGGGCCTGGTCCGCACCTCCCTCGCCTTTGGGCTGCTCAACGCCGTGGTGGGCATCGCCTCCACGTGGTTCGTCGGCAAGAGCGCGGAGATGCGCGGGGCGCGCGTGCGCGGGTTCATCGTGGCCGCCCTTTTGCTGGGCGCGTTCACCCAGGCGGAGCGGATCACCACCGCCGCCGAGGATCAGATTTATGCCGACGAGGTGATCTTCGCCAAACAGACCGCCTACCAGCGCATCGTGATGACCCGATCGCAGCACTCGTTCCAGCTCTTTCTCAACGGCAACCTGCAGTTTGCGTCGGCCGACGAGTACCGCTACCACGAGGCCCTCGTGCACCCCGCCTTTGCCGTGGCCGATCGCCGCGCCCATGTGCTCATCGCCGGCGGCGGCGACGGCCTCGCGGCGCGCGAGATCTTGCGCTACCCGGAGGTGGAGGACATCACCCTGGTCGACATCGATCCGGCGATGACCGAGATGGCCAGCACCGTGCGCTTGGTGCGCGAGCTCAATGGCGGAAGCCTGGTCGACCCCAAGATGAACATCGTGCACGAGGACGCGATGGTGTGGCTCTCGGAGGGCGCGGCCGACAAGCGCTTCGACGTCATCGTCGTGGACTTCCCCGATCCGAACAATTTTGCGCTCGGCAAGCTGTACACGACCCGGTTTTACCACTTGGTGCAGCGCCGCCTCGCGCCGGGCGGTGCGCTGGTGGTGCAGGCGACCTCGCCGCTTTTTGCGCGCATCTCGTTTTGGTGCATCGCCAAGACCATCGAGGCCGCGGGCTTCTCCGCCAAGCCGTACCACGCGGCCGTGCCCTCCTTTGGCGAGTGGGGGTTCGTCCTGGCCAAGCGCGAGGCCTTCGATGCGCCGCAAAGACCCCGGCTCGAAGGCCTCCGTTTTCTCGATGAGGCGTCGATGAAGGCGCTGTTCGTCTTGAACCCGGACATGGCCGAGGAGAAGAACGTCGAGGTCAATCGATTGAACAATCAGATCCTCGTTTCGTACTACGAACACGAGTGGCGCCGATGGAACTGAGGCGAAAGCTCTTCCCGTCCGCCGCGCGCGCCCCGCTCGTCTCGCGAAGGCAAATGCTGGAAGCGCTGCTCTCCGCGCCCATCGCCGCCGCCGCGTGCCGCCGCAAGAGCCTTCCGCCCTTCGCAGGATCCCTCCGCGGCCCCTCCATGGACGTGGGGCACAAGCTGCGCGAGGCGGCGCGGGCCGCGATCCCCGCGCACCAAAAGCGCACCCACGTGCACGTGGCCATCGTGGGCGCGGGGCCCAGCGGGCTCTCGGCGGCCTGGCGGCTGGAGCGGCTGGGGATCAAGGACTTCGTGGTGTTCGATCTGGAGGGGCGCCCCGGCGGCACATCGCAATACGGCGACGACGCCATCGTGCCGTATCCATGGGGAGCGCACTACGTGCCGATGCCCTCGGCCGAGAACCGCGCCATGGTCGAGCTCCTGCGCGAGCTGGGCGCCATCACCGGCATCGACGCGCGCGGCGCGCCCATCGCCGCCGAAGAGCAGCTGGTGCGCGCCCCCGAGGAGCGCGTCTTCTACCTCGATCGCTGGTACGAGGGCCTCTACCTTCGGGCGGGCGCGAGCGCCGACGATCTGGAGCAGTTTCACCGCTTCCAAGCCGAGATCGACCGCTTCGCCGATCTGCGCGATGGCTCGGGGCGCCGCGCGTTCGCGTTGCCCATGGCGCACGGGAGCACGGACGCCGATCTGACGGCGCTCGACCGCACCTCCATGGCCGAGTGGCTCGCGGCGCGCGGGTTTACGAGCCGGCGCTTGCGCTGGTGGGTCGACTACGCCTGCCGCGACGACTACGGCCTGCTCGCCTCCGAGACGAGCGCCTGGGCGGGCCTCTTCTATTATGCCGCGCGCACGCAAGGAAAAGGCGACGCGGCCGCGCCGCTCCTCTCGTGGCCGCACGGCAATGGCCGGCTGGTCGAGCACCTGGCCGCCGTGGCCGGCGACCGCGTGCGCGTGGGGCAGCTGGTGGCCGACATCGCGCCGCGCAGGGGGCCCGGCGCGTCCGGCACGCCCGGCGCGCCCGGGAAACCCGACGCATCCGGCGCGCCCGTCGACGACGGCGTCGATCTGAGCGTGCTCGATACGGCCTCCGGCGAGCTTCGCGGGTGGAGCGCCGACCACGTGATCTTCGCGGCGCCCAAGTTCACGGCCGCCCACGTGATCCGCCCCTGGCGCGAGCGCCCGCCCGAGCACCTCGCGAACCTCGACTACGGCGCCTGGATGGTCGCCAACCTTCACCTCAAAGGCCGCCCCGCGTCCCGCGGCTTCCCCATGGCGTGGGACAACGTCCTCTACGACTCGCCGTCGCTCGGCTATGTGGTGGCCACGCACCAGAAGCTCCGCGATCACGGCCCCACCGTGTGGACGTACTACTACCCCTTCACCTCCGCCGATCCCCGCGCCGACCGTGCGCGCTTGCTCGCGCTCGACCACGCCGCCGCCTGCGACGTCATCGTCTCGGATCTGTCGCGCGCCCACCGCGATCTCGCGAGCTACGTGGAGCGCATCGACGTCTTTCGCTGGGGGCACGCCATGGCCCGCCCGCGCGTGGGGCACGTGTGGACGGACGCCCGCGCGCGCCGCGCCGAGCCCTTGGGCCGCATTCGGTTCGCGCACTCGGATCTCTCCGGCATCGGCCTCTTCGAGGAGGCGCAGTACTGGGGCATTCACGCGGCGGAGGACATCGCAAAGAGCAGCGGCCGCACCTTCGCGAGCTTGCTCGAGCGAAGCGGGTAGCGCCGTGCTCCGGGTGACGCCTTGGATCTGGAGCCCGCGCCTCGACCTCCTGGCGTTCGGAGGAAGCGCGGCGCTCGCGCTCCTGGTCGTCGCGCTGATCCACGCCATGGGGCTCGCGCGCACCGAGCTCCCCGAGTGGTCGTACCTGGCGTTCGTGCTGGCCATCGACGTGGCCCACGTCTGGGCGACCTTGTTTCGAACGTATTTCGACCGCGAAGAGCTGGCGCGCCGCAAGGCGCTCTATGTCGGGCTCCCCATCGCCGGCTACCTCGTCTTCGCGGCGCTCCACGGCTACTCGCCGCTCGCGTTCTGGCGCGCGCTCGCCTACCTCGCCGTCTTTCACTTCGTGCGCCAACAAGCGGGCTGGGTGCGCATCTACCACCACCGCGCGCGCCTCGGGCAATCGGACGCGCGAGGCGCACGAAGCACACGAGACACACGAGACCGGAGCTGGGACGAAGGGCTCGACTTCGCCGTCATCTACGCCGCCACCTTGGTGCCCCTCCTCGTCTGGCACGCCAACCTCCCACGCTCCTTCAACTGGTTCGTGCCGAACGACTTCGCCCCCGCCGCATGGCTGCGCGGTTTTCTTCCGGCCATCGAGGCCGCGTACCTCGCGCTCCTCGGCGCCTTCGTGCTTCGCACCGGTTGGAAGCTCCTCGCACGATCCGAGATCGCGCTCGGTAAGCTCGTCGTCGTAACCACAACCGCTGCGTGCTGGTGGGTCGGGATCTGTACCACCGACAGCGACTTGGACTTCACGGCCACCAACGTCATCATCCATGGGGTACCGTACATGGTGCTCCTCTGGCGTTATGCGGAAGCACGTCGCAACGAGCGCCCAGGCGCGCTGGGATCGCGTATCGTGGGGACGGGCCTCGCGGCGTTCTTGGCGACGCTCCTCGCGTTCGCTTTCACCGAGGAGATGCTCTGGGACCGTTTGGTCTGGCACGATCGCCCCTGGCTTTTCGGAGGAACGGAGGACGAGCCGCCGCTCGGCGCGATGGCGCGCGCCTTGGTGGTGCCGCTCCTCGCGCTGCCGCAGATCACGCACTACGCGATGGATGCCGTCCTCTGGCGCCGCAAAGATCGAACGCCGGCCCTCGCTGTTAGCTTGCTCGAATGAGCATTCACATGTTGTAAGCTCCGTTCATGGCGCGAACCCGCAGCGAGCTACCGTCCGATCATGCCGCGCGCATGAAGCGCGCGACGACGTCGCTCGATGGCCTCTCCGTGGGCGACGCATTCGGCGAGAAGTTCGCCATCGACCCCGATCTCGCGCGCTCGCGCATCCTCGTGCGCGCGGTCCCCCGCCCCACCTGGGACACGACCGACGACACGGAGCTCGGCTTCGCCATCGTGCAGGTGCTCGACCGCTACGGCCGCATCGACCCCAGCGCCCTGGCCGACGCCTTCGCCGACCGGTATCAGGCGGATCCCGCACGCGGCTACGACAAAACGGTGCACGCCACCTTGCGCGCCATCAGCGAGGGCATGCCCTGGCACGCCGCCCCGCGCGAGCTCGAAGGCGGCATGGGCTCCATGAGCAACGGCGCCGCCGCCCGCGTGGGCCCCATCGGCGCCTACTTCGCCGACGATCTCGAGGCGGTGGTCCGCGAAGCGCGCGCTTCCGCGCAGATCACCCACGCGCACCCGGAGGGCCAAGCCGGCGCCATCGCGGTCGCCGTGGCCGCCGCCGCCGCGTGGCGCATGCGCAAAGCACCGAGCCGCGCGGCCTTGTTCGACACCGTCTCCAGCCACGTCCCCGACGGCGAAACGGCGCGGGCCATCGCGGAGGCCGCGAAGCTCCCCCCCAACGCCTCCATCGACTTTGCGGCGCGCAAGCTGGGCAACGGCTCCCGAAAGCTGGCCGCCGACACGGTCCCCTTCGCCCTCTTCTGCGCCGCGCGCCACCTCGACGACTACGCCGAGGCCCTCTGGTCCACCGTCAGCGCCCTGGGCGATCGCGCCACCAACTGCGCCATCGTCGGTTCGATCGTCGCGTCGGGCGCCCCGCCGATCCCCTCGCCCTGGCTCCTCTCCCGCGAACCGCTCGGCGACCGCGTACCGGACAGCTACCACATGACCCTGGCCACCGGCCGCAGCACCCCCCCGACGAACGATTAGTCGTTCGAGGCGCCTGCACGCCCTGCGGCATCGACGATTTGCCATCGCCGCCCGCTCGCATGGAACGATCTCCCGATAAGGCCATCATCCTCGTGCGGGAGGGCGTCTCCCCACGAGGACTCGAACGACGGCAAGCTACGGCTCATGAAATCGTCTTTTGATACACGCGATACTTCTTGTAAGGCGTCGCCCCCATCGCCTTGATACCCACGTTGATCGGACCGTCGTCTTCGCGGGTCCACGAGAGCTCGCCCCATTTGTAGCCCTTGGCGATGCCGCGCTTCGCGACCTCGACGTACATGGCGGCGGAGAGCCCTCCGTACTTCTTCACGTGACGGTATTCGCTCCGGATGCCCAGCATCATCAGCCGGGTCGAGACCGGGTGCTTCACCTTCAAGCGCCAGAGGAGCTTCGCGAACCCGAGCGGCAGCAGCTTGCCGTTCAAATCGGCGATGGCCTCGTTCAAGTTCGGCAGCATGATGCACATGCCGGCCGCGCGACCGTCGATCTCGGCCATGAAGGCCAGATCTTCGTCGATGATCAATTTGAGATCCTTGGCCACCTTCGCCACCTCGTCGGGCAGCGCGGGCACCACGCCCCACTTCCCCGACCAGGCGTCGTTGTAGATCTCCTGGACGTTCTTGATCTCCTCCTCCATCCGGCGCGTGTCGACCGAGCGAAGACGCACCTCGGGCATGGCCTTCACCTGCTCCCAGGCGCGCAAGACGCGCGCGGGGAACTCGCCGGCCGTGTATTTCCAGGCGATGAGGTCCTTCTCTTTTTCGAGCCCCGCCACCTCACAGAGGCGCGATTGCCACCGGCGCGAGTGGCTCATCATGAGCACCGGCGGCGAGTCGAACCCCTCGATGAGGACGCCCACCTCTTCGTTGACATAGAGCGAGAACGGACCGCGCATGCGCTTCATCCCGCGACGGCGGAGCCAATTGGTGGCCGCGTCGATCAGCGCGATGGCGGCCTCGTCGTCGTTCAGGGTGTCGAAGAAGCCAAAGAAACCCGTGTCGTCCTTCCACACACGCAGGTGCTCGCGATCAATCTGAGCCGAACACCGCCCCACCAGCTGCGAACCGCGCCAGGCGGTAAAGAGCGTCACCTCCGCGCGGCGGAAGAAGGGGTTCTTCTTGGGGTGCAGCCGCTCACGAAGCTCGAAGTGAAGCGGGGCAATCCAGTGCGGATCATCCCGGAACACCTCGTGTCCAGCTTGGATGAAGGGCCGAATGTTTTCCCCCGGCTTGTGTTCCCGAATCGTGATCTTCAAGCAGGCCTCCGGCGAGCAGAAATGAACGCCCTGACAAACACGGCTCCGGCTTTGCCGCAGCGTGGTCAAGTACTTAGGGTATAGGGTAGGTCTGCGTCGTTACCATGCTGACGTCGGGCCTGGTAAGAGGTTCCACTCATGCTCACGTTCGCGCTCGGTTCGATCCCCATCCGGGTTCATCTGTCGTTCTGGATCACGGCCGCCATGCTCGGCGTGTCCGGCAATCCAAAGCCGGCGGATCTCGCGCTCTGGGTGGCCGGTGTCTTCGTCTCGGTGCTCTTGCATGAGCTCGGGCACGCGCTGATGGGAAAGGTCTTCGACCTCGCTCCTCAGATTGAGCTTTATGCGTTTGGCGGAGGGACGTCGTGGCAAGGTGGCAACGAACTGTCCTCGGGACCACGAATCCTAGTCAGCCTCGCGGGGCCGTTGGCCGGTCTCGCCCTGGCCGGTGTCCTCTACTTCACCGCGCTCTCCTTGGCCGATGGGGACGGCATGTCGCCCGTGGTCGACCGGTTCGTGAACAACATGCTCTGGATCAACCTGGTGTGGAGCATCTTCAACTTGCTCCCCATCCTCCCGCTGGACGGCGGCAATGTGATGGCGCACACCCTGGCCGCCTTCACCGATGGCGGCGGACGCCGCGCCGCGCACGTCATTTCCATCGTGGTTGCGGCCGCCATCGCGCTCTACATGTTCGTTCGAGGCGGCTTGGGCAACATCTTCCCCATCGTCTTCCTCGCGCTCTTCGCCGTTCAGAACGCGAAGGCCCTGGGCGCCATCCGGGATGCCGGCCGCCCCGGCGCCCCATCCCATCGGCCCGGCAATCGAGGTGACTTCCCGGCCGGCTAGGCAAACATGGTGAATTGATTTACTAGTCTCGGCGCTATGGAAAAACCGCTGGTCGGCATCATCATGGGGAGCGACTCGGATTGGGAGACCATGAAGTCGGCCGCCGAGTTGCTGAAGGCCCATGCGATCCCGTACGAGGTCGCCGTGGTGAGCGCGCACCGCACTCCCGAGCGCATGGTCGACTATGCCAAGGCGGCACAAGGACGCGGGCTCAAGATCATCATCGCCGGAGCCGGCGGCGCCGCGCACCTTCCGGGCATGGTCTCGGCGCTCACCCCCCTGCCGGTGCTGGGGGTTCCGGTGCAGTCCAAGGCGCTCAGCGGATTGGATAGCCTTTTGTCCATCGTGCAGATGCCACCGGGCATCCCCACCGCCACCTTTGCCATCGGCGCGGGCGGCGCCACCAACGCCGCCGCCTTTGCCATGCGCATTTTGGCGCTCGACGATCCCCGGGTCCGCGATGGGCTCGAACGCTACCGACAGGAAAATGAAGCGCGCGCCCTGGATGGCCACGCGAAAATACAGCCATGAAACGAATCGGAGTTCTCGGAGGGGGTCAGCTCGGCACCATGCTCGCGGGTGCCATCCACGATCTCGGCGCCGAAGCCTGCATCTACGAGCCCGACGCGGCCGCGCCCGCGTGCGCCCGCTTTCGTGAGGTGGTCAACGCCCCCTGGACGGACGCGCCGGCGCTCGAGCGCTTCTTCTCCTCGTGCGACGCCGTCACCTACGAGATGGAGCACATCGACACGACCGCCTTGAAGTCCCTCCGGTCGCCCACGCCGCTCTGGCCCAATGTGCACGTGCTCGAGGTGGCGCAGGACCGCATTCGCGAGAAGACCTTCCTCGAGCACGCGCACCTGCCGCACGTGGCCTTCACCGCGGTGACCGGGCGCGACGAGCTTTTGCGCAGCGCCGCGTCGTTTGGATATCCCTTCATCATCAAGACGGTGCGCGGGGGTTACGACGGCAAGGGACAAGCCTTCGTGGCCAGCGCCGAGGAGCTCGGCCCCATCGTGGAGAGCTTGGCGCCCGATGGCACGTACCTGCTGGAGGAGGCCATCGATCTGGCGCTCGAGGCCAGCGTGATCGTCGGCCGCTCGCCGCGCGGCGAGGAGGTGGTCTTTCCCGTCTTCGAAAATGTTCACGCGGAGCACATTCTCGATCTGACGATCGTCCCCGCGCGCATCCCGCCCGAGCTCGCGGAGCGGCTCCAGGCGATCGCGCTGGAGGCCGCGCGCGCCCTCGACGTGCACGGCCTGCTCACCACGGAATTTTTCCTGTCCCGGACCCAAGGTCCAGAGGTGCCCACCCGGCCGGGCCGCGTGGCCTCGCGGAGCGTGGCGGCATTTGGATATCACGTCTATGTCAATGAGTTTGCGCCGCGCCCGCACAACTCGGGACACGTGACGCGCAATGCTTGCACTGCGAGCCAGTACGATGTACTTGCACGCATTCTCTTGGGCGTGCCGGTGAACTCTCCGGAGCTGGTAGGCCCTGGCGTGTTTTGTATGGGAAATCTGCTCGGCGATATTTGGCTGGCGCAAGGTCGCGTCGATCTCGACCTATCGTGCTTACGCGAGTTTCCCGAGGTGATCGACGTGGTCCTGTACGGCAAGCGCAATGCGCAAGCCCGGCGAAAAATGGGGCATTTCGTCACGCAAGCCCCGGACGCCGACCGAGCCATCCGCTCTGCCAAAGCCTTCCGGCAGAAGCTTCTCACTTGACTCGAAGGCACCGTTCCGGGTCGACTCACGCGCCATGAGCCTCCAGTCGCTAGTTCGATGGCTCCTCCCCCGTGAGGATCATTTTTACGATTTTCTCGAACGCCAGGCCGCGGTGGCCCACGAGGCCGCAATGGCCCTCGCCGAGTTCCACAAGCCCGACTCGACGGTCGCCAGCGTGCGCGCGAGCGTGCAGGACTTCGAGCACACGGGCGACAAGATCGTGCACGAAATGGAAGAGGCGCTCGCCAAGACCTTCGTCACCCCCATCGACCGCGAAGATCTGCAGCGCTTGTCCTCGCAGCTCGACACGGTGACCGACATGGCCAACGCGGCCGCCCGCACATGCGATCTGTTCGGCGTACCGCGCCCGACCGAGCCGATGATCGGCCTCATCGACAAGCTGACCGAGTGTACGAGGGTGCTGACGCGGGCGGTGCCCATGCTGCGAAAACACCAATACAAAGAGCTGCTCGAGGAGTGCCGTACATTGCGCGCCATCGAGAAGGAGGCCGATGCGATCTACCGCGAGGCCATCAGCCAGCTCTTTCACGACGACAATGTCGACGCGAAGAAGCTGCTTCGTGAAATGACCGTGCTCGAGGACCTCGAAAAAGGGGTCGACTATTGCGAGTACGTATCGGAAACCTTGACGAACCTCGCGGTCAAACAGAGCTGATTCGGATGCTCAGCCTCCTCATCGCCGTCGTCATCACGGCCGTGGTGTTCGACTTCATCAACGGCTTTCACGACGCCGCCAACGCCATCGCCACCGTGGTCTCGACCGGGGTGCTCCCGATCCGCACGGCCGTGTTCATCGCGGGCATCTTCAACTTCATCGGCGCCGTCACCGGCACGGCGGTGGCGAAGACCATCGCCTCCGGCTTCGCCGATCCCCAGATCGTGTCCCAGACCGTGGTGCTCGCCGCCCTCGTGGGCGCCATCGTCTGGAACTTGATCACCTGGTGGTACGGGATCCCTTCGAGCTCGTCCCACGCCTTGGTCGGGGGTCTGGCGGGCGCGGTGACCGCCCACGCCGGGCTGGGCGCGTTTCGGTGGCTGGCGCTGGTGGAGAAGGTGATGATCCCGCTGGTGGTCTCCCCCACCCTGGGCTTTCTCATCGCCTTCTTCGTGATGATCGGGCTCCTCTGGCTGGTCCGGCGCATGCGGCCGGATTTCGTGCACAAAAGCTCGCGCCGGCTGCAGCTCGTGTCGGCCTGCTTGATGGCGCTCTCGCACGGCTCGAACGACGCGCAAAAGTCGATGGGGATCATCACCTTGGCGCTGCTCTCGTTCATGGCGACCGGCTCGCATCCCGGGGTGCCGCCGTGGGCGCTGCCGCATCACGCGAACGAGGTCCCGTATTGGGTCATCGTCGTGTGCGCGGCCGCCATTGCGCTCGGCACGATGGCGGGCGGCAAGAAGATCATCAAGACGATGGGGACGAAGATCATCCGCATTTCGCCCCTTCAAGGCTTCGCGGCGGAGACCAGCGGCGCGCTCACCATCCTCACCGCGAGCCACCTGGGTGTGCCCGTCTCCACCACCCACTGCATCAACGCGTGCATCATGGGCGTGGGCGCCAGCCGCCGCGTGAGCGCGGTGCGCTGGGGCGTGGCGGGGAACATCGTGATCGCGTGGGTGCTCACCTTGCCGCTGAGCGCGGCCATTTCGTTCGGGACGATGCTGCTGATCAACGCGTTCTGATCCGCGCCGCCCACGTTCTACATTTCGCTCGGACCGAACGTCATGTCTCGACGATGACCGGGCGGCGTTTGCCAGAGGCCGATGCCGGGATTTCGTCGACCAGGTGGAGCGCGATGGGCACGCCGCGCACGGTGCGGCGCAGGCTCTCCATGATGAAGCGCCGCGAGCCATCGTCGAAGTTGGGCGACGGTACGATGCGCAAGGTGATGGAGCGATCCTTGTGCTGTACGGCTTGATACTGCCGGACGGCGCGCGCCAGCGGCAGCATGAGCACCGGGAAGAGCATGCCGTGCACTTGCCCGCCGAAGCCGTCGATCAAGGTGTCGGCCTTGCGCCCCTCCACCGACTTGAGCCGGGGGAGCACGCGGCCGCATTTGCATTGCTCGTCGGGCATGACCTTGGCGAGATCGCCGTTGGCGTAGCGGATGAGCGGCGCGCCGAAGTTGTGCAGATCGGTGACCACCACCTCGCCCGTCTCACCCGGCTGGGCGGGCCGCTTTCGCCCGTCGGCCTCGGTGACCAGCACCTCGAGCAAGATGTTCTCGACGCTGATGTGCAAGCCATCGTGCGCGTCGCACTCCATGGCGAGCAGCATGGTCTCGCGCCCGCCGTACGAGTCGTAGACGCTGGGCCCGAAGGCATTTTCGATTTCGACCCGGTCGTGCGGATAGAGCTGCTCGGCCGTACAAATGACGGGGATGGTGTCCCAATCGCGCGACTGCGTGGCGTTGACATAGCGCGCGAGGTTTCCGCCCGCCTGCGAGTAGGCGATGATCACCGTGGGCTTGAAGCGGCGGATGGTCTCCACCGTGCGCGCCAGGTTGGCCTCGTCTTGCGCGACGCAGTCGACATAGCGCTCGCGGCGCATCATGCGGTCGACTTGAATCTTCGCCCACTTGGGGAACGGCGGCCTCATTTGCGGCGGCCCCCAGTAGTGCATGACCCGATCGCCCGGGCGGAAATGCGCCCAGCCGTAGCCTCGCCATTTGACGCCCTGGCGCCAGTGCTCACTCTCCTCGTCGTAGGCGATGGTGATGGGCGTTCCGGTGCTGCCGCTGGTCGTCTTTTGAATGGTGGCGAACGGGGGCGCGGTGCTCTTGCGCTCGGCGAGGGACTCTCGCACCTCCGCGCGCGTCAAAAGCGGCAAGCGCCGTATGTCGTCGGGACAGCGGATGTCGCTCGGAGCAACGCCCGCATCGGAAAAGGTGCGCCGGTAATAAGGAACATTATCGTGCGCGTGCCACAAGAGTCGCGATAGCGAGGCCATCTGCCGGCGATTCAAATCTTCGCGCGGAAGCCACTGCGTCCGCTCGAGATAATGCATGCGCGCGAGCGTAGGCCGCCCCATCAGCGCCTCCCATGCGGGAAAGAGCGCGTGTCTGTACACCGAACCGTACGGGTCAAGGGACATCATGGATGATGCGGGAGGGACGAATGCCTCCCCCCTTCGATGCAGGATCGAAGCTCGGTAGCGCGTTTACTCATGGTCGGGGGCGCTGAATTTTATGGCTCGCTCACGAAGGCGCTCGCCCCCTCATTGCATTGGATGCGGCATGCTTCATTTGCGTTGTCGCGAATTGCTACGCAACTATCGATTACCGCTACTTTGGTGATGCAATTTGCTACAGGGGTGTCGCGAACGTCGCCAATCTCGCAAATGTCGCGATCGTCGCAAAAGCGAGGCGTCGCCGGCCATTTGGCGCTCGTCGGCCATTTCGCGGCTTGGTCGGTCATTCAGGCCGCCTGTTCATCTGCGCGAGCCCATTCGCCGCCATTAAAAGAGGACGGGCCCGCTCACAGCGAGGTGAACGGGCCCGTGTCGGGGCTGCTACGGCCGCAGCGCGGCCGCATTTTTGGCGCTACCGGATTTAGCCGGCCGCCTCGAGCAACGCGGCGGCGCCCATGCCACCGCCGATGCACATGGTGACGACCGCGTATTTTCCACCGCGGCGCTTCAATTCGTACAGCGCGGAGGCGGTCAGCTTGGCGCCGGTGCAGCCGAGCGGGTGCCCGAGCGCGATGGCGCCGCCATTCACATTGAGCTTCTCGTCGGGGATGCCGAGCGTGCGCTGCACATACACGGATTGGCTGGCGAACGCCTCGTTGACCTCGAAAAGGTCGATGTCTTTCACGGACTTGCCCGTTTTTTGAAAGAGCTTCTGCACGGCGGGGACGGGGCCGATGCCCATGATGGCGGGATCCACCCCCACCGTCACATAGGCGCGGAAATAGCCGAGCCCCTTGATCCCGAGCTGATCGGCCTTGGCCTTGCTCAACACCAGCGCCGCCGCCGCGCCATCCGAGAGCGGCGAGCTATTTCCCGGGGTGACCGAGCCCTTGGTGCTGAACGACGGTTTGAGCTGCGCCAGCCCCTCGGCCGTGGTGTCCGGTCGAATGAGCTCGTCCTGGCGGAAGTCGAAGGTGACGCGGTCGTTGCCGTCGTAGCGGATGCCGCGCACGGTCACGATTTCGTCCTCGAACTTCTTCGCCTCGCGCGCCGCCGCCGCCTTTTGGTGGCTCTTCAGCGCGAACGCATCTTGGTCGGCGCGCGCCACGTTGAAGCGCGTGGCCACGTTCTCGGCCGTGATGCCCATCGGCGTATAGGCGGTGGGGAACTTCTCCATCACCTCGGCCGACGCGCTCAGTTTGTTGCCGGTCATGGGGACCATGCTCATCGACTCCACACCGCCCGCGACGACGATGTCGTTCGACCCGATGGCAATCGCGCCCGCCGCGAGCGCAATGGCCTGCAGCCCGCTCGAGCAGAATCGATTGATGGTCATCGCCGCCGAGTCTTGCGACAACCCGCCGAGCAGCCCCGCGAGCCGCGCGATGTTGAGCCCTTGCTCGCCCTCGGGCATGGCGCAGCCGAGCACCAGATCCTCCACGTCCTCGGGCTTCACCTGCGGCACGCGGGCGAGAAGACCGCGGATCACGTCGCCCGCGAGCTCGTCCGGCCTCTTTTGAACCAGCGAGCCCTTGTGCGCGCGCCCCACCGCCGAACGAACTGCTTCTGCAATGACGATATCAGCCATGTGTGACCTCACTTGAAATCATATCGGTGGTGGGCCGCTTAGTTGCGCAGCGGCTTGTTGTTCATGAGCATGTACTGCATGCGCTCTTGGCTCTTGGGCTCGCCGCAGAGGCTCAAGAACGCCTCCGCCTCGAGCTCGAGCATCTCGGCCTCCGTCACCTCGCGCGACGCGCCGCCCGCACCTCCGCAGAGAACCACGGCGAGCTTGCGCGCGATCTTCGCGTCGTGCTCGCTGGCGTAGCCGCCGGCCACCAAGGTGTCGATCATCATGTTCAAGGTGGCGATGCCGCTCTCGCCCGGCAACGTGTACGCACGCGGCACCGGCGGATGGTACCCGGCCTGGGCCATGCCGATGGCGCGGGCCTTGGCCTCCGTGAGCTGCCGCGCCCGATCGAACGAGACGCCGTCCGTCCGGCGGAAGTAGCCGAACGCCTTGCCCTCGTCGGCGCTGGTGGCGACCTTGGCGAGCGCGATGTTCTTGAAGGTCTGGGTCACGAACTCCTGGGTCACCACGGTGGTTCCCTCGGGGACCGACTCGAGCGCGCGCCAGAGCATGTTCATCGTCCCGGCGCCGCCCGGGATGAGCCCGACCCCCACCTCGACCAGCCCCGAGTACGTCTCGGCGGCCGCTTGCACGGCGTCGCTCCCGAAGCAAAGCTCCAGACCGCCGCCCAAGGTCATGCCGTACGGCGCAACGACCACCGGCACGTGCGCGTACTTCAGCCTTTGCGTGGCCGCCTGGTAGCCCCGCACCAAGGTGCCGATCTGGCCCCACTCCTTCTGGCTCGCCGCCATCACCACCAAGAGCAGGTTCGCGCCCACGCAGAAGAACTCGCCCTGGTTGGCGATGACCATCGCGCGGAAATCGCTCTCGGCCTTCTCCGCCGCCTGCGACAGCATGCCGATGACGTCGGGATCGATGCTGTTGGCCTTCGTCTTGAACGTGAGCCCGAGCACCCCGTCGCCGAGATCCCAAGCCTCGCAGCCGTCGTTCTTGAGCACCGGCGCCTCACCGCGGCGCAGGATGGTCAAGGTGGCGTTGCGCGGATCGACCTCGCGCTTCACGTAGGCGCCCTTGATCAGATCGTAGACGGAGCCATCGTCCTTGTAGAAGCCGGTCGCCCCGCTCGCGCGCATCTTCTTGATGGACTCGGGGAGCGCCACGCCCTCCTTCTCCATGCGATCGGTGGTCTCCGCGAAGCCGAGCGCGTCCCACGTCTCGAAGGGCCCGAGCTCCCAGTTGTAGCCCCAGCGCATCGCATCATCGACGGCGACCACGCTGTCGGCGATCTCGCCGATGCGCCGCGCCGAGTAGGCGAGCGAGCGCGAAAGCACCTTCCACGCGAACGCGCCGGCCTTGCCCGGATCCTTTACGATGGCGCGCACGCGCTCCTTCGGATCCTCGATCTTCGACACGGTCTTGGTCACGCCCTTGATGCCGGCGTCGCCGCCCTTGGCGCGGTACTCGAGGGTGCTCGGGTCGAGGGTCTCCACCTCTTTGGCCGCGTTCTTTCGGTAGAACCCGCCCTTGGACTTGTCGCCGAGGTACTTCTTCTCGACCATGCCGCGGATGAACGAGGGGACCTCGAAGACCGCGCGATCCTCGTCGCCGGTGAGCGAGTCGTAACAGTTTTGCGCCACGTGCACGAACGTATCGAGGCCGACCAAGTCCGCCGTTCGGAAGCTCGCGCTCTTGGGGTGCGCCAGCGGGGCGCCGGTGATGGCGTCGACGTCCTCGGGCGAGAGTCCGTCTTGGAGCATCTGGTGGATGACCGACATCATGGCGTGCACGCCGATGCGGTTGCCGACGAAGTTCGGCGTGTCCTTGCCGAAGACGATGCCCTTGCCCAGCGCGTCCTCCCCGAACCGGCGAATGCGCTCCACGGTCTTCGGATCGGTGTCGGGCCCGGCCACCAGCTCGAGGAGCTTCATGTAGCGAACCGGGTTGAAGAAGTGCATCACGAGAAAATTCTTCTTGAACCCCTCGGAGCGCCCTTCCATCATGTCGTGGATCCGAAGGCCCGAGGTGTTCGACGCCACCACCGCGTGGGCGGGCAGAATTTTCTCGAGCTTGGCGAACAGCGCCTGCTTGATGTCGAGCCGCTCGATGACCGCTTCGACCACCAGGTCGTAGTCTTTCAGCTTCTCGAGATCGTCCTCGGTGTTCCCGACGGAGACCAGCCGCGCGTTGGACTTATGGAAGAACGCGGCGGGGCGCGACTTGATGGCCTTCTCCAGCCCACCGGCCGCGAAGCGGTTGCGTGCCCGCTTGTCCTTTTTCTCCGCGTCCGTGAGGTTGGGCGGGACGATATCCAAAAGGAGTACTTCGAGTCCCGCGTTGGCGAAGTGCGCGGCAATGCCGCTCCCCATCACACCTGCGCCGATGACGGCTGTACGTCGGATCGCCTTGCTCATGACATGCCTTTCGAACTTGAGATGCCCTTGAGATGACGCAATTTCCCATGGTTGCGCAAGCTGAATGTGCATTCATTCAGTTTTGGCTCGGCCCCGTCCGGTCCCCTCTTGCGAACGGATGACGTTGGCTCTGGTGCGTACGATCCATGTATATAGGGAGCTGGGTGTGATGCCAGACGCGACCATGGGGGGCTTCCCAACGTCGGCCACACCTTCCCCGTTCCAAGATGTCGCTCGGTCTGCAGAGAGGTTCCCTTTTCGCGGGACGCTACCGCATCGTCCGCCGTCTCGGCTCCGGGGCGATGGGGAGCGTCTACGAGGTGGTGCATCTTCAAACCGAGCGCCCGTGCGCGCTCAAGATCATGCACGCCCACATCGTCGAGCGCGAAGAGATGCGCGAGCGCTTCAAGATGGAGGCCAAGGTCGCGGCGCGCGTGGGGAGCGAATACATCGTCGACGTGCTCGACGCGGGGGTGGACGAGACCTCGGGCATCCCGTTCTTCGTGATGGAGCGGCTGCGGGGTGAAGATCTGAGCCGGCGGCTGAAACGGGTCGGCCGGCTCGGGCCCGCGGAGGCGGTGCGGTACCTGCACCAAGTGTCGATCGCGCTGGACCGCACGCATCAGGCGTCGATCGTGCACCGCGATCTGAAGCCGGCGAACCTGTTTCTGACCGACGGAGCGGACGGCCAGGTGCGGGTGAAGGTGCTGGACTTTGGCGTCGCCAAGTTCATCACCGAGGCCACGGGCGGGGCGACGACGGCCATCGCGGGAACACCGCTGTACATGTCCCCCGAGCAGTGCCGCGGCGGCAAAGTGACGGCGGCGGCCGATGTGTATGCGCTGGGGATGATCGCGTACACCTTGCTGGTCGGGGATGCCTACTTCGCGGAGGAGTTTGCACATACAAGCAACTTGGTGGCCTTTGCGCTCGCGACCGTGAAAGGACCGGTCGAGCGGGCCAGTGTGCGCGCCTCGGCGCGCGGCGTGACCTTGCCGGACACCTTCGACGCATGGTTTGCGTTGGTCACCAGTGTGGATCCGGAGCGGCGGTTTGCGAGCGCGGGCGTGGCCGTTCGGGCGCTCGCGGTGGCGCTCGGGGAACCTCCGTTGCCGGAGGCATCGCCCTCGTTGCCGGCGCAGAGGGCCGCGGCGGCCGTCCCGCGGGTGGGCGGCGCAGGGCTCCTCGGCGATGCGGTGCCCGACTCGCGCGGCGATCCGACCTTGGTGGCGGAGGATGGGGCGGACTGGATGGCGCCGACGGCGACGGCGAGTGTGTTGCCCAGCGGCGGGTCGGGGGGCGCGGGCGGCACCGGAAGCGCGGCGGACGCAAGCCTCGCGGGGGACATGAGCGCCGCGGACGTGAGCGATGCGGCGCGGCGGTCGCAGTTGTCGGCGGGGCCGCATGTGACGGATGCGCCGAGCGTGCCGCGGCGGACGACGACCACCGTCAGCGTGCGCGGGCGGCGGCGGTGGGCGTGGGCCGTGGGTGCGTTCGTGGCGGCGGGCGGGGTGACCGCGGGGGTGGCGTTGGGGTTGCGGCGGGAGGAGCCCGCGCCGGTGGTGGTGTCACCGCTGGAGGAGCCCGCGTCGGTGCTGGCGTGCCCCATCTTCGAGGCGTCGGGCGTCCCGGAGCCGAGTGGGTGGCTGGGTGCGGCGGCGGCGGCCACCGTGTGCGAGCGGGCGCGCGTGATTTTGGGCGGGAGCGCGGCGCGGACCTTGGTGCCGGCGGAGCTCTTGGCGTTGCCGGCACAGCCGGTGGATCACTTTCCGGAAGATCCGTTTGGGCAGGCGGATGCGCGGGCGAAGTCGCTCGATGCCGCGAAGCGACGGGCGGCGGCGTACGTGGATGGGCATGTGACGAAGGAGCGCGATGGTTTCAAGACCACCCTCGCCTTGCGTCGCGCCAATGGGGAGGAAATCGGGCACGCCGACGGTCAGGGCCGCGCGCTCTACGAGGCCGTGCGGCAAGCGATGGATCGACTGGTCTCCCCCGATCGCCTTCCGAAATCGAAGGCGCTCGATCCCACCCTCGCGGAGTGGTCGCGCGCGCGGAGCGTCGATGGCGCGCTCGCGTTGCTCGATGTCACCATGTCGATGTGGCACAACGCCGGTAGCGTCGCCGACGAGTGCGCGAGCCTGGCCGCGCGGGGCGGCGAAATTGGCGAGATGATGCCCATCGAGCAATGGGTCTGCGCCTACACTTTGGGCCTGGCTGCGCCCTCCTTGCCGCTGCCTCCCCTGGACGCATCCGCCACCCCCGGCGCGCTCGCGGCACGCGCGCGGATCCAGCACATCGCCCTGAGCGTCTACGATCAAAGCCTCATTTCCCGGCTCCACGAGCACTTCGAGAAAGAGCGAAGCTCGCTCGGGCGCTCGGTGCTCGCCGCGACCTTGTCCTGCGTCATGCAGGCGTCCGATCCAACGCGGGCCTCGGATCTCGCGCGCATCGCCGTCCACGCCGATCCGAAGAACCCGCTGGCCGAGTTCTGCGCACCGTGGGGACAACTTTTGTCGACCACGACGGACACCGCCAGCATCGGCAATGTCGTCGATGCCCGACAGGCGTGGGTCCCATGGGACGGCAATGCGTGGCTGGAGACGGCCCTTCGAGGGGGCGATCCGAAACGTGCGACCGTCTACGCGCGACGGGCTTACGTGCTCTCGCCCTTCGACGCCTACGTCGCGGGCGTCCTCGCCGACAAGCTCCTTCGTCAAGGTGCGCGCGAAGAGGTTCGGAGCATGGCCATCACCATGGGCGTGAGCGCATTTCCCGTGCACAAGGTGGAGAGCGATCTGCTCCTGGTCCGGGTCGACGCCAGCGAAGCGCGTTTCGGAGCTGCCCTCAAGCGCGCCATGAGCACGATGAACCTCGGCCCCGACGACGCGGGGTGGGTGCGCGTGCAACGGTTCGAGGTGGCGTGGCGTGCCCTCGAGATCGGCAATGTCTTGGGTCGTGCTTCGGAGATCGCCGATCTCATCGTCGAGCGCTTCTTGGATCCCGAGCCGTCGCCGCTCGATGGGAACAACTTTACCGTGGCGCTCCGCATTCCCGCGATATGCGTTCGCGCGTCCGAGCCCGTATCCAAGCGATGCTTCGTCCGATTTCGCGCGCTGCGGAGCCGTCTCACGGGTGGGATCCTCCAAGGGACGGACGCGTTCACGGACGGCGCCGAGAGCTACGCGAATGGGGACTTCCGCAACGCGGCGCGAATTTGGAAGCCGCTGCTCCGCGAGCCAGGGCTCCTCACGACCGTGCTGTCGGACGCCATGGAGACGGTCTTCGAGCGCTCGGGCGAGCAGGAGCTCGTGCAACGCTTGGAGTCCGCCTCGACGTCGTCGGGCGCAGGTGAATACAACGGCGCCGTTCCGGGCGACGTACGCGCGGCGCGGCGGGCCGTGAAACATCGAGATACCGAGCGTGCCCGCCAACTCGCGCAAAAGGTGATCGGGGCATGGTCGGTCGCCGACGAGACGGTGCCCGCCGTGTCCGAGATGCGAAAGCTCGTCGCGAGCCTCCGCTAACGGACGCCGTTGGGTTTTCTCGCGAACAAGCACCCCGCGCTCACGTGGGAGAGATCACACGGATCATTGAGATAGACGGTGAGCGGCTGCCGCCAGATCCCCGAGGCCTCGTGGCACGTGTCATACGAAGGTCCGTTGCCCGCCGTTCGCGTGTCGCAGCGGCCCGTGGGTGGCGGCGGGTAGCAGGGCTTCGGCTTGTTCGGGAAACACTGGAAGCTCGCGTTGGGATCTCCGCAGAGCCGATCGGCCAGCTGGTTTTCGGCCGTGTTCGATACCTCGCTGAAGCACGCGTGCATCGCCCCATAGAGCACCGCGGTTCGCGACTGCTCCCGGCTATTTTTGCTGGAGAACAGGTCGCCGTAGAACGCCGCCTCTTCGTAGGTGAAGATCTCTCGCTCGGTGGCCGGATAGTGGAAGGGGGCGACGGGCGCGCTGCCCTCCACGTTATCGACCAAGCTGCTCGGATCCAACTCGGGGACTCCGTTCTCTTTGGCGAACTGCGACGCCATCATCAGGCTGAAATATCCGGTCTTGATCCCGGACACCGTGGGCCCGTTGCCCGGACATACGAACGACACCGTCGCGCCGTTCTTGTTGGCGCAGGTCGCGTCGCCGTCCTGAAGCCAGGCGTGGTACGGGGCATCGGGATCGATCGGCTCGTTGCTCTGGCACCCGTAGATACCGGCGCAAGCTCGCAGCATGACGGGCGCGCCGCTCGCGCAGTGGCTGGCGGGCGTGGACATGGTCACCTTGGTGCCCGCGATGCAGCGCCCGACGTGCAGCGGGTGCCAGCCGCAGCCCCGCTTCGATCCGTCGTCCGAATAGGGCTCCTTACAGGCTTCGAAGCTCGGGATCGGCTTGCCGTTGTTCTCGATGTCCGGATTCGAAGGATCGATCTTTCGGTACTGGGTGTCGACGCGCACCTTGTCGCGGAGCGCCACGTTGTACGTAACGCCGTCCCCGCGCATCGAGATGGGGACCCGCTTGCCCAAGGCATTGGTTCGAGCCAAGACGCACGACGAGACGACCTCGCGGCACGCTGCCGTGGCGTTGCCCTTCCAGCCCGAGCAGACGCCATGCTTTCCGCGCCATGCGAGGGGCGGTGTTCCATCGTGGGGGTCGTACACGATCCCATCGCCCGCCGGCAGCGCGCACGAGACGACATAGGCCATGAGGGTCTGCGTCTCGGGGGTCTTCAGCGCGGCCGCGATCTCGGGATCCGCGTCGCCAAAAGCTTGAATGTCGCCCAGGGCGCCCGAGGAGAGTCGTTCGCGAAGCTTTGCGTTCTTCTTGAAAGGGAGCGGCTGCAGAACACTCGCCGGCATACCATTGTGCGTGTCGCTATCGTCGGGCAACGCGCTCGCGATTTCACCCGTTGCCTCCGTCAGAGCGTCTGGCGTCTCCGAGGAAGCCCCGCACGCCACCATGACCATTGCAGACGAAACACCGAGGCCAAACGCGAAATATAGCCGTCCCATAAAAGAACCTCCCTTTTTCAGTACGTCGCAGCCTTCGCTGACGAGAAACCCAAGCTTCGTCAACCCCACTCGTTCCGGCTCGGGCAACGGACAGGCCCCTTCCCCCCAAGTACGAGCATCCAACGAAGCGCCAACGCCAACGCCAACACATAGAGCAAAGGGCACGCCACCGGCGTCCCTCATTCAGACGACACCCCCTCGAGTAGACAATCTCCGGAATTGCTGCTTGTTCGCGTGTTCCTGAAAGATAACACAATGCGCAACGACTGTTGAGCTTGTGTTGCACCCTGTTGCACCCCAAAAATGCCGGCGTTTTTGGATTTGCGGGAGCGGCTCCCCCAAATGCGCACCCAGGCCCCCCTGCAACAGGGTGCAACAGTGCAACACCTGGAACACTCCGAGCGCGCGTGCCTCCCGTGCTCAAAGGCGCGGCGGATACCGACTCATCGTCATGGCACTGCGCGTGCACACGAATCCGCCTGCATTTGCGTCGGTTCGCCCCACCATGGAGATTTTTGGACCATGCAGTCGGATATCCGGCGAGAGATCGTTCTCGCCATGAGACAGGCCGTACGGGCCCCCATTGCCTTTTGCTTCACCGCAACTGCGGATCATCCTGGCGATGCCGTTGGCGGCATGCTCGCCGTCGACGATGATTTCGCCGAGCTCCCGAGTCAGTGCCTCCAGGCCTTGGCGGACGAATTTCGATTCCCCATTGCCTTCTCCTTTACTTCCTCGCACTACTGCATCCCCGTGATGACGCTCTCGCAGTCATCGACCTTCGCGGACACCGCGCACCCGCTGATCCCGTCGAACGGCAACGCCTTGCTCGTCTACTTGCGCGTGGAGGACACCCTCTACGGAATGGCCGGCGTCGCCCGCCGCCATGGAGCCCCCGACTTCGACGACGAAGCCATCGGGCACCTCGAGCAAATCGGACCGCTCCTCTCCTCTTTGACGATGCACTACACGCACGTCCTGCACCTTCAGCGCAAACACCCCGTCGCGCGCAACGTCCCCACGTTGCTCTCCGAGCGCGAGCAGCAAGTCGCCCGCCTGCTCGCAGAGGGCTACAGCTGTGTGAACACGGCCGCCGTGCTCAACCTGAGCGAAAACACCGTTCGCACCTATGTCCGCCGTCTCTATCGCAAACTCGACGTCACCAACCGCGTCGATCTCGTCCAGCGGCTCATCGCCACCGTCGCCGCGGCGGGTTAACCCATTCGCGCCGCACGATCCGAGCGATCCGCGATCGCGGCTCGGCAGGCGGCAATTCGATCGAGCGAGCTGGGACACGATCCCCATCCACGAGACGCCATCGAATCGACGTTGCACATCACGTCGAGCCGACGAAGCGTCCGCTCGAGCTTCGGGCGAATCGCGATGCAAGCATCGTCTCGCGGCGCCTTTTTCGCGACGCCACGATCAAGAAAGTGGCGCGCGCACGAAGTGGCCCGGGCGCGCGAAAGGACCTGGCCTGGGCGTCCAGGTCAGGTCCCCACGTCGCTCACTTCCACGGATCGGTCGAATCGAACGACGGCTTCTTTCGCTTCGACCACGGATCGTCGCCTTTGGCTTTGCCGTCGGAGCCATTGGACGGCGCGGCGGCGGCCGGTGCGCTCGGAGGTGCCGGCGGCGGCGCGGCGCTCGCGGCGGCGGCGGCGCCTTTGTCGCGATCGCGCCTCGAGGGCGGAGACCACGAGCTTTGTCGCTCCAGCACCAGCTCGACGCCGGCGGCTTCGGACGAGAAGTCCACGCGCACCGACTTGGGGGCAAACCCTTGCGCCTCGGCGCGTACGCGGTGGCTCGCGCCGTCGCGGACGAATTTGCCGACGAAGGGGTTTTCGTCGACCTCGATGCCATCGACGGAGATTTTGGCGCCCGGCGGGGTCGCGCGAACGGTGAGCTCCGTCAAGGTGGATGCGGGTGCGGCGGCTGCAGGTACGGCGATCGCCGTGGCCGTCGGGGCGCTCGGGCTGCCGAGGGATGCGGAGCTGTCGCCCGAGACGGCGGTGGCGCTTTGGGCGGGCGCGGCGCCGGCGTGGCTCCAGGGGCGCCACGCAAAGAGAACGGCCACCGTCGCGGCCACCGCGAGTCCGCCCACGATCACGTGCGAGCGGTACGAGGGGCGCGGCGCGATGGTGGGCGCCACCTGAAACGATGGCTGCGACGCCATCGACAGGGAGGACGACGACCGTGAGAACGACGAAGACATGTGCGCGCCCACTTGCGACGTCGACCCTCGGTCCGGAGGGACATCGCGAAACGCGGGGGGCAAGAGGGAGCGGAGCATCGGAATTTCGGGGGCCGAGTCATTGGCGGCCACGCGCATCCGCTCTTCGATGGCGGTGCGCGTTGCCTGGCGCTCTTGCCCGAAATGCTTGTGCACCAGCGCGCCCAGATCGCGGGCGGTGGAGTGGGCCTTCTCGGCGGCGAGGAAGTCCTCGATGACGGCGCGCAGCTCGTCGGCGGTTTGGTAGCGGTTCGCTGGATCGGTGGCCAGCGCCTTCATCACCATCTCGTCGAGCACCTCGGGGATGCTCGCATCGATCTCGCGCGGGCGCGGTACGCGCGACTCGACCACGCGCCGGTAGACTTCGATCTCGTTGACGTCGCGGCCCCAGAGCCGGCGCTTGGTCACCGCTTGCCAGAGCATCACGCCGGCGGCGAAGACGTCGGTGCGGCGGTCGACTTTTTGACCCAAGAACTGCTCCGGGGCCATGTACGTGAATTTGCCCTTGAGCACCCCCGTGCGCGTCTCCGAACGGGAGCCGGCGACCTTGGCGATGCCGAAGTCGAGGACCTTCACCTCCCCCTCGTAGCCGACCAAAATGTTGTGCGGCGAGACGTCGCGGTGGACGATCTCGAGGGGGTTGCCGTTGAAGTCTTTGAGCTCGTGCGCCGTGTGGAGACCGGCGAGGGCCTCGGCGATGATCTTCAAGTGCAGGCGCAGCGGCACGTCGCCTTTGCAGCTGCGGAAGATGCGCTCGAGGGTCTGCCCGTCGACGTACTCCATGGCCATGAAGTAGGCGTCGCCGTCGCGGCCGATCTCGTGGATCTGCACCACGTTGGGGTGGTTGATGCGCGCCGACACGCGAGCCTCGTTGAGGAACATCGCGATCTGCTCGGGCTCGCGCGCGAGCTCGGGGCGCAATTGTTTGATGACTTGGAGTTTGTTGAAGCCTGCCGGACCTTGCACCACCGCCAGGTAGATGACTGCCATCCCCCCGCGGCCCAATTCGAGGATTGGGCGATACTTTCCGGCGATCGGCTGTTCGCTTTCGGCTACGCTCGTCACGCTTCATAAAAGCTACGCGCAGGATGCAAACGACACAAGATCCTCGCCGGGTCGTCTTTCATCTTCGTCACCACCGTCGGATCGTGCCGAGCGCGGGAATATTTCAGAAGGGGTGGACGCGACATCGCCTGAGTGTAGGGCGTGCAAAGACCCTCGATGAATTCGCACGATGTAGCTATGGTTAGCATGCGCGTGAGAGGGGGAATCATGTCGAGGGGTGTACATTGATTGACAAGGTGGCCACGCCTCCCGCGGGTCCAAAGTACGAACCGATTTTCGAGCTCGGTCGTGGCGGGATGGCGACGGTGTACCTCGCGATCAGCCGCGGGCTCGCCGGCTTCAACAAGCTCGTCGTGCTCAAGCAGCTTCGGCCCGAGGTCGCGAGTGATCCGGATTTTCTCCCGATGCTGCTCGAGGAGGCGCGCATCGCGGCGCGCATCAATCACCCGAACGTCGTGCAGACGAACGAGATCGGGTTCGACGGGCGCGCGCATTTCATTGCGATGGAATACCTCGAAGGGCAGACCCTTCACGAGATCACCCGTCGCCTGGCAGAGCAGGGCCGCCGTCTACCGCTACCGCTGTACTTGCATATCCTAAGTCAGGCGTTGCGCGGACTCCATTGCGCACACGAGCTCACCGACTACGACGGTTCGCCACTCTCCATCGTTCATCGCGATATGACCCCCCACAACGTCTTCATCACCTATGACGGGGTGGTCAAAGTCCTCGACTTCGGGATCGCCAAAGCCGCCGACACCAAGAACGAGACGCGCAGCGGCACGTTCAAGGGCAAGCTGCGGTACATCGCGCCAGAGCAGGCGCTGGGCATCCATATCGATCGGCGCGCCGATATCTTCGCCATCGGCGTGATGATGTGGCACGCGCTCACCGGCTCGCGCCTCTGGAAGGACGTGAGCGAGACCGATGTGCTCATGCAGCTCGCGAAGGGCGAGATCCCCAGCATCGCCGCCGCGGCCCCCAAGGTGTCGCCGGAGCTGGTGACCCTCTGCGCGCGGGCGCTCGCGCACCGGCCCGACGATCGCTTCGCCACCGCGGCCGAGATGATGGACGCCTTCGAGGCGTACTTGGCGCAGACCGAGATGCTGACGCCGGGGCGCGAGCTCGCGCAATTCGTGAGCCAGCTCTTCGAGGAGCGGCGCAACGTGGTGCGGGCGGCCATCGATCAACGCGTTCGCGAAGGGCTCTCGGGCGACGATATTCCGCTGCTGGCGGCGAGCGATACCAAGTTGGCGCCGGGGGCGTCGAAGCCGTCGATGCCCTCGGTACCGTCCGTGCCATCGGTGCCGAGCATGTCGGGCTCGCGCTCGTTTCCGCGCTCGGTGGGCTCCATCAGCCTCGCCACGGGCTCGAACGCGGCGGTGATTCCGGCGCGATCGGCGCCGGTTCTGCCCGAGGTAACCGAGCCGGTCTCCCCCGTCCGGCGGCACGCCCTTGGCGCCATCCTCGGCCTCCTCGTCGCGGGGGTGGGCTTTGGCGCCTACAAGATGATGGATCGAAATACGGTATCGGTGCCCGCGGCCAGCGCCGCGCCCGGGATCGCATCGACCCATGGCGCGGCGTCGGCCCAGGCGACGCAAGCGAACGCCGCGATCACGGCAGAGGCCGGGCCGAGCGCCGCACCTCTCAAGTCGCGCCTTCGTGTATCGGTCACGCCAAACACGGCGACGATCCGGCTCGATGGCGCGCCGTTCTCGGGCGAGGGCTCGATTGCGCGCGATGGTGCGTCGCACCGACTCGAGATCAGCGCGCCGGGTTTCAAATCGGAGTCCGATTACGTGGTCTTCGATCGCGACGAGCTGACCCTCACGTACACGCTCGGGAAAAAAGATTCGACGGTATGGCGCAGCGCGCCGCGCTCCGCGAAGAACAAAGAGCGCGATGCGGCGCGCGCCGCGGTGGCCGAAACGGCCCCTGTTCCGCCGCCGCCGGCGGCACCTGCGACCGCGGCTTCGGGTGCGCCACCGCAGCAGGGACAAAAGCGGAAGGCGTCCCTCGATTCGGCCGATCCCTGGAAGTGAGGGACGTGATCGCGACGTGCCGCGGCGCCGTCCGTTTGCAGGGACGGCGCGCGCTCTCGAACGCAGCAGGGACAAGAGCGGAAGGCGTCCCTCGATTCGGTCGATCCCTGGAAGTGAGAGCGAAGTGATCGCGAAGTGCCGCGGCGCCGTCCGTTTGCAGGGACGGCGCGCGCGGCGGGCGCTCTCGAAGAGCGCTTAGAATCGGCCGTGGGTGACGACGCCGAAGGGCGATACGCCGAAGCTGACGGAGGGGCCGTCCTTCTTTTCGCCCTTCTCGTCCTCGGGTTTCCAGTTGATGGCGCGAACGGTGAACCACGTGGAGATACCCGCGCCCACGATGGCGGCGCCGAGCAGGACGTCCGACGTGATGGAGAACGTCTTTACGTCTTTGCTCTTCGATTCCAAGTCGGACTCGTTGTTCGGTAGTTTGCGCGCTTCGGAGAGCTTGTTCGATTTATCGAGCGCCATGAAGCCGGTGATGCCGGCGCCAATGGCAAAGGCGGCGGTGGCGCCCCAGCCGATCCAGGCGCGCGTGGCCCATGGATTGGACTCGGGCTCCGGTGCCAGCGGTACGGAGCCATCCTTGGCGGCGTTCAAGTTGGTGAGCGCCAGCTCGACATCGGCGTTCTCGCCCACCGAGATGTTGACCACCTTGGAGACGGGCGCATAGCCCTCGCGGCTGGCCGTGACCTTGCGGCGGCCCGGGTTGACGCGAACACGGTTGAACGGTGTTTTGCCGACGGGCACGTCATCGATGGTGACATCGGCGCCGGGTACGTTGACCTTGACCTCGAGGTTGGCCACCAAGCCTTTGAGCTGCGTGATGTAGCGATCGACCTCCGTGCGCCTTGCATCGGGGACGTCGGCACCGCCTTCGGCGATGTAGCGCTCGAAGTTCTTCAGCGCCTGCGTGAAGTCGTTCAGCTCACGATCGATGAGGCCGACGTTGTAGAGGATCTTGTAGCTCGGGGCGAGCTGGTAGGCCTTCTCGCACTCGACGAGCGCGGAGTCGTAAGCCTCGGAATTGAACAACTCGAGGCAGTGTTCGTAATGCTTTCGTGCCGCCTCCTTGTCCGCGGCGGAGGGGTTCGGGTTCTGCGCGAACGCCGTGGCGCTCGAAAAAGCGGAGAAACCGAGGGTCAGGAAGGCAGCGACGACGACGCGTGAAGATGCGGCAAAAGAGAGGTTGCGCACGTAGCGAGGATCTCTCAAACGATGCTTCATCGCAATAGCCGAGTACGCTCGAGCTGCCAGTAATTTTGCAAGCGTTGCGCGGACATTCGGGAGCCGGTGCTCCATTGAGTCGGAGTCGATCCGAAGTTGGGAGTTCGTCGTGCCGGTGGGCAACGGCGTTTCTCGGGATGGCCGATGTTGGAGAACCAAGATCCATTGTCGGACGCAACCCGATAAACAACTCCGTCGAGGACGATTATCTCACCATCGTACGCTCTGTACGCAGCGTATTCGATGCCATGCTCGATGACGCGTATTGCGCGCGACCCGGCGAAGTCGGCGCCACACCCCGGCGTCGGGGGCGTCGAGGGCGTCTCACGAAGGTCCGCCGGGGGGCGAGACCGAGAGACAACCGGCAAGGAGCGCCCCGCTGGGGACAACCTGTGAAATCCCTGAGGACGACCTGTCGAGGAGCTGCTCGGTCGCGAAACGACTCCGTCGAGGGCGGCTCTTCGCGAAACGACTCCGTCGAGGAGGCGCTCCCTATCGCCAAACGAAGTCGGGAGACCTCCTACCGTGCGACTCCGTCGAGGGCAGCTCCTCGCGAAACGACTCCATCGAGGATGGCGCTCCTTTCGCCGAACGAAGTCGGGAGACCTCCTACCGCACAACTCCGTCGAGGAGCTGCTCCTCGCGGAACGACTCCATCGAGAAAGCGCTTCTTTCGCCGAACGAAGTCGGGAGACCTCCTACCGCACGACTCCATCGAGGAGCTGCTCCCTCGCGGAACGACTCCGCCGCGGGCCGCTTTCTTGCCGAGCGATCCGGTCGAGGAGCTGCTCCCTCGCGGAACGACTCCGTCGCGGGCCGCTTTCTCGCCGAACGACTCCGTCGAGGAGCTGCTCCCTCGCGGAACGACTCCGTCGCGGGCCGCTCTGTCGCGAAGCCGCTCCGAGAACGGCACGGGATGTCCCCCACGCGATGCCATCCTCGCATCGATACATGACGAGCACGTCATGGTCGAGACCGCCGCACCCTTGCGAGCCGGCACAACACGCCTGCGCGCAACACGCACGGCCCCCCGCGAGCACCTGCTCACCCTTCGAACCAACCGGCGAAGGGTGACGGCAAATCTTCCCCGACCGGTATCGTGCCCTTTCGAGCACGAACCGTCGAAGTTGTCCGACTTTTCAGTCGGGGCGAGTGGATTCGAACCACCGACCCCCAGACCCCCAGTCTGGTGCGCTAACCAGGCTGCGCTACGCCCCGAACGGCTTCTTCCTGAACGGTGAAGCCGGCGCCAACCTAGTCGAATCGTGGATTATCGCAAGCACGATGTCAGAGAAAGAGCACCTCGTAGGCTTCGGGCCGGAAACCGACCAAGACATCGGCCCCGCGAACGAGCACCGGGCGTTTGACGAGCTTGCCGTCTTTGGTGAGCCAACGGATGATTTCGAGGTCGCTGGCCGCGTCGACCTTGGGCTTGCCGATGGCGCGGTAGCTCTGGCCGCTCGTGTTCAGCCACTTCCGAACGCCTAGCCCGCTCGCAGGGATCCACGCGGAGAGCTCCTCCAGGGTCGGCGGCTCGTCGACGATGGGCCGCACCTCGGGCTCGATGCCGTGCGATTTCAGCCACTTGATGGCGTTGGTGCACGTCTGGCACTTGGCATAGGCCAAAAGGGTGACGGGGGTCACGATACCGGTGGTCTTTTTCGTCCGAGAGCTGGCCATATTCAAGGCGGGACGTTAGCACCGGCGTCGGCCGCAGGGGGACTCGTGTCTCCCCCGTCCGGGAGCTTGTGCCCGATCCACAGCGACCGGGATGCCGCGCCGGGTACGACCCGGATCGGCGGCGTGTACTCCTCTCCGGGCGATGGCGGGCGCGATGCACACCCCGCGAGCGCAAGCCAGCATGCCGCCGCCGCCGGCAACCACCCCCGGATGCGCGCTTTCACGCGGCCGGCTCGGACGCCGCTGCGCGCGACGAGGCGTGGAGGATGAAGCGGGCCAGGGCTTGCGCCTTGGGGACCAGCGAGTCGACCTCGATCAGCTCGTCCTTGGTGTGGAAGCCGGTGCCGCGCGGGCCCAGACCGTCGATCGATGGGATGCCGATCTGGGAGGTGGAGCTGGCGTCGGAGGCGCCCCCGATGAGCGCCGCCTCGATGTCGCCCAGCCCCGATGCGCGCGCACACGCGCCGTACTCGCGGAAGAGCGCGACATTGGCGTCGGTGCGCTCCAGCGGCAGACGGGAGATGCCGCCCTCGAGGCGGATGCTCGTTCCCGCGAGGCCGCGCGGGGCCTCGGCGGCGGCTTGGTGAAAGGCCGCGATCAGCTGCTCGGCGTCGGCGCGGGTCTCGAAGCGGGCGTCGAAGACGGCCTCGGCTAGGTCGGGGACCGTGTTTCTCCCCTGCCCGCCCGAGATTTTGCCGCAGTTGACGGTCACCCCGCGGTCGTAGTTCGTGAGCTTCTGCGCCTCGTCGATGAAGCGCGCGAGCGCCCAGATGGCGTTGGCGCCGTCGCGGTGGTTGGCCCCCGCGTGCGCCGCCTTGCCGGAGGCGATGGCGTTGATGTTCGCGGTCCCCTTGCGGCGGGTGATGATGGCATCGCCCTTGCGGCCGGCCTCGAAGACCAGCGCCGACGATGAGCCGCGCGTGGCATCTTGAATCACTTTGTAGCCCTCGGGCGAGCCCACCTCTTCATCGGCCACGATCACCAGCCGGATGGGGGCCACCGCATCGAGCCCCACGGTGGCGGCCACGGCACGAAGCGCGAAGGCGACGACGACCAAGCCGCCCTTCATATCGAGCACCCCGGGTCCGCGCGCGAGCGCGCCGTCGCGCCGGTAGCCTTCGAAGGTCCCGGGAGGAAAGACGGTGTCGAGGTGTCCAACCAGCGCGATGGGCGGAAGGCCCTTCGTTCCGTCGCTGCGGAAGATGAGGTGGTCCGCGTAGCGCTCGCTCGGATGCGAGGAGCCGTGAAGCCCCTCGATGGCAAACGCTTCGGCGCGCAAGAGGGCGCCAACGGTCCGGCCCCCTTCGATGTTTTCGGTGAAGGAATTTTGTTCGACCAATCCGCGGAGGATGGTCTCCATCTCCGGCGTTTTGTCGTTGAGCCACTGCGCAGCGATGTCAGCCTTCTCGTTCGATCCCACGTCCCCGATGGTATGAGGGTAGCCATGGTGGAACAAGCGCCCTCGCACGTCGGCCGGCCTCCTTCTTCTCCATCGGCCTCCGTACCGGACAACGACGATCCGTTTGGGTGGGTGGGTCACACCCTCGAAGGACGTTACGCGGTGGAGGAGCTCGTGGGCGAAGGGGGCTTCGCCATCGTCTACCGAGGCCATCACAAGGGCCTCGACGATGCGGTGGCCATCAAGTGCCTCAAAATTCCGCGCAAGCTTCAAGGCCCGGAGCGCGATCGCTTTCTGCAGTCGTTCCTCGACGAAGGAAAGCTCCTACACCGACTCTCGCGCGCCAACGCCAGCATCGTGCAAGCGCTCGACGTCGGCGCCACCACATCGCCGAACGGCACCTGGACCCCGTACTTGGTCCTGGAGTGGCTCGATGGCGAGACCCTCGAAGAAGATCTGAAGGCGCGGGCCCGCCAGGGGAGCGCACCCCGAAGCCTGGAGGAGACGATGGCGCTGCTCGAGCCTGCGGCGCGCGCCCTCGCCACCGCGCACGCGCAAGGCATCGCCCACCGCGACGTGAAGCCGGCGAACTTGTTCTTGTGCACGGTCGCCGGAAAGCGGGCCATCAAGGTGGTCGATTTCGGCATCGCCAAGGTCATCGGCGAGTCGACCGATCTGCAGCGCGCCCACGAGGCGACCGGCATGTCGCTGCACGCCTTCACCCCGCGCTACGGCGCGCCGGAGCAGTTCGATCGTCGCTTCGGCGCCACCGGGCCATGGACCGATGTGTTCGCGCTGGCGCTCATCGTCGTGGAGGTGGTGGCCGGTCGCTCGCCCATGCACGGCGACAGCGCGCAGCTGTTCGTGGCCTCGAGCAACGTGCGCTACCGTCCCACGTTGCGCTCGCTCGACGTCGATCTCGGCGAGGTGGATGACGCCGTCGAAGCGGTGCTCCTTCGCGCGCTCGCCGTCGACCCCAAGGAGCGCTACACCACCGCGGGCGAATTCTGGGACGCGCTCACGGCCGCCATCGCGCCGTCGGCCGCGCGCACCCTCGCGCACGGAGGTGCCGCATCGTCGTCGCGCATCGAACGCGACGAGGCGCGCGCATCGTCGCCGGCGCGCGCCTCCGCCCCCGCGCGCGGCGCCACCGTCGATCCGCTGGGGGCCACCGTTCTCTCGCAGCGTGTGCCCGATCTCACCTCGGCGCGCACCGCGTTTCCGCAGGGTAGCGCGCGCACCGAGCTCGAGGAGCCGCCGAGCAGCCCGACCCGAGGGAGCGGCGCCGGCAAGATCAACGTGGTGATGGAGCCTTCGCTCATGGTGGAGCCATCCATCAGCACCGCCATGGCGGCGGCCGACGTCAAACCCCGCCCGCCGGGCTCCCCCAAGAGCGGCTTCGTATGGGGCGCGCTCGCCGTGGCCGCGGTGCTTGGCGCGGGGTGGTTCTTCCTTCGCCCCGCCCCGGAGCCGCACGGAAAGCTGCCGGGCGTCGCGTCTTCGTATTTCGCGACGTCTTCTTCCTCTTCTTCCTCTTCTTCATCGTCCGCACAAACCTCCGCCTCCGCGTCGCCCGCCGGCGCCGCGGCAGCGAGCGCGGCGCACGCGACCGACCGCGCCCCGAGCGGCGCGATCGAGCCGGCCGCGGCCACGCCGCCGCCCATTGCGTGCTCGGGCGGGTTGGTTCCCTATGTGGATACGCAGGTCGGCTATGCGCTTTGCATCCCCGACGAGCTTCGCGATCTCACGGCCGTGGATGGCGTGATCCGCAAAGGCGACATCGAGCTCACGATGCGCGGCGGTTACCTGCGCCCTCCTGCCACCACCCTCGAGACGTTGTTCGAAAAGGCCAAGGCCGATGACACCGATGGAACGGGGCGCACGGTGGCCGCGGGCAAGACCGAAAAGACGGCCAATGCGTTTGCGCTCGCGGGGACCTTCAACCCCGATCCGGCGTCGCCGAAGGCCGGGCTCGCGGGAAAGAAGTTCTTCGAACGAACGGTCACGACCACGGATCGCTTCGCCAGCTTCCAGCTCATTTACCCCAACGCGGAGCGCAAAACGATCGAGCCCAAGCTGGACCACATGATGCCGTCCTTCATCGTCAGCTCCACCAAGACTGCGCGCTAGACATCGAATAAGCTCGCGCCCATGGCGAAACGATTCAAGGCCGCGATCATCGGCGGCAGCGGTTATGGGGGAGCGGAGCTCATTCGAAGGTTGCTTCGTCATCCCGAGGTGGAGCTGGTTCGCGTGGCATCGGTCGACTTCGTGGGCGAGCCGATCACGGTGGCGCACCCGAACCTGGAAGGTCAGACGGATCTGCGCTTCGAAGGGATCACACCGGCCGAAGCGGCCAAGGGCATGGACGTGGTGCTCCTCGGGCTGCCCCATCGGGTGAGCGCGCAGAAGATGCCCGAGCTGGTGGAGTCGGGCGCGCGCGTGGTCGATCTCTCGGGCGACTTCCGCCTGCGCGACAAGGAGGTCTACCGGCGCTACTACGGGGCGGAGCATCCTTGTCCAAGGCTGCTCGCAGGCACCTTCGTGTACGGCTTGCCGGAGATCCATCGCGAGGCCATTCGCGCGGCGCGCTACGTGGCGTCGCCCGGTTGCTTTGCGACGACCATCGAGCTCGCGCTCCTCCCGCTCGCCCGCAAAGGTTGGCTGAAGGGCGAGGTCGAGGTGGTGGGCATCACCGGCTCCTCGGGCAGCGGCGTGGTGCCCAGCGTGGGTACGCACCATCCGGTGCGCGCCAACAACTTGAAGACGTACAAGCCGCTCGATCACCAACACATCCCCGAGATCGTGCAGACGCTCGGCGACGCCGGCGCCAAAGACGTGGCCTTGCGCTTCGTGCCCGTGAGCGCGCCGCTCTCGCGCGGCATCTTCGCCACGTCGTTCGCGCACGTGGACGAGCGCATCTCGCCCGAGCAAATCAAAGCGGCGTACCTCGAGACGTTCGCGAACGAGCCGTTCGTGCGCGTGCCGGCCAAGCGCCTCCCGGAGGTCGCCGCCGTCAAAGGGACGAACTACGCGGAGGTCTCCGCGGTGCCCGGCGAAGTGCACGATGGAAAGCGCGTGGTCGCGTGCTTCTCGGCGACGGACAACCTGATCAAGGGCGGCGCCGGGCAGGCGATCCAGTCGATGAACTTGATCCTCGGCTTGGACGAGCGCCTCACCCTCGAAGATCCGGGCGGGTGGCCGTGACGGCCGCTTCGAAATCGCAGGCGCCGATCGTGCTCAAGGTGGGGGGCGAGGTCGTGAACGGCCCCTACCTCGGCGCCATCGCCGCCGATGTCGCCGCGCTCGCGCGCGAGGGCACGCCCGTCGTCATCGTGCACGGCGGCGGGCCGCAGGCTACCGCGCTGCAGAAGCAGCTCGGGCAGACACCGAACATCGTCGGCGGCCGCCGCGTGACCGATCAGGCCACGCTCGACGTCATGAAGATGACCCTGGCCGGCAAGGTGAACGTCGATCTCTGCGCCGCGTTGCTGGCGGCGGGCGCGAAGCCCGTGGGCCTCCATGGCGCGAGCTCCGCGGTGATCCGCGCCGTCAAACGTCCGGCGCGCGTGGTCAGCGGCGGCGGGCCGGATCCCGTCGACTTCGGCTTCGTGGGCGACGTGATCGGCCTCCGCAAAGAGCTGCTCGATCTGCTCCTCGGCGCGGGCTATGTGCCCGTGCTCGCGTGTCTGGGCGCGGACGAGCAGGGCCAGGTGTTCAACATCAACGCCGATACGGTGGCCAACCAGGCGGCCATCGCCCTCGGCGCGCGCTCGCTCTTTCTCGTCACCGACGTCCCCGCCGTTCTTCGCGACGTGAACGATCCCAGCTCGCGCATCCCGCGGCTGTCCATCGCCGAGGGCGAGAGAGCCATCGCCGAGGGCGTGGTGACCAAGGGGATGATCCCGAAGCTCGAAGAGTCGTTTGCCGCGATCTCCGCCGGGGTCCGCGCGGTTCACATCGTGGGCCGCCTCGCCTCGGGCGATCTCGCGCGCGAGGCGAACGAGCCCGGCAGCATCGGCACCGTTCTTACGAGTTAGCGTCCGTCTTCTTCCCGTACACGTTCACGTTCCCGCTCCCGAATTCCAGAGGAGAAGATCGGGAACGTGTACGGGAAATGGACGTCACACCCCGACGGGGTGCCAGACCGTCTTCGTCTCCAAGAAGCGCTCGATCCAGCCGAGCCCCTGCCCTTCGCCGTCCTGGTACCAAAAATTGCCAGACGGCGGAGGATGGGTCTTCACCCGCTTGATGCTCCCCGCCCCTTCGCGCTCGAGGGTGGCGCGAAGCTCGAGGTCGCGCGGCCATGCGTCGAGGCCGATCACCTCGCGGTGCTTCGCCAGCACGGGGCCCATTTCGGAGGCCTGCCCGGTGAGCACATTGATGACGCCGCCCGGCAGATCGCTGGTCGCCAGGCACTCGCAGAAGACGATGGCCGTGCGCGGATCGCGCTCGGAGGCCACCGCCACGCACGTATTGCCGCCGGTGATGACCGGCAGCACCGTGGAGACGAGCCCCAAGAGCGCGGGCGACTCCGGCGCGACGACACCGATGACGCCCATGGGCTCGGGGACGCTGAAGCCGAAGTGCGGCCCGCTCACCGGATTCGACGACGCCACCAAGGATTGGTACTTATCGCTGAATCCCGCGTAGTACACGGCGCGATCGATGGCGGCATCCGTCTCGGCCGACGCGTCCTTCGCGCTCTCACCGCTGCGCACCAGCGACATGATCAGCTCGTCGCGGCGCGACTCCATCACCTCGGCGAGGCGATACAGGATCTGCCCGCGGTTGAACGCCGTGCGCGCGGCCCAGCCCTCTTGCGCGTTCTTGGCGACGAGCACGGCGTCGCGCACGTCTTTGCGCGAGCCGCGCGGGATGTTGACCAGCGAAGGGTCCGCATCCGAGGCCCTCTCGTGACTCTTCACTTGGAAGTACCTCCCCGACTCGGAGCGTACGAAGGCGCCGCCCACGAACATCTTGTAGGCCTTGGCGATGCGCAGCCGCGCGATATCAGGCTTGCCGGCAGACTTGACCGTGGTGGTGGCCATTATTCGAGCTCCACATAGGCAGAGAGCCCCTGCCGGCCGCCCTCGCGACCGAAACCGCTCTCTTTGTAGCCGCCGAAGGGCGAGGACGGGTCGAACTTGTTGTACGTGTTGCCCCAGACGACGCCGGCCTTGAGGCGCTGCGCCATCCAGAAGATCTTGGCGCCCTTGTCCGTCCAGATGCCGGCCGAGAGGCCGTACATGGTGTTGTTCGCCTTCTCCAGGGCCTCCTCCGGCGTGCGGAAGGTGAGCACGGTGAGCACCGGGCCGAAGATTTCTTCGCGCGCGATGCGGCTGGATTGGCTCGCGCCGGTGAAGAAGGTGGGCGGGAACCAATAGCCGCGCGACGGCAAGGCGCACGAGGAGGAATAACGCTCTGCGCCTTCCTCGCTCCCCGCCTCGACCAGCGCCTGAATGCGATCGAGCTGCGCCTTCGAGTTGATGGCGCCCACATCGGTGTTCTTGTCGAGCGGATCCCCGAGTCGCAATGTGGCGATTCGGTCACGCAACTTTTTCACCACCCAATCGTGGACGCTCTCCTCCACCAGCAGACGCGAGCCGGCGCAGCAGACGTGCCCTTGATTGAAATAGATGCCATTCACGATGCCCTCGATGGCCTGATCGATGGGTGCATCTGCAAATACGATGTTGGCCGCCTTGCCCCCGAGCTCCAACGTGAGCCGCTTCGAGGTCCCCGCGAGCGAGCGCTGAATCCTGCGCCCCACGTCGGTGCTTCCGGTGAACGCAATCTTGTTCACGTCCGCGTGCGCAGCGAGTGCGGCGCCCGTTTCACCTGCCCCCGTTACGACATTGACGACGCCGGGCGGCAGCTCCGCCTCCTCGATGATCTTCGCCAGCATCAATGCGGTGAGCGGCGTGGTCTCCGCGGGCTTGAGCACCACGGTGTTTCCACACGCGAGCGCGGGCGCGATCTTCCAGGCGGCCATGAGAAGCGGAAAATTCCAAGGAATGATCTGCCCCGCCACGCCGAGAGGGCGCGCGCGCCGGCCATGGAAGGCATAGCCGAGCTTATCGGCCCATCCCGCATGATAAAAGAAGTGGGCTGCCGCCAACGGGATGTCGACATCACGCGACTCCTTGATCGGCTTTCCGCCGTCCATGGATTCGACGATGGCAAGCTCGCGCGCCTTTTCCTGAATGGCACGCGCGATGCGAAACACGTATTTCGCCCGCTCCGACCCGGGCATCTTCGACCAGTATTTGTCGTATGCCACGCGCGCCGCCCGCACTGCGTCATCGACATCGCGCGCGCCGGCATCCGCCACCTCCGAGAGCTTCTCCTCGGTGCTGGGGCTGATGGTCGCAAAGTACTTCCCACTGAGTGGGGCCTTCCATTTCCCACCGATGAAAAGACCGTATCGTGACGCAATCTTCACATGATCGGCGGATTCCGGCGCCGGCGCATAATCCCATGCTCGCCCAAAGGCCAACGCGTGCGTGGCGACAGAGGCCGGCGCGATCGTCGTTGCGGCGTCGAGCGCCTGCTCGCCTGCATCCGGCGCCACGGGCATCTCGTTCGCGTCGTGCGCGACCTTCACGTCGTTCGCGCGCTTTGCGTCTTTCTCGTCTTTCTCGTTTTTAAGGTCGACCGCGCGGACCTGGCGTTGCGCGGACGCGCCATTTTCTTTGGCCGCGGAGCGTGCGGCGCGCGCGGTCCGTTTCGTCAGCTCGGATTTCATGTGTCCTCAATCCTTCGAGAAGTCTTCGGACGCTTGGTAGTTGCCAGTGCGCTCTTTCTCGAGCTGCATCAGGACATCGTTGAGGAGCGCGCTGGCGCCGAAGCGAAAGAGATCCGGCGTAAGCCAGTCGTCTCCCAGCGTTTCCTTCACCAGTACCAAGTAGTGAAGCGCCTGCTTGGCGGTACGCACGCCGCCGGCGGGCTTCATGCCAACGCGATGCCCCGTTGCGTAATAGTGATCGCGAATGGTCTCCAGCATGACCAGGGTGACAGCTGGAGTTGCCGCGGGTTGAACTTTACCCGTCGATGTCTTGATGAAGTCACCGCCGGCGGCAATGCCAATCTCACTGGCCTTTCGCACCACGTCGTAGGATCCGAGCTCGCCCGTCTCCAGAATGACCTTCAGATGCGCCGTGCCACACGCCTCTTTGGTGGCCGCAATCTCGTCGAAAACTTTGGCGTATTGGCCGGAGAGCATGGCCCCGCGGTCGATCACCATATCGATTTCGTCTGCTCCGAAATCGACGGCGCGGCGCACGTCCTCGAGCTTGATCGCGAGAGGCGACTGCCCGCTAGGGAACGCCGTGGCCACGCTGGCGACCTTCACGGGCGAGCCCTCGAGTGCCTGCTTCGCCGTGGCGACCCAATTCGGATAGACACAAATGGCTGCGCAGGTGCCGACGCTCGGATCGCTCTCCAGCGGACGAAGCGCCTTGTTGCACAGAGCACGAACTTTGCCCGCGCTGTCCTTCCCCTCCAGGGTCGTCAGGTCCATCATGGCGACGGCGAGCTTGAGCCCAGCGACTTTCGCCCCTTTTTTGATGGATCTGCGCGCCAGCGATAGGGCCCGCTCCTCTACGGCCACTTGATCGACCGAGGGCGACCCCAACGCAAAACGTGTGAACTGCGGCACAAACCCGTCCGACGACGGGCGCGTCAACGACGCACCCTTCGTAGCGAGCGACGACGAAAGACGGCCCATCCCACAAACTCCGACTTCCCGTCGCACGGGAAGCTCAAGAAGCTCAAAATGAACAAGAACCGCGAGATCTACTTCGGCGGCGCTGCGTCCATCTTGGCGCGCTTGCGACGGCGGCGAGCAGCTTCCGCTTGCTTCTTGCGGCGCTTGACGCTGGGTTTCATGTAGTGGCGGCGCATCTTGAGCTCGCGCAGCACGCCCTCGGAAGCGAGCTTTCGCTTGAGCATCTTGATGGCGCGCTCGATTCCGCGGTCACTTACGACCACTTCCAGCGGCTTGCACTGAATCGCATCACTCGGCATGAGAAATTCTTTCTCCAGATGTCAAAAAAGGAAACGGGGCGGGGCTTTACCACGCCGCCCCTCCTCCGCCAAGGGTTGCTGTGAAGCAACCCGTACTTGGCAAGCTGGCAAACCTAATTTTTCGACGGAGCACGAGTCGGCTCAAGCGGCCGCGTTCGCTCCATTGGCCGGCGCTGCCGCTGCCTTGGCCGCCCGACCCCGCTTTCCACCGCGGCCACCCTTCTTGGTGCGACCCGCGCCCGGGGCGCCGGCTGCTTTGGCTGCGCGACGACCGCTGGCCGCCGCACCCCGTGCGAAGTAGGTGGTGGCGCGCTTCTGGCCCTTCTTGGCGATACGGCGGGCGGAGAGCGCGTCGTTCAAAGGACGCGGCAGCTCCTTGGCCTGAACATTGAGCGACTCCCGAATCTGCTCTGCGCGCAACCCTTCGGGGTGCTGCTCGAGCAGCTCGACAATGCGATCGGAAAGCTCTGCCAAATCGTCCACCGAACGACGGCGCAGCCGGCCACCGCGACCGCGCCCCACAGGACGGCCCGGTCCGCGGCGCACGCCACGGCCCTCGTCGCCCGCTTCGGCTTCGGTGTCACCACCGAGATCGGGAAGCCGGCCGCGGCGCCCGCGTCCGGATTCATCGAGGATCTCTTCGAGCGAAGCTCGGCGGATGGCCCCGAGAACCCCCTGCGCAAAATCATTAGCGAGGCTTGAAATCGTGTTTCGTAGATTGCTCATGCGGCTCCCCTTCGAGCGTGTTGGCGCGTGATTGGAAATTTTGGACCCGGCGATCCCGTGCTGACGTCGATAGACCCCAATGGCCAAGAACAACAACAAGGAGAAGACGAGAGCGCTGGGCTAGTACGTTTCGACCGAGGTAGTCTCGCCCGAGATGACCATAAAGGTCGATCCGCACCAGGTTAGCTCCTTGGATTACCAATTGTCATTAGCTAATTTTCAATGACGGACGGGAATCGACTGGGCCACATAGCCCTCTTCTCCCCTCCTCGTTAGCTCCCTCGGGCCCCAAGACCCCATGATCCACCTCACGGGACGGGAGCGGGAGCGGCATAAATGAGCTGCATTGCGACTAGTACGGTGGACCTGAAGTTCGCGCAGGGATCAAACGTGTCTGCGCCGTACTAGGCCATTCGTGGAAGCGAATGGCGGCGGCGACATGCGAAGCGAGGAGTGCGGCCGGGGGGTCCCGAAGACGACTAGGACCGGCGCGTGATGCGAAGCACCACCACTTCGTACGGAACCTGCACGAATTCAGGGTACCCGGTGCGAGCGCCCGCCTAGCGGGAATTGCGGGCAATTACGCTCATTTCGGGATGGTTGCCTTTCGAATTTTCGAAGCACCGCTTTCGAATTCGTTCGCGCTATCGCGGACTTGGTCCGTTTTGCGCATCACATCATTCGAAGTCGTCAGACAATTGACGGTCCCGGTTGGATAGCGGCCTACGCCACCACCCATCGCTCACCCGTCGCTCGCCCCATGGCCCTGGGTGACACCCATCACCTGGGGATCACCTGACCAGCCTGACGAACCAGACGAATGTGACAAACCCGTCGAAGCGGACAACCTGCCCAACCCGACAACCCCGTCGAAGCGGGCGAGCGGACGAGCGGACGAACCTGAAAGGAAAAAATCGGACGACCGGCCCCCCGACAAGCCTGGCAAACCTGGCAAAACCTGGGCGGTGCCGTGACGCTCGCGACGTGCTCTCCGGTCTTCGGAGTCCGTGGGCCCTAGGCTCTCTCGGTCTCCGAGGACCTGGGCTCGCGCCATTTGGGCCCCAGGGGCGCCGCCGCCTTCGAGCCCTCTCGGGGCCGGGCGGCCGCGCGCATCGGGAGCCTGCTACCGGGTGCCCAGGTGAGAGGGCGAGAAGCGCGGGCTTCAAACTACTTTCTGTACCGAAGGAGGGACTCGAACCCTCACGTCCTTGCGAACGGCGGATTTTGAATCCGCTGCGTCTACCAATTCCGCCACTTCGGCTCGAAACAGCAACTCCGCTGAAACACGAACACTTGGGTTGCTGAGCAATGACCAGCCTCAGCCAAATTCCACCCTGCACCCTAACAACGAACGCGACACCCGAACACGAGAACTACCAGATCTGCCTCGATGAACGCCAGCGCCGTCATCTGCACGTCGTCGGCGAAGCATCTGTTAGCACGGCTGGTGCGCCAATCGGAAGTTGCCTTGTAAAAATACGTACATGACCCGGGTCATCTCCGGGATTTTTCGGTCTCCGAAGAGGCCCCCTCCCCATCCCCAGGCCGCCGGGACCCGTGCGCGGGGTGCGATACCCCGCGCGACGCCATCCCCTGGCGCGCTCTCGTCGCGCCGCGCGCCCCAGGTATGTATGGATGGATGACGAGATGACGGGTTGGCAGGCCGGTATGGCGGGTTAGGGATCCCAGAGGATCGCCGCGGCTGTTGCGATAGCGACAGCAACCGCGCCCAGCCCCACCAGCACCGCAGCCAGCTCGTCGAGATCGAAATACGACAGCTTCAACGAAAACGTTGCGCACGATGCGTCGCCCCCCATTGCGCGCTGCACGGTGGATGCACCGACTTGGGAGCTCATGGAGGACTCTTCCGTGTTGTGCGCGTCATGCACGGAATCCGGAGTAGAGGTCATGGCTTTGCGCATGGCGGGCGGAGCAAACGCACCCGGAGGTGGCACCGACCTCGTCACGCGACGCGGCGCAATCGTGCGCGGAAGCGACTTGTCGTCTTTCAATCTTGAACGCGTTGAACGGGATGATCCTTTCAAATTTGAAGCGCTCATCGTCCCCCCGCGATTCGGGTGTGTCGGGTTGGAACCCGCTCCGGGCATTTTGGACGACGATGCCGTGGTGGTCCTCTGGACGTCCGCGGCGGGCTGCGGCCGATTGGCAACTCCGTGGACCGAGCTTGGCACCTTAGGCCCGTCATGGCCTGGGGCGCCATTTGCGGATCGCGTGGGCTCGGCCCGCCGCGACAAGCGCGCCTTATCGAACTGGGACCCACCCTCGTTCGGAACGCTGGCCGCGACCCACGCCGCCATACGACGCCGCTCGTTCTCGAACAGCGCCTCCATCACCTCGGCGATCGTTTCGGGGGTTACGCGCCGCCCCTCGAGGTGCGAGCATTCGTCGAGCGCCTTACCCATTTCCACTGCAGTAGGAAAACGCTTCTCCTTGTCCCTTTCGAGGGCCTGGCGGAGGACTTTCCAGAGTTCAGGAGGGTATTCGGCAACCAGCTTGGTCGGGTCGGGGACCTTGGCCTGATTGACGGCCGTCAGGGTGGAAACGTCGTCTTTTCCTTTGAAGAGCCGGCGATCGACGGTCAGCTCCCAGAGGGTGGCCCCGAGCGCGAAGACGTCGGTGCGCCGATCCAGGGGACGGCCGACTGTCTGCTCGGGAGACATGTATGCCAGTTTGCCTTTCACGATTCCGGCCGCGGTGCGCGAAATCCGGCCGGCGGCTTTGGCAAGACCGAAATCGACCACTTTCACTTGGCCGTCGTACGTTATGAAGATGTTGCTCGCATTGACGTCACGGTGGACGAGGTTGACGAATTCACCTTTTGCGTCACGAAGCTCGTGCGCATGGTGCAATCCTTCGGCCACTCGGGCGCCAATCCAGGATACGACGTCGTAGCGCAACCGAATATTCCGCTCGCGGCAGGCATCCCATACGCTCCAAAGGGATTGGCCCATCAAGAGCTCCATGGCGATGAAGAGCCGGTGGCCCTCTTTGCCGAGCTCAATGAGCTGAACGACATTCGGATGGGCGAGGCGCGAAACGATCTTCGCCTCATCGAGAAACATGTTCACGAACTCGCGATTGACGCAAAATTCGTCCTTGATGACCTTCAGCGCGACCGGCATCTCCCGGCGAAGCGCACCTCCGGATGGAGAATCGGCCCCTGCGAGCGGCGAACCTCCGGCCTCCTCATCACCCACGAGCTTTCCGAGGTAGATGGTGGCCATTCCCCCCTCGGCGATCTTGGCGATCACCTCATATCGTCCGAGACGCACCGACATGAACCTCTCCCTTGGAATCGGATGGCAGGGGGGGGTCGGACGTTGTCATCCGAGTAGCAGAAGTGCGAATCTTGTTAGCCTGAGCACCATGCAAATGCCCCGTTCCCTGCTCCGGCTCGCCATCGTTTCCTCGCTCATGCTGCCCATCGGATGCAGGGACCAAGGCAAGTTCAGCGCACAAAGGGCCGCGGAAGACGTGGCTTCGTTGGTGGAGCTCACGAACAAAGACCTCGGCGAGGTCGAGCGGGGAATGCCCGAAGGGGCCAAGCGACTGGCCCCGCTATGGGCACAGGGGAAAAATCCACACGACGACCTCGGCGCCGTCCGTGCTGCGCTGACCAAGGTGCGCCGCGAGGTGCCCGATTTGAATGTGGCCAAGTCCACCTTCTTCGCCGTCACCGACGAGCGCGGAATCGCCATTCGAAACAACCTCGAGCAGGATGCGATGGCCGAAAAGAACCTCTTTGCCATCTTTCCCGATCTGGCAAAGGCCAAAGAGGCGACCACCTCCACCACCGGCGCATTTCCGGAGACGGCCGCGCAAAATCCGCCTGATCGCGATTGGCTCTTTGCCGCCCCCATTCGAGCGGACGATCGAAAGCTGCTCGGTGTCTATCTCACCGGCTGGACGTATCGGCGATTCGCCTATCACCTCCAAGAGACACTCCGGCATGATCTGGGGGAGCGATTGCGAAAGGACAACGAGGCGGGCAAATTGCCGATCTTCTACGTAGCCATGTTTGATCGTACAGGTGTCTACGGAGCGCCAAAGACCCCGACGGTGAACGAAAAAGCGCTACACGATGCCGATCTCGTTGGCAAAACCGCGAGCGGCGCCCATACAGGGGTACTCACCATCACCGAGCGCGACTTTGGATATGCTGCGGCGCGGACTCCGAAGCTCGGGGCCGATATCGGAGTGGTGGTGCTTCGGAGTGAGCTTTAGGATTTCCCCCCCAAGCGACCAAGGCGGTGAACGGCATACGCGGCGGCGCCCCATCCGAACACCAAAAGCGCGCCACCCAATGTCCGATCGAGGGTCGCTGCGATGGCGAGCCCTAGAAAGGACGCGGCGATCCCCGCCGTCAAGGTGGTGCGCGCGCGCCGTTCCGCGGGTTCGAGGCTCCGTTCCACGGGGAGAGCATCGCAAATCGATGTGCATTAAGGCTAGGCTCAACGTGCAATGCCCTCCTTTGCCGCCATCGACGTAGGTTCCAACGCGCTCCGCCTTCGCATCGTGGAGGCGGATGGGCCATCGCCGGCGTCGGGGGAGAGGCTGCAGCTGCCGCTTCTACCGGCGGCGGCCACCGCGGAGGGCGTTTGGCGCGAGGTCGCCAGCGTTCGCGCGCCGGTCCGCCTGGGCGCGGAGGTGTTCGTCTCCGGGAAGCTTGCTCCCACATCGATCGGGCGGGCGTGCGCCGCATTAAAGGACTTCCGGCGCGAGATGGACGAGGCCAAAGTGGTCTCATACCGGGCCACCGCCACCAGCGCCGTGCGCGAAGCCGCCAATGGGGCCACGTTGGTCGAACGGGCGCGGCGCGAGGCGGGCATCGATCTCGAGGTCATTTACGGCATCGAGGAGGCGCGGCTCATTCAGCTCGCCGTGTCGCGAAGGCTCTTGCTCGAGGACCGGCGCGTGCTCCTCATCGACGTGGGCGGGGGGTCGACCGAGTTAACCGTGCTCGATCGCGGGCAGTCCAGTTTCTCGATTTCGCTGCCGCTGGGGAGCGTGCGGCTGCTCGAGACCTTCTTGAAGGACGCCACCACGATGAGCGGCGAGTTGACCCGCATCGTGGACGAGGCGGTCGAGCGCGCGCTGGGCGAGGCCAGACCGCAGTTGTCGCGGCTCGCGGGCGGTACGAGCGGCCTTACCTTGGTGGGCACGGGCGGCAACATCGAGACCCTCGCCGATCTGTGCCGGGCCAAGGTGCCGGAGCTCGCCGGTCATGCGGCGGCGGACGTGGCCGCGGTGCGTGAGCTCTTTCCCAAGCTGTGCGCCATGTCGCCTGCAGAGCGGGCGCGTGCGCACGGGCTGCGGCCCGATCGTGCGGACACCATCGTACCGGCGGCGGCCATCTTTCTGCACATCGCCGAGTCGCTCAAGGCGAGCCAGATCGTGGCGCCCAGCGTGGGACTCAAGGACGGGATCCTGGAGGAGCTGGTCGACAAGCACTTTCAGGTCTGGGACGTGCTGCGCGAAGCCGAAAATGTGCTCGGCGCGTGTACGCGGCTGGGCCAGCGCTACCAATTCGACGAGGCGCACGGCAAGCTCGTGGCCCGGCTGGCGGCGCAGCTCTTCGACGATCTGCGCGACGAGCACCGGCTGGGCGATCGCGATCGGCTGCTCCTGCGCGCCTCGGCCCTGCTGCACGACATCGGCGATTTCGTGCGCTACGACGGGCACCACAAGCACAGTTTCTACCTCATCCAGCACTCCGACATCATGGGCGTCACCCCCGACGAGCGGGCGCTCATCGCCAATGTGGCCCGCTACCACCGAAAGAGCGGCCCCGATCCGTCGCACCCCAACTTCCGCGAGCTCGACAAAGAGGCGCGCGGCAAGGTGCGGGCGCTCGCCGCCATGCTGCGCATCGCCGACGCGCTCGATCGCGAGCACCTGGGCAAGGTGCGCAACGTGCGGGCGGCCATCGATAAGACGCGGGGGCGGGTGCAGCTCACCATCGACGGCGATCACGAGCGGGAGCTCGAAGAGTGGACGGTGCGGGCCAAGGCGGGGCTCTTTCGCGACGTCTTCGGGCTCGAAATCGCGATCGGATGACGATCGAGCTCCTGCTAGTCTGCTCGGCGGATGCCTCGATTGCCCCGCGATGCGATTTTCGGTCCCCGTGCTCTGGGGGCGGCGCTCTTCATGGCCAGCTTGGTCACCTCGGTCACCTCGGTCACCTTGACCGGGTGCCTGGGCCGCAGCGTTCCGGATCCGAAAGACGCGGCCAAGGCCTATGCCGAGGCGGCGGCGCGCGGCAACGGCGACGCCATTTACGAGATGATGACCGAGGCGGCGCAAAAAACGCGCTCGCGTGATGAGGTGCGGCGCCTGGTGGCCAGCGAGCGGGCCGAGTTGACCGAGCAAGGCCGCGCGCTCTCGGCCAAAGACGCGCGCGCGGAGGCCACGGCGCGGCTGCGTTTTCGCGATGGGGAGGAGACGGCGCTGGAGCTGAAGGACGGCAAGTTCTGGATCACCAGCGCGGGCGCCATGCCGGGCGGGGCGCGCACCCCGGAGGAGGCGCTCGATCAGCTGCGGCGCGTGGTGGCGCGAAGGAGCTACGCGGGGTTGATGCGCGTGCTCACGCCGGCGACGCGGGCGGCCATCGAGCAAGATTTGCGTTCGCTCGTCGGCGGGCTCGAGCATCCGGAGACGCTCCCCGTGCAAGTCTCGGGGGATTCGGCCAACGTCAATGTGGTGGGGGGCCATCACGTGCGACTCAAACGCGAGGGCGGCGTGTGGCGCGTGGACGACTTCGATTGATTCGTGCCACAAAGGAACCGTGACTTTTTTGCGTCTGCATCGTTGGTTTCGTCTGCACGGTCGGCTCGACCTGCGCCGGTTGCACGGTCGGCTCGACCTGCGCCGGTTGCGCGGCCGGGTCGACTTGCGCCGGTTGCGCGGTCTGCCGCGCCTGCCGCCTCGGCACCTGGTGGCCGGTGCGTTTGCGCTCACCTTGGGGGTGCTGGTGCTGCTGGTGCCGCAGCCGGCGCGCGCGTTCGGCGATGCGGGTGGGTTCGATCCGCGCATTTTGCTCACGGGAACGCAGACGGGCGCGGCGAGGCCGAGCGCGCCGGGGCGATGGTCGTGGGAGCTCGTGCAGCGCACCTCGGCGCCGGCGCGCTTGCGGCCCAGCGTGGTGCACGCGGCCGATGCGACCATCACGGACGGCCCGTTCCTCTATTGGAGCGGCGATGCGGCGGTGGCGGCGCTCACGTCGGCGGAGATCGCGGGGCTGCGCCGCTTCTTTGCGCTGGGCGGCGTGATGCTGGTCGACGACGCCGGCGTGTCGAACGAGGGCGCGCCAGGAGCGTTCGGCAACTCGGCCCGCCGCGAAATTGCGCGGGTGCTGCCGGATTCGGCGCCGATCACCATCGGGGCGGACCATGTGATCTTCCGCACCTTCTATTTGCTGCGACGCGCCGAGGGCCGCATCGCGGGGGCGAAGACCTTGGAGGCCATCGTGCGCGGCGGCTCGGCGCAGGTGATCTTCTCGTCGCACGATCTCGGCGGCGCGCTGGCGCGCGGCCCCACGGGCATGTGGGAGCAGCCGGTGGTGCCGGGCGGCGACCTGCAGCGTGAGCGGGCGATCCGCTTGGCGGTCAATGTGGCCATGTACGTGCTCTGCTCGAACTACAAGGACGACCAGGTGCACGCGCCGTTCTTGATGCGACGACGTGCGTTCTCTCCACACAGCGGCGAGCAACCCTGATCGATGCCTACGACGCGCCTGGCAACGAGCAACGACTTGCCCGCCTGGGCCATCGTCGCGGCGTGCATCCTCGCCGTGGCGAGCCTGGTGCTGCTCATCGTCGAGATGCGGCGCCGCGAGCGAGGCGGCATGGGCATCCTGGTGACGGGGGTGCTCGCGCTCTTGGCGCTCGCCCTGGCGGTGCTGCGCCCGGTGCGCATCGCCGCCCGTGAGAGCGTGATCGGCGCGCGCGTGGTGGTGCTCGGCGATACGTCGCGCTCCATGGCGCTCCCTTCGGACGGCGGCGGCACGCGGCAGAAGACGCGCGACGACGTGATCGCGCAGCTGACCAAGGCGGCGCCCGACGCGCGCGTGATGCAGCTCGGCTTCTCGGACGGCGCCCCCAAGCCGTTCTCCGTGGGCGACGGCACCTCCGCGCGCGGCCAGAGGAGCGATCTCGGCTCGGCCATCCGCGCGCTCGGCACCATGCCCGACGAGCGCCCCGCCGCCGTCGTCGTGGTCTCCGACGGGCGGCTGGACGATCCGCAAGAGGACGCGCCGCGCGCGCTGCTCAAGGAGCTCGGCAACGCCATCCACGCACCCATCCATACGATCGCCACCACGAAAGAGGGGCCCGCCGACGCCAGCATCCGGCGCGTGGCCAACGCCGGCGCGGCGGTCGCGCACGTTCCTTTGCCGCTCAAGGTCGACATCGGGTGCAGCGGCGGTCTGTCGTGCGACAAATTGACGGTGACCGCGCGCGAGCTCCGCGAGGATGGCCCGCCTGCCCTTTTGGCCACCGGGCTCGCCGACGTCAAAGACGGCAAGGCCAGCGTCGATCTCACGGTGACCCTCGACCGCGCCGGGGTGCGCATCTTGGAGGTGGGCATCGAATCGCCCACCGGCGACACCATCCCCGAGAACAACCGCCGGCTCCTGACCCTCAACGTGGCCCGCGAGCGGGTGCGCGTGCTGCACGTGGCGGGGCAGCCCACCAACGACGTGCGCGCCCTTCGCCAGTGGCTGAAGAGCGACGCGTCGGTCGATGTGGTGGCGTTCTTCATCTTGCGCACGCCGGCCGACGATCCGCGGGCCGCGCAGGAGGATCTGGCGCTCATCCCCTTCCCCGTGGACGAGCTGTTCAGCGTGCACCTGCCCTCGTTCGACGCCGTGGTGCTGCAGGACTTCGACGCGCAACCCTACGGGCTCGAGCGGCACCTCCCGGCGCTGGCGCGCTACGTTCGCGCGGGCGGTGGGCTCATCATGGTGGGCGGGCCCAACTCGTTCGTCGCAGGCGGATACGCCGGCACGCCGCTGGGCGGCGTGCTCCCGGTTTCCCTCGACGGCACGTCGGGGGCGACCGCGGCGGACACCGCGCCGTTCGTGCCCGCGTGGACGGAGCCCGGTCGATCGGCCCCCGTCCTCGCCCCGCTGCGCGCGGTGGTGGGCGATGAGCTGCCGAGCATGCCGGGCGCCAATGTGCTCGGCGACGTGCGCACCGGAGGGGTCGTGCTGTGGACGCACCCGACGCGCACGACCAAGACGGGCGCGCCCATGCCGGTTCTGGCGATTGGCGATCAAGGCGATGGACGATCCATCGCGCTCGGGATCGATGGCGGATGGTTGTTCGAGTTCTCCGAGCTCGGGGCGCGAACCGCGGGGCGCGGTCACGGTGCGCTGTGGGATGGGCTCCTCGGCTGGCTCATGCGCGATCCGCGATTCGAGCCGGCGCAGGTCGATCTGCGCGAGGGGTGCATCGCCGACGTTCCGCCGATCCTTCGCATCCGCACCGCGGGGCACGCGACCAAGGGTGAGACGGTGGTGCTGGACGTGACCCGGCTCGACAAGTCGGGGGTCGCGCCCATTCACGTCGAGAAGGTGCGCGAGGGCGACGATGCGCCCATCGAGATGGCGCTCCCGCCGCTGCCCACGGGCGGCTACTCCGCGCGGTTGCGCATCGGCACCGGCCCCACCACCCGGCGCGACTTCGCGTGCGAAGCGGGAGGCGACGAGTGGGCCGACACGCGACCCGATCCGGAGAGGCTGCGCGCGCTGGCGGAAGCGACGGGCGGCAGCTTTGCGTTCGCCAGCGACGTTCGCGACATCCGTCTGCCCAAGCCGACCGTGGTGAGCGCCGAGCGGCACGTGGTTCCGGTGGCGCCGCCGTGGACGTGGACCCTGCTTGCCGCCACACTTCTCGGAGCCCATTGGTTCATGCGCCGCCGTGGAGGGCTCTCGTGAGATCGCCGCTCGTCCTTGCCGCCATCGTCGCCACC